>JANMHA010000397.1:0-34832 GCA_031374925.1 Pirellula sp. | reverse complement strand
TGTTCAGAGAGCAATGCAGGTGCCCAAGCAACTAGACTCTTTCCGGTGCCCGTCGGCAGATTTACGACAAGTGTACCGCCGGGCCGGAGAAAGAATGCTGATCGAACCGCCAATCGTTGCCCCGGTCCTTGGTATCCCGTGAACGGCAATCGCAATCCGTATTGAAGCGCCGTATCGAGCGGCAAGTGTGGGCAGGAAGGCCAACCGACCCGACGGGGAGTCTCTCGAAACGCCGCTTCAAACGGATCGAAATCCAGACTGTTCTCGAGCCAACTTGCCGACCATGCCTTACGGGTTCTCAATCGAAACGACTGTTGGTCATCCGCAATCACGTCAATGTGTGATTCGTTCCAAAGTTCCTTTGAGGGCCACGGATCAGATTTCGGAACAGTCCAAACATATTCTACGTCGGTTGTTGTAAGTGCCGCTCGATACATCACATGCCGTGCAAGCCCAGCTAGATCACCTGAACCAACTGCTGACGGGCTATCGTTCAGTGAGACAATGGCTCGACGAAACTGCTCACAACTGCGATCACTAAACCGCTGGGTCAAACGATTCGTGTCGGGCAGAAAACGCAGCGCTTCCTGAAGTCGATCAAAGTCGCTCAATCGTCATCCCTCCGTCCGCGACTTTCATTCCGCTCCGTGAACGGACTCCTACACGATAGGAAAACCGCACCAACAGAATCTGCTCGCAGTTCCGGTTGAGCGAACGATTCAATCTGTGCAGCTAAAAACGCAGTTTCAAAATCGAGTTCACTTTGAAGCGAATCACGAATTTGTCCTTTCGCCATTGTTAATCGTGATTGGTACTGTTGCTCAACTCGCTGAGCAAGTTTCTTCGCACGCCGAATGCAATCCGCTGATAGTTCGGGCAACTTTGAATGTTCCCTGAGGATCACTTCTGACTTTCGCCGAGCTGCAAAACACAGATCTCGCCACAACGACATGTCGTAGAGTGTGGCCGCCGAATTCCAACGATCACTATTCAAATTGAAGTCCCGACCCCAAGGGTGCGCCGATTTTCCGAAGGGAGTCTTCAACAGTGGACCAAAGCGTGCGTCGTTTGGCAGAACCCGATCGAGATTAGAGTCAAGCCAAACGGTCGTGAAGCGAGGTTCCATTATGGCTCGACTGCGGCGGAGCAGCGAATTGATATTCGCTCCCTCAGTACCATCGCACAGATCAAGCAACGGTTTCGGATTCGGCGACAATACATAGTCGAAACGAAAGAAAATATCTGGATCGTCTGTTGGCTTGTACGCGGGGCAATGTCGCCAGAATGCGAAGCATACGCCACGGTCATCCCATCGTGCGTACTGCTCAAATGCGTCGATAAATGGATCGCCTACCCTTAAAAGTCGCGTCGATCGTTCCTGAGCGACCACCCGATCGAACGTCAGAGGAACCGAAACATATCGAGTCGGAAGCTCGCAAGACACGTTATCAATCGAACGCCGGAAGCGAGACTCGAATTCGTCCTGCGGAATTAGTGTGTCTTGGCCGCGCGGACGATAGCCTGAATCAACACGCCTACAAAACTGATAGGAGAAGACTTCGTCAACTCGGGACTCTTCGCCGGACCTACGAAATCCAAGGTTAGTAACCGCCCAGTTAGAAAAAATCTGCAGGGAGGAACGAGCTAATTGACGGTCACTATTTTCCAATTCATCGGCCATCGTCTGAGTGAGTTGCTCAGAGTCATACGAGTCAATGTTGTCTTGGGCTCGAATTCGTTTTAACTCGTTCGCCACCGTTCCGTCCTCTCCGCCGAGTCTCTCAATCGCTTCGGCGAACGCATCAGCACCTGAGTCAAGGAATTCGTTCCAGACCTGCTGTAAAGAATCCTCGATCACATATTGCAGAGTGGCAATCGAGCGATCGAATACGCTCAGCGCACTATCGAGCAATTCGAACCATCGCTTTTGCATCGGCGAAGATTCACTCACCAGGACGGCAGTCTGCACCGGCATCCCTTGACCAAAACGGTCGAGGCGGCCCATGCGTTGCTCGAGGCGATTCGGCGAGAAGGGGAGGTCGAAATGAATTGCGACCGTGCCACGCTTTTGTAGATTCAGTCCTTCTTCGGCACTGCGGTCGCAAACCAACACGTATCCATTGTGGCTGCTGCGGAATTGTCGCCACTGCTGATTAGTAGTCGAGTGTCTGAGTGTTCTTCCTTTTGGAAGCCGCAGATCGAGAAACACGAAAACGTGATCGGCGGTCGACTTTGCATCGGTGAAAACAACGTAGGAATTAGCTTCCTCCGAATTGCCTACGAGAGCAAGTAGTTTTTGCAATTTCGGTCCATGATCGCATTCCCTGGCAGCACGGGCAATTTGAGTTAGGAGTTCACCTTCGCCATCGCGGATCGGAAACGCATGTATGTCAATCTCGACTCTACCACGCAGGCGATCAGTGGCCCAGTCAACCAACTGACGTGGTTCGGTCGCGGCGTATTCTTCGACCGTGCGAGCTAATATGTTTGCCAATCGTTTCTCGCTTTCTGGCGACGAGAAACACGCTGCCGAAACACACAGTCTCCACGCTTCGACCGCTTGAGCTAGACTACTCTCGTTTTCGCAGTCGTAAAGTATTCGTTTCGCACCACCACGACCGGGCAAGTACACAGAGGTTTGGTCGTTCCGACGACTTCGCAGAATCCGTCGGTGAAGTCGCCACATATCGCTGACGTGCGTTCGGATCGCACAGATCAACTCGTTACGCTTTAGGTCATCTTCGGCCACGTCGATTTCCAGCAACTTGTCCAGTTCCGCGCGCAGCGACTGAAACTCCGCGTCTTGAGTTAGCAGGTTTCCCAAATCTTCCATTGCATCAGCTAAGAAGAAATTGGACTCCGTCTCGGTTAGCGACAACATGCATTCTGCAATCTCTTGTCGCAAACGCACTCGGTCCTTAAACGAATCAAGGCTGTTGAGCGGATAAACTAGCGGGTCGAGCAAGTGGAGCATGGCAAGGAATGATTTTTCATTGTGCAACACAGGCGTTGCGGAAAGCAAGAGCACGCGTCGTCTGAGATCGTTCGTTGCCTGACTCACCAATTCGAACGTTTCACGCTCGCTGTCGAGTATTGACCAAGCCCACGACGAAAGGTGATGGGCTTCATCAACGACGATCATCTTTGCCGTCACCACATGTTGTTTGATTGCTACTTGGTTGCGACTGCTTACGAGATGAATGGACTCGTCGAGCAAATGGCCTAAGTGAAAGCGATGCGTAAGCTCTTGCTGCCACTGAATTATCAGTGTCTCAGGCACGATCACCAGCGTTGCGTGGTCGTCGGGTTCATCAATCGTAAATTGTTTAATGAGAACTCCCGCTTCGATAGTTTTCCCGAGACCCACTTCATCGGCGAGCAAGTAGCGCTGAAACGGATCGAGCAGCACTCGCTGAATCGCTGACGCTTGATGAGCCACTATCTCAACGGACGAGGACAAAAGTGCCGTAAGACCGCGACTCACCCTTTGCTGCTCAAGTAAATGTCGGACAAATTCCGACCTAGCTGAATGCCAAAACGCGGTCTCGTTAAGTTGGTATGCGAGGTGATCCGTAGGTTCGGTGATTGGGAGTGCACAGCGAACTTGAAGCTCATCGCTGTGGATCAACCGAGACTCGTCGTTAGGAAAACGAACGAGATAACATTCGTCATCTTTTTGATAGTCAAGTACCCGGCCAACCTTCCACGCGAAAACGCTTGGATCTCGCCAGTAAACGCGAGTTTGAGATGCGAGGGTCTTTTGTTTGAGACTTTGGAATTGTTGTTGGCTGCGGATTGGAGACTCATCAGCTATCGATCGAAAATACTCGACGACCACCTGATCACCATCCCGATCAACTACCTTGCCAATTCCGAGATTGTTTTCTGATGAGATAATAAAAGGCTGTTTCATTGGCACCAACTTGTTCTGTTATCGCCCAGTTCAATGCGACACAGCTATCTTTAAGCGATCCCTGGGTGAATTGCGATTGAATGCCAAGACCCGTAAGGAAAAGGCTCTCTATTGCCGGCTGATCGGCAAACACTTCTTTGATGATGAAAACTGTTTTCCCGTCGGCGAAAAGTACACGCTCGACCCTCTGCGTGAATATGGCCATGCTTCTTTATCGCCCGGCGACATCGATGGGGTTCGATTTGTTTGAACTGAACCAATTCCGGTTGCCCCGGTTTCGCGTACGCAAGCGTGCCGTTGTTAAAGCTACCATTCCATGTGGCAACGATCGTTCGATTCCGACTTGCACCTTGGAGCAACCGAAGCGGCTCGAGTTCGAGAGCGGTATCAAAGAGTAGTTCGATGTTGTCGAGAATTACAACGTTGCCACTGAAGCTAGCGATCACTTCTTTGAGTAGCCTTTCAACCTGACGTGAACGCTGGACTCGCGTTAGGTCTAACAGTCGTTTACTTAACTCCAGATTGACGTTGATAAGAGGATAGCCACGGGCCGTCGCAAGCGACTGCGCCATGGCCGTTTTGCCCGATCTAGGCACCCCAGCAACGATCACCAGCCGGTAATACTGGCCGGCTGCTTGCTCGACGGCTTCGACGAGGCGCATCAATGGTGCTGACATATTGGTTTCGACGGTGCTGCCCTTCATCTCGGTTTGTTCGACTCAACTGATTCTCGTGCATCGCCGGACCGTACCCATTCGTCGATCTCGTCTCTCTTGAACTTCCACAGGCTGCCGACCTTGTGGGCTGGCATCCTCTTTCGATTGATCCACTTGTAAACGGTATCTCGTTTAATCCCGAGGTAAGTCGCAATTTCTTCGAGAGACAACCAACGCTCGTCGGTAACGCTTTTCATGTGATTTCTCGCCAAACCGATGACGCCAAAGGGAACCGGAACACCCAAAATTGGTGTCGTTTGTCCAATTCATCCAAGCCTATGCCAATAGATCATAGCGGATTTGCTAGCGGCTGAGAATCACGGGCGAACAAACAGCGAAACGACTATTCGATTCGAAAAGATTCCAAGTTGTGTTCAATGCGGAAGATGCATCACAACTCAAAGGGGTCGGAATCGATGGATTGTTGACGGTCAATCAGTGCTTAGGTCGTCGAGAGGAAACCATTTATTTTTGCAAATAGCTTTTCGAATCGATCGAATGCGTCCTTCAGCTCTGTTCCATTTTCTGCTAGCCACATTGGATTGCAGACCAACCAGCGAGCTGGCTCGAAATGACTAAATGGATCACCAAGTTCTGGCCTCGAATTGAAATAGTCCTCAACATCCTTGACTACTCGAATACCTTTACCAGCGGCCAGAGCTTTCTCAACGCTTTTGCCCTTGGCTAAACCGTACGATGCGTCAACAAGCTGCAGAAACGCTCTTCGTCCAAACAGATCCTCAGTATCAGCTTCCGCGGTGCCGGTCAGATCGGTTGCAAGTATTACTCGGCTCCCATCGCGGATCAACTCACTTTTCCGAAGGTCGTCCATCTTTTTCTTTTGGCCAGATGCAAAATCAGTGAAGACAGTTAGATTGAGCCTGTTACCTCCAAATAGCGCAACAAAGCTTGCGACTTTATCTACACCTCCTACTGGGCATATCGTCCATCGTTCACTCAGTCCCACTCGCTTCATCTTGTGCAATGTATTGGAAAAAACCTGCAAATAGAGCAAGTCCGAGGGTCCCTCAACAAGCAGGGAGTTCGGGCCAATGAACAGCGATTGGGTTATTTCATATCCCAATGCATTCTGCAAAGGAAACAACGTATCACGATCGGTGCTGAGTACGCGATCACCGACTTTAGTTCCTCTTAGCTCGACGTTTCCATCGAGGTCTTTAATCACAACATCCTCAACGGTTCGAACCGATGATAGGTCATCGGCAGGAATCATGAATGGGGAGTGAGTGGTGTAGATAACTTGGTGGTTTGGTTCCAGCTTTTCCCTAACATATCGGAGAAGGTCTGACTGCGCTTTGGCATGCAAATTGAGCCCAGGCTCATCGAGCAGAATAATCAATCTGCCATGATGCTTCTTGACCTGCGAGAATTTGACAAGGAAGGAAAAAAACCATGTGAATCCTGCGCTGCGATCATCGAACGGGACGGTCATTTCATGAAGTGTGTTGTAAATCCTGGCATGGATTACGTCGCCTCCGTTGAACGGAGATGGGTCAGCGGGTCTTCCTGATTCAATCTTGATTTGGACTTTTAGATTTTTGTTTTGCGACCAGTACTCGAAAATCTGTCGACTAATTTTGATTGAAGCGGCTTCTACTTTCGCGGTTAGTTCCTCCGATTTCTGTGGATTTTGAAACTCTTCGATCGAAGTTCCTGCAAACGCAAGTAAATCGACAAAGATCTTTTCCTGATCGTTGATCGTTTTCGCAGCCTTTTTATTGACGAGATCGTTGACAGAAACCTTACCGGGCATTCGATCGTATGCGGATACATAAAAGAACTTTGGCATAAAGTCATCGAGCAGGTCGAACGCTTGCAGTAGGATCTCATGATTGCGAAACGACATCAGCTTTCCGTGAAGCGTTACCAAAGCAGAAGGCTTCTCGGTTTCAATTCCGTTGAAATAGCCGATGAAAGCACTCTCGTTTGCCAAATGAGGCTTAAGATTGGCAAGCTCTGGCGGAGTTACACCGCTCGATTTCGCGAGATTCTGCATGATCGTCGCGACATTCAACTTAACGATCCAACGTTGTTTGGACTCGCCATATAGTTTGGATACTTGAATCTGGTTTGAAGTCAGGCATCCCTCACCAAACTCTTTTGTCAGACAATCGATCTCGACCGGCTCAAGCTCCCAAACCGTAGAAACGACTTCGGCTTCCGAGTCCCCATGCCTTTCTTCGTAGTCCGTTAGGAAACGTCTCGGATAATCGAGAGTCCGATCGTATTCACTCGAACCTTCAAAAGGATGCAACTTTTCCAATGCGCGCAGTACCGTTGTTTTGCCTGACTCATTCTTACCGACCAAACACGTCGTCTGCCCAATGGAAAATTCTTCGCTGTCATCGACGCAGCGATAGTTCGTAACTCTTGCTTTCTTTAGCTTCATTGCTCTCGCTCGATAGTCAAAACACGGGACGTACTCAACAGTCTAGACCATTTGCCGACTCCCAAATATCTCACTACGATTTTCTTCCCGTTCTGTGACACGTCTGGTCACGCTGGATTTCTTTTCCAAATTTTTCCTGGCTTTTCCGTTCAAGTATGTTGGCAACTTGCATCGATACGGATTTCTTGTGTTGAATCAAAGACCAGATAGGGCTTCGAATCGATGTGCCCGATCCGGTGTCCTTCAAGGAACACGCGTCCATAACGGCAATCCCCAAACTCCGATAAAATCATTGGCTTGCATCTCAACTACGACTTTCGACTAACTGGAATTCCCTTGAATCTGATTGACTTGCAACGAGAATTCATTAGCCGAATGGAAACGGCGAGCCCGTGATTATCCAGTGTGATCCCAATTTTACTGGACTTGAAACGATTCGGAATGCTAGAGAAGACCAGCCTGTTCATCTGCTCCTTCATGAAAAGAAACACGAAGTTGTATTTCCTTACCTCGTTGCATTCCAAAGCATGCTGGCACTTAGAACGATTGAAGCAAATAAAGGAGTCGAGATTCGATCTGGTTTCCAAGCCAAATATGAAAGGGCATGTCCTAAAGCTGGTCCGAGAACACGCCAAAACGAACTCATCCATTCCATCTTACGTCATTCCGCAATTGGCGACGCAATATGGAAATAGTCTTGGTTGGCAGTTGCGGTCATTTCGCATTGCCATTCGTGTGGATAAGCACTTTTATGACAATTACCCACGTTTTCGTCCTCCTCAACGAAAGAATATCGAACAGCAGCTCAAGATTCCATGCACGAACTGAGTCCTCAAATCAAAGCGATTACCCCAAAGGAAATCATCGACACGAATGCTTCGATGAGTTCTGCTTTTGCACAATTTTGGGCGGGGCTTTGGAATGAGACCGCAATTGGCACTCCATTCATAGCTGCCAGCTACAAAGAAGTTGGTGCCGACCCTGTTGGCAATTAGTGATTCGATTCCAGATGATCCCAATCGCGACCGTGAACTTACCGACGCATGGGCGAAACGGCTTCGTATCGACCGACGGTTCGAGACGGTGTTGAGGTAAACGGAATTGGGAAACATGTCGTCATAGATGATTACAACACCAATTTGCTCGGTGAAAAAGAATTCAAGAAGCTTTCATCAACGCGCTTGATGACGTTCCAAAAACGCGGCATATGTGTGTCAGCGAAAAGTGATACACCAACCGTTTCAAATAACGAGGCACATCGATGGAAAAGAAGAGCAACGCCACTGAAATCGACATAGACATAAACCTGACGATCACCAAGATTAATCGACGCTCCATGGTTGGCGGTACCTGGGTGATTGGAACAGTGAACGACCAATACAAGTTCAACGCTTTGGCCTTTGGCGAGCATGCCGATTTCGAGAATTACGAATTGGGCAAGAGCAGAATCTCGAAGCTTTGGGTTGAGCGAACCGCCGACCACAAAATGCTCTTCAACTTCGATCGAGGGCTTGATGTGGCAGCAGCCAATACCGAAGTTCAAGTGATTGTGGATTTCCTTTGCGTCGGGCTGGCCGATTTGGTGTTTCCAAATTAAGTAAAAACGCGTATTTGTCGACGTACTTGTACTAAGGCTTCACACTCGGCGCGAAGTTGTTTGCTTGCCATGATGCCCTTGGGGAAGATGAGCTTCGAGTTAAGTACTTAAGCAAGTTGACGGACGGTAGTTCAGTTGTCAGTTTCGTTGAGCACGGGCAGCTTCGTCGAGCGCTCTGAGTTCTTCGAAGTTGAAAAACGCTTTGTGTGACTCGTCACACCAAACCAACGTGAATGGATAAGTGAATCGAAAAAAGTCTTTGAATACTTGCTTGGAAATTACTCCCTCGTGGAATAGCCTGTCGCAACATCCTTGCAGATCTCGAATTGATTTAGAACTAGCACTTGGAGAATTGGGCCGTCCTCTCGCGAGGTTCGCTTGAGATCGGTAGACATTTAAGCCAGATATTGGTTGATCTACATTCCCAAATTTTCGGTATCGTTCCAGTCCCCAAGCGGGTTTGAACTCATCTGAACATCGCATTCTTTCCATTTCCTTGTGACAGTCCATTTCCTCCGCCGAAATGGATTTTGACTTTAATCGCAGGAAGAACTCGAGGTCTCCGCCTGCTTGCGGGTTTTGAAGATGTAGATATTCCAGCGATGGCAGATTGCTTTTTTCTAGCATCGAGAGAATTGGAGTGTCTCGTTCAAATTGGCACGCATACAACGAGCTCAAAGAACGAGATTGAAGGCTTTCAAACACGATTTCGTTCTCAAACGCACAAGTCAGTTTTTGAAGCGAATTCAAATTGCTCAACGACTTCGCTGATTGAGGCGTCAATTGACCTGGATAAATCAAGCATTCAAGTTGTTTGCACTTATCTAGTTCAAGCTCATTGCTCGTCTCCCATTTTCCGCTTAGCTCAAGTCGCTTGAGTTTTTCATTTGTGATTGCAACCGGTTGCATCCTGGGTGTATTGCGATCGATTTCGTAGTAGATTCGTTGGAGGGCCAATGCACGTAACGATGTAATTCGATTCGCGTCATTGAACACCTTTTCAATCGATACTTCCCAATAAAGAAGCTCCAATCGAAGTGAATCGACTTTCGCAGTCAATAGTTTTCCGAGACCATCTCCTCGATACGCTTTGATGCGGAGCAGGTCAATATGTGGGATTGACTTAAGCAATTCAAAATGGGAATCCGATTGGCCCCGACCAACCACAACTTCGTGTACGCTTTGGAGTGTTCGAACGTGTCGTTTGATGGCTTCTCTTTGTGCCTCGGTATATTCTTCATCCCGCAACGTCCATTTGACCGAAAAGCGACCATCTTCCAAAATGGCTCCACTATTTTCGATTTCGATCGCTTCGCCAAGCTGACACATGGCGTCGACCGCTAGCTGTGCTGCTTTCAATTTGTCACTACCCGTTGCAAATACTCGTTCAGCATTTTCAATCCGGGATTTCAATTCGCTAGGCTGAACGATTTTGACGTGCGGAGTTCCGCGAATAGTTAAGTGTTTGACTTGGAGGTCTTTGAGTTGAAGGTCGGCGTTTTCGTGGCAAGCAAATTTTCGTGGGCTATCGATCACTTTGCCATTGGCCCAGCGCTTCTCAGATACAGTGCATACAAAGTAGTCGCCGCTTACGTATCCACTTACCCTGCTATAAGATGGTAAAGCGGTTTCTTCATATTCCAAATACGGACCGCGAAAGTATCCTTCAAAAGTCGTTCCGCTCTGTTGGACGATCAACAACTCGTGTACCGTTGCACGGTCGTAGCCGTCGTTTTTCCAAGTAATTTGAGATCCAGGCTTAATTAGCCGGCTTACTGCTAATCGTTCCTCAGCTCTTACCTCTGGGCAACTTAGGGAGAAGATCGGCGCCAGAAGCGCAACCAGCAATTGAATGCGGTTGATCAGATTCATCGTTCGCCCAATTTCTCAAAATGACTTGAAGTGCAATTAACCAACTCGGTTGTTCTCTGCCCAGTAAACGGAAAAATAATGTAGCCGTTGCGCACCACAAAAAATATTTTCAAACAGCGTTTGTCATGCCGCAACTCAGTTTTGACGTACTGACACTTGCGTGGAGTACCAAACGCGAAATTGCCCAATCAGCTTGTGTCCGTCGTCTAAAAGGATAGAACTGTTGCACTGGTTTGATCGTGCGACTTTTTCGAAGTGGCGGGCGATGTCAAAAAGGCCAGTGCCCGCAACTGCGACGATTCAACGTAGGCTTTGGGAGCAATGTTTGAACTCTGCTTTTTTCGTCACCACTCGGCCCACATCCAAAAAGTTGATCGGTTTCAATTGGTTAACTGTGTCTGGAAGTGTCATAGGTTGCCTTTCGCTGTCTAGAGGTTGAACATCGATATCCGTTGGAATTAGTATCGCACCGGATGAAGCGTCACTGCGATTTGAATCCATGCTGCGGTTTTCAGCATCAGTAACATGCGTTGGCAAATCGACACTCAAATGTTAGGAGTATTTGGGCCAACTTCAACCAATCCATAGGAGAACATGAATCGCGTCACGTCACTGATCTTAATCTGCGTCGGGCTAGCCCTTGCCTTATTTTGCAACACGAGCGTGATAGCGCTCCCTATTGACGATTTTCGGTCTGCGGATTCGATGGTCCTTACAAATACAACGTCGACACGAGATGGTTCGTCGACCCCGGCGGTTAGCTCTGTGTTATCAAGAACGACAACCAGTCGAGCAGTTCGATTGGAATCTTCTGGCGATGGCAATTCGACCCTACTGATCCCGGCTTTCGCTTTGGATCCAAGTTCAACAGGAAGCTCATCGGACGTTAATCCTCTTGACGTCAACGCAGATGGACTGGTTAGCATCATTGATGCGGGACTCATCACCAACTTCTTGAATTCACGCGAAGGCCAATTCGCAACTCAACCAAACAAATCGCTTGATGCCAATCGAGATGGAAATGTCTCGCCACTGGACGTACTATTGGTCATCAATTGCATCAATAATCCAGCACAATGCCCAAGCCATCCGACTGGCAAGCAATTTCCAGGTATCGCCCATGAGCCCGCTATGATTCTGTTCCGAAATGGGAGGGGCCAGTTGACTAAGGCGACCGTATCGTACGAGTTCAGTTCTCTCAATTTGCTGCGAGGAGGAGCGGATTCGTTCGCGATCCCTTTTAGTTTCGCAGGGATGCTTCCTCGAATCGGAAACCATGCCATTCAGTTAGATGTCGAATCCGACGGCGGAAAACGAGTCAGTGTTTGCAACGCACAGTTCGGGAATGAAGGCCGAATTTCAAGTTCCATGAATGCATCGATCGCGAGTATCAAGTTCGATAGTTGCTTCGGTACTGCCGATTTGTCCAAGGTCGATCGATTGCGAATCACTTTGAACGCAGGATCCGGCGAATCTTTGGACTATCGCTTGTATGGGATCGCCACCAACGGCCGAACGATATCGTCGCCCGAGGATGTCATCGCTTCCCAGGAGCCAAGTCTGCCCTCGTACTTTCAACAATCTAGTTGCGCATCCCCATGTGGCTGTGATCTTTCGATCAGCGATCTTGGGTGCGGCTGTGGAAAACCCGCTCCCTCGGGATGTGACAACAAATGCGGATCCACAAATGTCGCCGATGCTTGCGGCGTTTGTGGCGGAGACGGCATGAGTTGCAAAGTTATGGCGGATTGCGACTACTACACATTGAGCAAGTCAAAAGAAATGAACCAACTCGGTTCCTTTTACGATGATATGGTGCGATGGGAATCGAAGCGCAGCAACGATTCTCGATGGAAGCTCTTCGACGGAGCGGGTGCAAAGCTTGCTTGCCTGGATCGACTGGTTGAAGAGCAGATTGCACTCTGCCGCAAAACGCAGCCAATAGAATCTTGTAGCTCTACCAAAGAGAACGGTTTCTGGATGAACCAGGTCGGTTGGCTTGGCGATGGCGGCGACGATGTTTTGATGGATATGCTCTTTATGGACAAGTCCGCTCTCGACGCAACACGTCGAATTGTGCATTGGGCGTCCAGCTACTATGCCTGCCGAGCCGATTTGAAAAGCAATGCTTGTGACTTTTTCAAATCACTAGCCCAACCTTATAATTTGCGAGGTCGATACATCGACAAGAATTGCAAGGTGACGAATCACGTTGATTCGCAGAAGGTATGTGGTGACCTTTCTCTAGACATGATCCTTAGTCCAATCTCAATTGAACTTGGTGACTTATCAACCGTAATTGCAAAAGTAGTGAAGTTCCCGTTGAACCCGCACGATGGCCCCCGATGGGTGCACTGGCGTGGATCGGCTAAATTTCCACTACTCGCAATCGATATCAATCAAAATGGCCAGATCGACAATGGGTCTGAGTTATTCGGCAACTGGACATTCGGAGGCAAACACCTGGCTGGACTCCACTCAGGTTTAGCAAATGGTCCATGGTCGAACGGTTTTGAGCCGCTTTCAACACTCGATCGAAATCGAGACGGAACGCTGTCGGCCATCGAACTTGCGGAAGTCAAAGTCTGGTTGGACTCAAACTCCAACGCAGTGACCGATCCTGGAGAATTGATGAGTGCTGCCGATTTTGGGCTCCAAAAAATCCATCTTCAGGAACCGCGATCGACCAGTGATTCTAGGGACCTTACCAGTCTCAAAGCGGCATCAATCGTTCGAAATGGGGCGTCTATCAAGAAAAATCTTGTGGATTGGTATTCACCAACGTTTGAGACTGCAATGGAAGCTGCCTCGTATCCATCGTCCAGTGATTTGCATTTTGGGTCGCGATTGCCAATTGTCCACCCTGAAAACGAAACCGTAGAATCGCAAGCGAAGCCATACGCAAAGACCAGTTCACAAGACATATCAGGGATATGGAGATGGCAGATCCAAGGCGCTGATGCCGGTGATCGAGATTCTTTCGGTTACTTTTGGATCACTCAATCCGGAACAGCCATTTTCGGATTCAGCCTTGCAGAAATTCCAGTCCTTTCAAAATCAAAGCAAGACTTTGGGGCGTATGCCCAACCTGGTTTTCTATATGGAGTTCAGCTCGAGCCTTTGGAATCACCACATTTTGATTTCATGGTATCGACCAAGAACAATACGATCACGTCGCAAGCAAAGCTTGATCTTTCGTCTGTTTCCATGAATGGGGTGACAACGGTTGATTCATCGCTCGGAACAACGAATGCAAGAATCCAATATTCGTGGACCGCGAAGCGTGTAATGAGTGATCATTAACCTAAAGCCGATGTACGTACGACGCGTTTCAGTTTCAGGACAAACCTGGGAAGGCCTAATTCAGCCCGAATTAGCTTTTCATGGGTTTTTTAGTCATAGTCGAGCCCGAGCAAGCGAGGAACTGCTCGCCGCGTCCTACAGGCAAATTTGCGGACGGGTGACTGCGACCTGAAAAGCCTTGTTCTCAATCCAATATCGAAGACTTAAAGCAATCGATTCAGAAGTCGACAAGTCCAGATGAATGCTAGGACCTTAGCCATTTCCGGAAATGCGTATGCTAACGCGCCGAGGACAACGAAGGATGCAATCTGGAACTGATACATGATTGCTATCCTTTATCCTTCGCCATGTTTTCAACCCCTTCAGCGTTGGACTCTGCATATACCTTCACCGAGTTCCGGCTCAGTTTGAGCACGTTGTGGTGGAGTAGTTCGTACGAGTGTTGCTTCCGCTGAGCGTTTACCATTCGTAGTAGGTTCAGCAGCTGACGGCGGATGGGTGCGTAGCGAGCGAAAGGAACCTTAGCAAATTCGTAGGCAATGTTTTCTGCGGTTCGATGAACGGCGATAGACGCGAAGTGGGCCTTGAACGCCGCATAAAATGGGCCGTCGATGCGAACATGGGCATGCCATTTGGTCGGTCCTCCCCCCTGCGATGCGATTCCACTTTGTCGATATGAGATGGAGTAGCCTGCAAAGCGAATTGGTACTCGGCGGCAATCTTGGATGTGTTCGCCTTCGCCTCCCTGGGCGGCGGGGTTTCGGATTGCGTGATGCCCAGCAGACAATAGCAGGATGAACCAGCGATCATGACGCAACAAGTGCGCGTTCGCGAGTCCTAGCTTGCGTCGCCGCGACCGTTGCCATTCGGAAATATCGATCCCGTACTTCTCAATCAGTTTCCGATCAGTCAGGCTAGCTGCTTTTCCCGTTGGAATGTTTCCAGTCACGTACCAAAAATATCCGTGTCGAAGATAGCTGGCAGCGATCAATTGGACCACTGCCTCAGGTGAAGTTGCCACGCATCGATATCCCATTGTCCTCCGGTGCCGCATTTCAATTCACTGCGGAATGACTATTAACATTAAGATGACAGGCAAGACGCCGCCCATCCCACGGTTCTAAAATGGACGTTGATCAGTGGCTCAACGTCCAAGGCCTAAAACCTCGGTTAGCAGGGAAGATTCACACCGAGAACCCTTCGCGGAAAACCTTACAACTGGTTTTTCATAACAAAGCGCTCATCGGCGGAATCTCTCCAATATTGCGAATCGCGATTGAATTTTCTAAATTGCACTGCATTCCACAGTGTACCCATCCAATTCATAGCAACCTCGCAACAAAACCTTCGACAAACACCCCCGCGAAAACAGAACGCAACTCGGGTGTTCGTCGTCAGAATGCTGTTTTCAAGTGAACGCTTCTCCCGAATCAATCACCTGAAACCGCCACTGCTGCCAACCAAGGAACGAATGCAGACGGTGAAACACCGCCCACAGTTGCACGTCAAACGATTGGAGCTATCAATGCTCCTCAGTTCTTTCGTCGTCGCTCATCAAGGCATCACCCTTGAGTCAAAGCGAACGGGCTACGACTGCCAGCCGTACATGCAAAGTTCGAACGAATGCACGAACCAAGCGTGTCTTGTCCTTCGACAAGATCACCGACTTCCTCCCGGAAGCTTCTACTGAAACCACTCTCCCTCTCTACGGTATTTGAAGCACCGAGCTGACCAAGCTCGGCACCGGAACGCTACTTCCGGCCACCGCAGAGACTCCAGCGTTAGCCAACAAACTTCACTCTATGGTTCACGTCGCTAGAGGGTTTTATCCCTCGCTCCTCTCTGGTATGTGCGGCCTCCCGGCACGCCATAGTTTCCAACCAAGTTGACATCGAAACCGATGCACGTTGATTGATTTCCCCCTACGAACGCAGAAGATTGGGGTATCCATATGTCGGCATCATGCTGACAATCCAGAGCGGTGGTGTCGCAGTTCGGCACCGTCTCCCATAAAATTCACTGGCAAGCCCTCCGTTACCTATCCGGTTGGGCCTTTCATGGTTGAGCTATTCGCAGCCGGGTTTTCAGCCCAGTCCCCGAGCAAGTCTCGCTCGATATGATCTGTCACCAGATTCATAGCTCCCCACGCCAGCACGGTTGAAGGAACTCGACTTACGCCAAGCCCGCAGCCCCCGTGACGGGATTTGGCATCAACATGCCTCACCCGCTTTGTTCGTTGACGGCTTGGTCGATCTCGAATGGAGATAGAACCAAGTGTGTCCGCCTCGCCCGAATTCAAAATAAATTTAAGAGAACAATTGTGGCTAGGTCTCCGACCCCTAGCCGAGAACACTCATGGCGCTAGCCAAAGTGAATTGCCAAATCGGGAGGGAGCCAATATCCACCGAATCAAGGTATAGGATAGAACATTGGGATTACTCTGAGCGTTGGTCCTTCTCACATACAACGTGAGCGTGGACCGCTAGGATTACTCCAATGAGCCTCCTTTGAACTGGAGGAGCACCTCTCGATGCGAATCCAGCTCGAAGAGCAGCAGCGTACGTGACAAGTTGCGAACTCATCATCCCTTTAGCCATGCTGATGAAGCATAGTTTGCCAGGGCCTGCCACTCCAATCGTTTCGACGTCAGCCTGTCATCCTTAGCCAATGGTCTATCAACCATCGGTTTGCCGGATGACCACGTTTGCAAATAGCTTGACGACCGGCGATTTCTCGCCTACTCGGAATATGTATCACGATTTGCAATAAGAATCCAATTCGTATCGATCGCGTCGGTTGAGACGCGTCGTTCACATAGATTGAATGTTCCGGGAGAGGCCCGAATTTGACAAGGATTGGGAAACCGTGGTATTTGATCAGCTATTAACCACATTCATCAAGGAGTTACAGATGACTGACACTAAGACCAAAAACCCCATGAAACCAGAAAAGACAATTCGCAATGGTGCCATAGCCGCGTCCATTTGGAGACGACAAGCGCCCAGCGGATTCGAGTACTTTGACTTCTCGCTAAGCCGTGCATGGAAAGCAAAAACGTCGGGACGCGAAGGTTACTCGCTTAACTACTTTTCCGATAACGAAGAGCAGTTGAGTTCGGTGATCAAAGAGGCCGCGAGTTGGATCGCGGAACAGACAGATCGCATGCAATTGTTGAAAGTGCAGGACGACATTGAGGATGCGATGCTGGTTTGATAGTCATGTAGACGGGCCGAAATCGTTTCGGGCGATGCTGCGAGATTAACTCATGCAGCGTCGCCCGATTTGCCTGAAAACTGACCTATGAACAGTTCGCAGGCTCAAAAAGTTTGAGGAGCCTTAGTAACACTTTCGAAAGCCCATCAAATGACCAGTCGTCCAAGAAGACATTCTGCCCATGGAATAGCCGGTTTCGTTTGTTGGTAGCAATCTGAATGCAATTGGCTTGCGCTTTTGAAATGACCTTCGCATGCTTTAGATGCGAAATAAGTTGCCTGACTCCCACATCGTCGGCAGTAGCCAAGTACTTTTCGCGCAGTGGATTCAATGACGACGAACAAAATCGCCTAGCTAAAATCTCAAACGCAATATAGAGCTCTGCAAACAACAGATCCTGAAAATCCTCCAACTCTGCAAGCCGCTTAATATTGCGTAGTTTTCGCTGAAGCCAGTCGGGCTCCGAATGTACGATAGTACCATTTCCACTGCGATCACACATCGAGCTAATTGCTGAACATGAGAGCGTCTTGGATTGTGGCATTTTCCTAGGCGGAAATGTCTCGTCGACGTTGCACTTGAGATTCGATTTGATTTGACACATGTCTCCAGTTTGATTTTTCATCGATATTGATTTCCAATCTTTCGGATGCAACCATAGTAGGTTCGTTAATTTGAAATGGCCTTGGTTTTGCGTTTCTAATGACAGAACGGCGATTTTGGCCGTACGTTGCGCAGGCCGTGTTGGACTTTTTTGTTTCCCTTAAAGTTGAGCAAGATCGAGGTAGGAACACGGACAATACTGCGCCGTTTACAACTCGCCTTACTCACCACTATTTCTCGATGGATGCTTGGATATTTGTTCGTTCAAAGTGATCCCGGAGTATGATTTCTCGATACTGCTGGAAGATGCGACCACCTTTGCCTTGCAGTCGGTGGTATCCATCGCGTTTTGTGGGCAACGCATGATCTACTGCCTGGTTCTCAAAACTACTTTGTTCCGTTGGAGCGAGGCGTTGCCAAAAAGCTGAAAAGGCCAGGGCTCGCGATTCCTCACGTGTTAGCGCGTCACGTTCACTCTTGGAAATAAGGCCGGACTTTGACGGACTCTCAGTTGAACTTTTTGGCGTGACGACTGCTGACGCGACGGACTGCTTGAATCCAGGTGGAATTGCGATCGAATCCGGGTTCTTGATTGCGTTGACCAAGAATCCAGGCCCGCGTGGCTGGTTCCTTGAGTTGTACCAATCGTAAAGCGCGATCATCATTTGGACCGATTGAACAGGATATTGCTCAGATAGCTCATTAGCAGTTGCTGGCCCCACTTGGCGCTTTGTCAGAGCATATTCGAGCTGCGATGGGTCGACGGTCGAGAGAATAACAGATGAGGTTGGTGGACACAGTTCCGATGGTCTTCGCTTGGCTTTGCGTTCGAAACGGACAATCCAGACTCCCTTCCCCCGTTTTGTAAATTGGCGTGTGTCCGGGAGCGACCTCAAATCCCACTTTGATTGCAACTCTTCTATTCCCTTAAGCAACGCCCGTTTCATTTGTGCGACATTGTAATTTGCTGACAAGCGAATTTTTCGATTGGCCAGTTCGTGCAAATCGATCTCAACTGCTCCACGATGATAGAACCGTTTGTCCAGGAACCGATAGAGTCGCTTGGCAACGGGGCTTTCCAATCGTGTGTACAGTCCCCAATCTAGTCGCTTAAGGTATCCAGCTTGAAAGCTTCGAAACAAAACCTCATTCCAAGTGAATCGCGAAGCTTGGGTGGAAAGCTGTCGGTCCGCTACCTCCCGCCTGTAGATGTACAAATTGTCAAAAATGCCGAAGTCGCGATTCACCCAGCTTTTTTCGAGATGGTCGTAAAATGCGCGGTCTGAATAAACGACCAGTCCCTTCCAGCGACGAAGCGATTGCTCGATCCGATAATAGTTGCGTGTGTCGTCGGACCAACGGAGAATTCTGAGCAGTTCGTAGCGACTGAAGTTTACGGTAGGACTTAGGAACTCCTTTAGCTTAGTGAGTTGAAGGCACGCGAGGAGAACATCTTCATCCGTGGCTGTTGGAAGTCCGTATCGATCCGAGCCAGATATGGTCAATCGTCGATTGACCATTCGATTTTCGACGCGATCGAAAATTTGGTCTGCAAACTCGACAGTCTTTAGACCGGCAGGAAATCGATCTGAAATTGCCGCCAACGGAAATTCGACGAGATTCATCTCATCGACTCCATTCTCAAATCCAACTTCTTGCGGGGCCAATTGAACGGTCAAAGCTGTGCGTTCATTCTCAATCCGGGTGCCTTTCATGAACATAAATCCTTGTTGTTCGTTAATGAATTACTAAGACAAATTATGCTTCGAGAAAGGCCAATGGTTTCAGTCTGTTGGCCAACCCAAAAGTGTTTCAAACTCCGGTAATCGAGGCAGCAAACATGTTTCATTTCACGGCAAAACATGTTTCAACCAACGGCAATTGCAACTCAAAAAGTGTCTGATACCACGGTATCTTTTTTGCTCGATAGGCAAACGAAACCATGTTTCATTTCACGGTAGCCTAGCGTGTCGCCCTAGATCTCATTCCTGACTCCGAAACAGTCGGAATATGTCATGATGCGATTGCATTTGGCAAGTCCTCAACTGCCCAGCGCCGAGATGCCGCAGATGAATACCTATCACGGAACTGACTTGAATTGCAAGCAAGCATGCCAGCATGCTTGCTTGCCACACGTATTGCTTGCAATAAGAAACGGAATGATGTACGTACCGCGACATGATAATTGCAATAGTGAACAGCAAAGGAGGCGTCGGCAAATCGACGCTCGCCGGCCATCTGGTTGGGTGGCTTCACGCGCACGGCAAAACAGTTATTTTGGCGGATTGCGATACGCAATGCTCATCTAGTGAGTGGGTCCAGGAAGCGTTGCCATCAATCAAAGTGGTCCGATTGGCAAATGCGGACGAAGTTCTCGATGAATTACCGATCTTGGCGCAGGAAGCAGAGTTCGTCATTGCAGATGGTCCAGGCTCCCAATCGGAAACTAGCCGAGCGTTATTGATGTGGGCAGACATAGCCGTTATCCCTTGTAAAGCAAGCATGTTTGAAGCACGAGCTCTCGACAAGAACACTGCGTTTGTCCGACAGGCCCAAGCAATCCGAAAAGGACCGCCCAATGCGATAGCAGTTTTGAGCATGGTGGGACGCGATTACCGACTGACCAAGGATATGATCGAGGCAGCAACCGTTCTGGATCTATCGTTGGCTCAATCGAAGATCACGCTTCGTCAATCTTATGCAGATTGCCCGGGCCAAGCAAAATTTGTATGGGACATGGGATATGCGGCGCGAAACGCGGCAGCGGAAATCGATACTTTGTTTAGTGAACTGATACCGGATTTGGACAATGGAGTCCTAACTCGCCGAAAGGCGAGGGTCAGAAAACCAGTGGGAGTAGGTTAGCGAATGGTGGAACGTCGATCATTGGCAAAGGCAATCCGCAAAATGGACGGAGTAGATCCGAAAGCAGTTCAATCTTTTTTGCGGCCAGATTCCGATTCGGAGTTTTCCTCGGTGGCAAAAACACAATCGGCTCCGTCAAAAGACCATGAGTTGATGCTCGACATTCGAGCAGACATTAGTGAAGTAGTTGCCCGGCCAACCCAAATACATGAAATGGAAACGCGACCGACTCAAGGCAAGGGTGCGGCGCCAAAACGGGCAGAGCCCATCGGGCTAATACCACTAACGATTCGGTTTCGTCCGAGAATTGCTGGGGCGCTTAAACAAGCAGCTTTGGAACGCGAGCTGGCTGATGAAAAACCATTCACGCAACAAGGTATTGCGGAAGAAGCGCTCGAGAAATGGCTGCGAGATGCCGGCTTTAAAGTCTAGTTTCTTTCTAGTTCGGCGACAAAATCGGGGATCTACCATGGCATCTGCAAAACAAAATGGAATCTAGGGGAAGTTAATTTTTCAACTTTCGCGCAACGCCTCCCTAATAAGTTCGTTAGGTCTTTGTTGCCCAAGCCAACGTGGTCTTGCGGTCAACACACCTGCTTTCAAAAACGAGAGTAGGAATGATTCCACGAACGCAAAAAGGGAGAATGAAATTGGCCATTTACAAAAACGCGAACGCAATGATCTCGACGGAAGGAGCGATTTCCAATATTCCGACGCCACGATTTTTGGAGACGTACTACGAATCTCAACCCAGCAAGGCGGTTGGTCTGACAAGAGAGCAGTCATTCCGCAATTCGATTGTTACATGCTTCCGATCCATTTCGAAATCGGTCGACCAACAGTTATGTGCAAACACTGAGACTTTGCGAGTTTCCTCCAATCGCGATTCGCAGATTAAGGCTTACAGCGAGATCTTGATGTCTCTGGTGGCGATGCATCAAGAATTCACTGATTTCCTCCAAGCGTGCTGGACATTTGATGGGTTCGCTACGGTATCCGGTGACGACCATCGAAGTGTGGCGGCAGCGACGTTAGCGAGCGAGGAGTGGGCTCGTACTGGGCTAAAGGAGGAAGTACTCCAGCCACAAGCCTTTGATTCCATTGTGACTGCGGAATTTGTAAGTAGCAATCGGAATGACCTTAAAGACCGACTCATTGCAGACTGCGATCAGCACAAGCAAAAGTTCGCGGTAGCATGCCTACAAAAACTCACCGTGATGGCGGCGCAACATGCGATTGGCGTTTTCGATTGGTACTCGGGCAGCACCTGTCGCTACAGTTTTTTTAGCCGCAGCGTGATCAGTAAATCGACCGGTACAGATCGACTTACAAGATTTTCGGAAGAGTTTTTGGCATACACAGGGACCACAAAGAGGCAATTGTTATGTCACGAGCACCACTTGATCAATGCGTACATCAGTCAAATAGGAAACACGAACGTAGCACTTCCGCATTCGGTTTCAATGTTGGTTGAGGCGACACCGAAATGGCTAGTTTCCGAACTTCGAGTCATTGCCGGTGACATCATTCTAGAGTTGGTTTCGGTCGAGGAATCCGAGTTGGAGAAATGGACTGTGCTCGAGCAAGTTCCACGGATGCGAAAAGATCCAGCCCTCGTATTTGGCCCATTCGTATTGGCAGGCTGGATTCCAGAGCCAGTCGCACCGACTTCGGAGGACGTTCATTTAGGCCCCTCCAAAATAGGGAGAGCTCTTTGGAAAATCATCTTAGGGCAATAGAAACGTACTACGAACTATTCCGCAAATTGAGTTTGAATCACAAACTCAATCGGGTTTCGATCGCAGCAATACGGTCAAGTATCGAGGCAATGCAACTGTCAAATTTCAAAATCTTCCTACCGAAAAAGGCATGCTGGCAAAATGAAACAGTCAAATCAAAAAGCGGATATTACCACCCTTGCAATAACGGACAAATCGCGTGAACCTATTGCGACGCCTTCAAAACGTTGTTTCGTCAACTTGAGGGACGCAATCGCGCTTTGTCTGCTCGTTTCCGCAATAGGAGTTCAGTTTCTGGACTCTCCGGGAGACAAAGTCAAGTTACCGAATTCTGAGAAAGGTGAGAACTCAGAAATCATTCACGAACAACGGCGACAGAATACTCAAACAGATTGGATCAAAGACACGGCGCAATCAGCACCACACGAAGTTGATTTCGGACGTCGGTATTTGGAAGAACTTGTTTCCACAAACGCTTCACCGTTAACGTCGGATGGCAATATGCATGTCTTCGACGAAACGCAACTTTATTGGACACCGATCCCGGTTGAGCCTAGCAAGATCAACCACGAACAAATCCCTTCAAATTCCGATCTTAAATTTTGGAAAAGCATTTGGGGGCAATAGGCATGTACCGACAGTTTTTTCAAAACATGAGTCTCACTACACTATTGTACGTAACTTGCACCTTGGTATTTCTTTTGTTCGTTTGGCATGCCTTTTCCGCAGGCAAGCCAACACCAGATAAGTCCCAATTGGTATCGAAGAGCCACGATGCAAGCAGTGTCCTGCCTGGTGGCAAAAGATCACAAGCAGAGCCAGTTAACAACGAGGAACTCGTCAAATTCGACATTGAGGAAAAGCGGAAGCAATTGGATAAGGAATTGGAAATTGCAAGAAAAGAGCTTACGCAAACGCACGAGCTGATGGCAACAATTGTCAGCCGACTGGATGCGTTACAAAGCAACGAGTTGGGACGGAAAATTGCGAATTCTGAGGAACATTTCTCAAGTGTGTTGATGCTAACACGGTTTATGCCTCAGAAACAAAAAGAGGTGAGCGATTTGGCTATTCGCTTCGAATCGATGGTCGGACGCTCGGCACGTTTTACCCGTGGAATAGAATACGATGATGGCTGTAACAAAGTGGGTTTGTACTCGATCGATCTCCAGTCTTTGAAGAAGGAGCTCACGAATATCAGCGCTTCGATCAAGGCCATCGAAGTGGTTTGCTTGAAAAACCCAGCAACCGGCATAACGATTCGAGAAAAAATTGTGCAGGCGGAGGCTGCGGAAGCGAATGCCTGGAAGGTGCGAGTAAGCGAGGCTTTAGAATCAGCGCGTGAATCAAGATCCCATTTGCTTCTTGCTGCAAAACAGGAAAAGCAAGATGTTGAGTTGCAAATCGACGATGCGAAACAGAAGTTGAAAACGGTTGAACTAAGTGGCGAGAAAACAGCAATCCTGCTTAAAACGGATGAAATCGCCGCCAAGCAAAAACATGAAACGGTACGAGCGGCATTGGAGATCGAGTTCCAACGAGACGAATCGAAAATCCGACACTACTTGGCACCATTTTTTGCAATGGGATACAGTCAGCCCGCTTCTGGAACAGTCCATGCGCCAACGCGAAAGCGTGGACCTGTTTCCATGTCTGCATTGAGGTCATATGGAGCAACCGTGCAGTCCAATGGCGGTTTGGAATGTTTGGCTTTTGCAATCAACGGCGGCGGGAACGATCGAAGTCGTTTTTCGTGTCCACATTATATTGGCGGTCACATTTCAGCCGACGAGGATTTGTATCGATACCTGATTACGACTCAAGAGTTACTCATCAAATATCAGTACCTCCTTGTCGAGAAAGGTATGCTAGCAGAATGAACCAGGCCAATCAAGAAAGGCGAAATACTTCGCTGATCACCATTGATCACGCGAACGCCCATCTCGAAACCCTTCGAGAAAAGTCTTACGGCTCATCAAAACGGATTTTTATCTTTTGCTCGATTGTGCTAGTGCTTGTGATCCTTTCGCTTAAGACCGTGAATCACAAAGTCCAATCGGACGATTCCGACAACGGTAGCAAGTTACAGGTTGACAAGATCAGCACGCAAATTGAAGTACCTCCATCGCCCGGCGAAATCGAATCTGCTATTCGCCATTTGGAAAAGCTTCGATCTGAAAACAGCGCCCCGTTGACAACGTTTGGCAATTTGCATGAGCTTGATTACGTTAAACAGTATGATGCGAAAAGCCAAGAGTTGGCTGACGAGATCCGGAAAGAGACGACTGAATTGCAAATTCAACTCTCCGCAATTCAAGAAGATATTCAGAGTGAAGCGAAAAGGATTGAATCACTTTTACGCAGGAGCAAACTTGAAGTCGATTTCATTGCAGACGAAGCAGAAGTTCGAGCATACCTAGGTGCGTTGATCGCGCACGGATTGACACAGCCGATGAAGGGTGGAGAACACAAGCCAAGTTTTCCCGTTACTGCGCCTGGACCTGTTTCGCTCAAAGCGCTGATCGAATGTGGTGCACTCAAGCCAACGGAATTTGGGTTGTCGCAACTTGGACGAGTTGGTTCGCATGAATCGAATGATCGTGGGCGTCATTCTTTTCCGCCACGCATTGGAGGAAGCCTTGAGCGATATCAGTTTGAATTCCTCCTGCCAGCTCAGAATTATTTGATCAAGTATCAGGAGCTATTGGTGGATAAAGGGTACTTAGCGCCTTAGCGGACTGAGGTCGTTTGTAACCGCCATCTGCTGACAGCTGCAACTACGGGGACGCAGTTTCAGCCTAGCGGCTTCCGTCGAACTTGGCGGCTCGGAGGAAGAGGATCGATACGTTAGCACCGATTCTCTTCCTATCAGCAGCCGATCCGTCAGTAGCAACGTCGGCCACGACTCGCACAAGCCTTCACGGCGGATCGGGATGGCCGTAGCACGGCATCTTGCCTGGCACTTGGACTGACTTTTGAAAATGCCGGCGATCATGCCGGCCATAAACCGCGAGGGCTCTGTAAGAACATTGGGTTACGTGTCAGGAACCTGTAGCACTTGTCCTACCCCGGAAACCTAAAACACATTGTTTGTAAGTTTAGAAAGGCAACTCAAGTAATTACCATGTCAATTGAGAACGACGGCGAGCTTCAGATTGGACAAAACCTCATTATCCGAGGACGAAAGTATCTCGTGCTGGAGCAACTTTCGCATGCGAGTCGCGGACGATGGCGAGTTCGCGACCCACAGCCGTACCCGCGAGGAACTCTATTGACAGCGTTGGTTGTGGACGATTCACCTGATTCACATCAACTGGAGCGATCCCTACGCAGATTGCCACGCGTTGCCAACGGCATTCCACATTTGATTAGCGTTGGATTCCATAGAGGGAAGAGAGTACTCGTGATTTCCTGGCAAGAAGGGAACAGTGTTGAGGCCTATTTGAAACGAGTTTACGCGGGTACGTTTGATCGTCCAAGCGTTTGGGAATCGATCCGCAGAATGCGTTCGTTGGCTCACTCCTTGAAAGTACTTTACTGCCATTGCCAGCTCGTTCACGGGGATATCAAGCCAGGCAATCTTATTCTGCCGAGCGTTCCAGGCTCTATTTCGCTCATTGACTATGGCAGTAGTTGGCAGGCCGAAAGTACGACATCCAGGCTTCCCGGAGACGGCGTCTTGGATTTTTACGCGGCGCCAGAATTACTGAATAGAGAAAGGGCTGTCGACTTTCGCGCCGATCAATTTTCGACAGGGGTCATTTTGTTTGAGTTGCTAACCTTGACGCTACCCTATTGCGGAATTGGGGGGAAAGCCGGACGCGAACAATATCGCACCGAAATGGAGGGTGAGTATCAACCGCCGAGTGCATTGCTTTCCAGAACGGAACGGATTCCCAAAACGATCATGGCAGAGATTGACAGTCTAGTTGGTAGGACATTGAAGCTTGATCCGAAACAACGTTTCGAAACGCCACAAGCTTTTTGCGATGCCCTGGATTCAGTTTGGTTTCGCTTAACTGGTTCCCAAGACCGAATTACGGAACGACAACGCAAACACCTTCCACGAGCTTTTTCCGGGGTGCTAGATTTGCTGAAAAGATTCGTTGGGAGGTAGCAGGCTAGTCTTTCTTTTCGAACGCAAATTGAGGCGGTGTCCAGCGAAATCGATCTCCACAATCGCAATGCGATTTTGCGCCGTCGGGCAAAAACGCAGGCAGTTTTCGTCCATCCAATACAGTTTCTGTAACTCCCTCTCGATAGGTTCGAGGTCGGTTAAGCGGGCATCGCGTACACGAGTTTGGAGAAGTTTTCGGCGACTCATGGCCTTGCCGAACCGATGCGATGAGTTCACGAAATTCGCGTAAGCAACGAGCGACCTTTCGTCGGTCGGTGCTCTCAATTGGGACGGCAAATCCCTTTTTTGTGTCATTGAAAATCACGACGCCCCAATTGCATTCGCTTCCTTCGCTTGAGGAAATTAATTCGGCATAAGCAGCCAGCCTTAGTCGTTGGGAAGATGACAATTGGTGTTTTGAACTGTAACTCTTGATTACCGGAATTCGACTGCTTGCGGTAAGGACACGAAACGGCAATCCAACCAGCCCAAGACTTGAACTATAGTAATGTTTTGCGGGTTCAATGATTTCATACCCAGCTTTTACCAACTCCCACCAATTGACCTCGAAAACAAATCTCGATCCGTCTTCGATCTTTCGAGGCTTAGCGGACTCATGGCTATCGAAATCTTTCAGGAGCTTTCCAAACATTTGGACACGAAGGACAACGTAATAGATGATTGGGATTTCGACCAGCCAATAGAACCATTTGCTGTTTCCAAAGACTGTTCCCATGGCCATCAAGACCAGTGCATAAGCTACCGCAAGTGCACCTGATCCGATTAGTTGTTTTTGAGTTTCGTGGTATTGCGCCTTGAGTTGTTCAAAATCAAAGGAGGGTGTAAACGACAAATTTGGAAACGTGAATCCATCGCTTTCCGGCTTTTCTTCGTTACGTTCAACAGCGATAATTCCTGCTCTCGGACAGAATTCGAATTGCCCCAGGCTGTGAACATCGATCGTCTGTGCAGAACCAAATTGGTTCGAGGCATTTCCGCTCATGAGGCAAACCTCGACGTGATTTCCTTCCAACCTTGTAATGCGTTTTTCGCACTACTCGGCCGTTTCGTTATGTTGTCGTGTACACAGGAATCCAAGAAGTTTTCGATTCCTGGGTATTTTCTTAATTCCACTGTCGTCGTCGCAGTTGGAAGCGGATTTCCAGTCAAAACAAATCGCATCACAATTCCCCAACTGAAGATATCGCTACTCTCAAACGCTTTGTTCGAAGACACCTCTGGCGCGCGGTAGGCAGATGAATTGCACCAATCACCCCGCACTGAAATTCCACTATCTACAAGTCTTGCAAGCTCGAAATCCGTTAGGGTTACGTTGCTACCATCATAGTAAATGCGTTCGGGTGTTAGTTCCCGCATAATGACCTTGAGCGAATGCAGCACTGCAATGGCTTCGAGAATTTCGGATCCCAAATGCGAAATTTGACTTATGGACCAACTTTCATCGATCTTAGGAACAAATTTTGAAAGTGGCTCCCCCTCGATCCATTTGTCGATTACCCACCATGCGCAGTTATTATCAAAAGCTTTCACGTCTAAATTCCAGGCCAATCTGTTCCTTGGATCGATCCTCTTCGTACTAGCCAAGTCGCAAACTTCGGAATGCCTCAGCAAATATTTGCGGCGATCCTCGCGTTCCGCGAACGGTATATGCGAAAGATCGTAGAGCTTACCACGAGCAAACTTGCTTTTCGTCACACTGTTTTGCAGCTTGAAAATTTTGTAACTCACGCCGTTGCTCGTTTCAATGAACGGTGTCAAGACATCAGAAATTTCCCAACCCACTGGCGGATCAAACTTGAACCCGCCTTGCTGTCTCTGGCTGGCCTGAAGCTCGATTGCTGCACGAGGTATGTCCAAAAAGACTAGGAGCTTCTGAATGCAACTCTCGCGGACGGGAGTGTTTTCGCGAATCTTCGAGATCGTGTTTCGACTTACTTCAGCTCCTTCTGCGACTTCCGAATAACTGAGTCGCGGAGTTTTGTTCTTTAGTACTTCTTCAAATCTTTGACCGCAGATTGGCGGAAACGGATGGTCGTACTGACGAAATGAGTCACTAGGTTCCGGGTAATTCGTTTCGTCGATGTCGCTGTTAATCATAGATTTCCGTTTTTTTTGACAGGTGAGCGCAAGTGAGCAACTTGCATCTCGATGTGAGCGCCTTTTATTCATTTAATAGCCAGTGTGAGTTGGCTGACATGGTCCGTCAGCAAACGACATTTGTCATCATACCGATCTTATTCAAAGTGAGAAACCTTTTTAATGGGCACTTCCAGTCGTGACGCAACCATCGTCTCTATCTTAACAAAAAAACTTCGTGTCCTGTCGCACCGTCAAATTGCAATCGAGTTTTTCGAAGGAGACTATTCGAACGCCGGCCGATGCCTCAGCAGGCTAGTTGCATCTGGGCTTTTTATTCGGCAGCGGCTAATCGCTCGAACCACTCCCGTACTAAGCGGACCGATGTGCGTTTGGCATCCTTCGCTTCCTGAGCCTCCATTCAATTTGTTATCGCGGCATGCTCGCAAACGGTGGGCAAAACGTCCTTCTATACAAGTTACCGTTTTTATGGCTTCAAAGCGATTGGCTGGCATCGTCGGCACAACGCAGAAAGGATACCTCGCCCATCCGCTTCAACTATCACACGAGTTGGCTCTTGCTGAAACATTTTTTTCGATTCGACGTTCACGTATGGATGTAGCCCTTGGGTGGCGGGGGGAAGACTCTTTTCCCTCGACCAAAACCAAAAGTCCTACGCCCGATGCATTGGTGGTTGATCCTTCGGGCCATCCATTTCTGGCAATCGAAGTCGCTGGGCATTACGCAGCCTTGCGTTTCAGAAAGCTTCATCGCTACCTCGCATCTCGGAGTCTCGCATATGAAATCTGGTAGCGGTACCTCAATAGAGGGAAGCAGAAGCAACGATCTCGGGGACCGAGATCGATTGATCCTCGACGATATCGAGCTTTCCAAGATGACTACCAATGAGTTTGTACTTCGACAATTCATGCCCAACGCAAAACCAAATGCCGTTGTGAAGGTAACCGGTCGACTTATCCAACAAGGATGGATCAACGCGTTTCCGTTGTTCGATCGCCAAAAGTACTTTGTACTCGGGAGTAGCACCATAAAACTTCGCGGCCTTAGCACGAGTAAGAGTCGACCTCTGGGACCACAAACCCTAGCGTCAGCCTATGCGATTAAGAAGTACTTTGCCCGTACAGATCCATCGCTGCGGCTTGCCACGGATGTTCAGCTTCAGGAGCGATTTATGTGGATGGACAAGCCCCAACTAAATACGCCGCAAGCCATTGAATCCAATGGTTCCGAAGATGTCCTGAGAATCGTCCGAGTTGACCTTGGCGGCCCTCCTAAATATATCGCCAAAAAGTGCATTCGCGATCTCAGTTCGCGACAAACAAAACCGGAATTCAATCAGCTCGTTTCGAGTTCGCGTGTGGTGTTAGTTGTCATTACCTCGTCGGAACAAAAGCAGGACCATATCAAAACTGCCATCGCCAAAACGAAATGGCCCAACGTACTCAGGTTTCAGGTTTACGTTGTGCCTGAACTTTTTCACTTCCTTGCAAAATAATTGGAGCACTAAGAATGGCGTTTAAACCACTAGAACTCGACAACCCGATCCAAAGGGAAAGGCTTCCCGACATTGAGTTGCCATATGCACTTCCCGCAAATCTTATGGCGATCAACTTGGAGCACTATAGGACAGCTACCCATTATCTGATCAAGACCATCATCTTTTCGACTATTTCAGTCGCCTTGGCACGATACTTCGGTCTTGTCGTCGAACAGTATTTGCCGCTACTCAAGACAATTGTCTTCGTTGGGCTGATTGGACTCATTGGTGCAATCGCCTTGAGGTCATTCGTTCGCTCGTCCGAATTGTCTCCACTTGCCGTTACCTTTGGATTCGTTCTAAGCGTAGTTGTGCTTCTGGAGCAAAATCTTGCATTACAATTCCTACCGTTGATCGCTGGGCTAATTCTAACATGGTCCGTACTAGATATTGCCCATCACTTAGTCGTAACCAATCCATTACCCGTCAACGACAAAATAATCGATCCCAGGTATGCGAAGGTGATGCTGGCAACTCTAGTTGCGACATGGGCGATTATCTTCCTGGTGTTCAATCTTGGCTCGATGACACTCGCATTTGTGACTTCCATTTTTGGGCTAGTGACTGCAAGGATAGTTCATCTTAAAAGCACCAGAAAATTGCGGATGCTTGTTGGAGCCGGAATGCAAAGCTACCTTTGCTATCCCGAAGCGAAGAAACTTGTTCCTGGGCTTATCGTCTCGTCTGTTCCTATTTTTCAACTCAGACCGCTTGGGCTGATTTTGTTTTGCATCGCCTTTACGTCAGCTTGGCTATTCCGATGCAATCCGGCACATTTTTCAGACCTAGCTTTAGGTATGGCTGGTGCGGCATCCCTTTCCACATCGCTAATTTATTTGATGACAGCGATCGTTTTTTCAGGAGCCAAAGAGCTTAAAACGGCAAACACATGGCAGTCCATTGTTGCGGTAAACCAGGCATCTTCAACTGAGATCGTCAAGGACTCCATCTACATTGGCAGAGTTGCATATGACGGAAGCCCCGTCATCTTGGATCGATCGTTATTGCTTCAGCATGTGCACATCCTTGGTAGCACAGGATCTGGCAAAACCTCCAGGGCGTTATTGCCGTTAGCTGAACAGATCGTCGCGGATGGTTGCTCTACAGTCATACAAGTTGACATGAAGGCGGAGTCACTGGAAGGTCTTGCCACCTTGGAGGCAGCACAAAGGTGCCTGTTTGAAAGAACTGGTCAATGGATTCCCCTCAAGGTTTTTTCAACCAAGCACGGGCGTCATACGAATGTATTCAATCCACTTGCTACTTCTGCCTGGCGAAGCCTCAGCGACGTGGAAAAGAGCGAACTTTTGAACAATGCTCTTGGCTTAGACTTTGGTAGGACATACGGCTGTAGCTGGTTTACAGATGTGTCAACCGAGGTTGCGCTAACAGCGTTACTCGCAAATCCCAACATAAGTTCATTCCGCCAATTACATACCGAGATTGATCGTTTAATGCGATCGAATCGAAAAGGCGGCTTACCTCCCGAAATAAAGAAAGCGGGGACACACTCATGGTTGTTGGCAAAACGGATGGCCTCATTAGATGCCTTGAATCTAACAACGTCTCCAGTTGACTCACCTGATGCCATGCGGAACCAAATTGATCTAACGGAATGTTTCCTATCACCGCAACTCTACTATTTCGAGTTGCCTACCATGTCATCTCCTAATACATCACCAGCAGTCGCGCGACTCCTCACCAATTTTCTGATGGCGGCCGGCAGGGATATTGAAAAGAAAGTAAGGGTCCATCTAATCATCGACGAGTTCCAGAACATGGTTACCGACTCGATGGAACAGCTCTTTGCTATGGCACGAAGCACGAACGTGAGCTTGATAATTGCCAATCAAAACATGTCAGACCTTAAGGCCAAGTCTCGCATCTTGGCAAACTCAGTTGAATCAAATTGCCATTGGAGGCAATGGTTTAGCGTTAAGTCAGGGGAGGATATGGAGTCCGTTAAATCGCTCATGGGCACCCGAGAAGTAGTAAAGCTCTCAAAAACACATTCAAACGCAGGCGTGAGTATGACCGAAAGAACCGAGGATGTTCCGCGTGCCGAAATTCAGTCCTTACAACAAATATCGGACGATCCGCGTCTAAGCTTGCTGCACGTCACAGGTGACACGAAAGGGTTTGGCAAATACCGTGGTATCCCGTTCGTCGTGCAGACAGAATTCCACATTGCTTCGGATGAGTTTCTTCGTCGGAAGAAACGAAAATGGCCCACCGACTTGCCTGGGCAAATAGTTGGCGGATCGACTCATTTGAAAGCTCCTCAAGATCTTCCCGGAAACGATTTTGACTCGTACAACGGCGAAGACGATAACGATGGTTCATCCCATTTTCCAGGGGTAACTTTCGATGAATGATTCAATTCCGTTGGCCACTACTTGCAGTGCATTTATCGTTGATGTCGTCGGAAATCGATTGCCGCTGATCCAGAGGTCGAATTTGATTGAAATGGCGGTCAACGCTGGATTTCGAGAGGAACGAGTGGTCGCATGCATAAAGCGATGCTACACAGCGGGGCTAATCGATCGAACGATTAGAAACGTATACCAGCAAGTCGATGATCGGCGATGGCACGAAGGAAATAGGGGCGAAACAAACGTCGCATCGATTCGATCGTTTATTTTGCGATCAACGGAGCGAACGCAATCGATTGCAGAGCCGACTGAGATCATTTCGGCTAGCCGCCTAACAGCGGGACTGCTCGGTCATCAATGGGGACAACCTGATATGGACGTCCTTTATGCGTGGCTACGAATGTACTGCGCATTGAAGCACTACGTAAAACAGGGCGTCGCTCTTACGAAATGGAAATGCGTTCGGCGATCCGGCGCACTTCCGAATGATGGCGCAACAGTTGTCATAAGTCCCGGCAACGGTCAGCAGAACAAGATGATTGTTGCTCCGATCGGGTCGCGAGCAAATGGAATCCAAAAACTAGTTGAACGATTTGACCGATTGAGGGTGCCATATGAACTTTGGTAACAAAATACGTCCAGGCAACACAGAACCCGATGAGGCTTTGGAAAATGAGGTCCTGTTACATACGGCTAAGTACAAAATCACTTGGGCGGATGCCTGGGATATCGATCCAGCGTTGAAAACTTATCCTCGAGAGAAGTTAGCTGGTACTGTTCGCAGTCTATTGCGACAAAAGCTGTTGGTCCGTGGGACGCTTCACATCGGCAAATACTATTTTGCATTGACCGAGAAAGCACTTGCGCGCATCAGTAAGCCAGACGCTCTATCAGGGTTGCTTTCCGAACACGCAAAGCAACGAGCAGTCGCAAAATTCCTTTTGGTCTGCCATCATCGAAACGATCTGCAATTCGTTGAGGATGCGCCGAATGACGTTCCAACCCTTAAGAGCCTGCATGGCTTGCCAAACGGATTCGCGAGGCGACGAAACATGCCGCAGGGACTAGCTTTTGTTCGAGTTGAATCATCAGTCATCGCTCGCCCATCGCGTTCTGCTCAGATCATCCAGGGAGATATCTTGCGATTTGCAAGACACCCTGTGATAAGACCAATCATGCAAAAGCCGGCGTTTGAGTACATATGGGTTACCTCGACTCAAAAGAGGGCCAACGCAGTGCTGGAACGATTTCAAAAATACAAACGTGGAGGTGCTGCTCGTTTTACCGTTGTCGTGATACCACAGCTACTTCCTCTTTTGGTACCAATCCCAATCGGCATGGAGGTCTTCAATCGATAATTTTTTAGCCCTTGCTAAAAACACCAACCACTCTTCGCTTCGAGAGTCGCCAAAACAAAGAGCGTCGTTTTTGAACAACCGTTCGGGTGAGCAATTGAGAAATCAATCGTTCATTTGAAATCTGTTGGACAGATTGTCAATCGCGATGAACCAGCCAGTTGCTTGGATTCCTATTGGGACCAAGTTGCTGGTGTTGATTGCAGTTGAAATCGAAAGAGGTTGAACGAAATGGTTTTTTAGGATGTCTTCCAGGAAATGAGTTCTTGGTCGGCGAAGCAACTAGCAAGCGGTCTCCAGAATGGGACGTCGTTTGCGCATAAAAAAGGAGGAATATGGGAGAAAGCAATAAGCCAACCCATGAAATTAGATACGGAAACGTCCGTGCAAGCATCTGGATGAACAAGTCCAGTATTGGAGAAGTGTGGTACACCGTGACTACAAGTCGACTCTACAAAAACGCAAACCAGCAGTGGCAATCAGCGCATTCTTTTCGGATGCGTGAGATACCAATGCTCGCTGCGGCGCCAATGTCTGCCTGCAACTGGATAGTTGCAGAGGACGAAGGCGATAAGGACAAATCGGGCGTCGAGTGCATGGCACGCAGAATGGAAGAACAAGCATTCGTAGGAGGTTCTGATGTGCAATACAAAAGATAACCCTCGAAAATTGGGATCCGGAAGAATTCGAATTGCAGACGATGCGAATTCGGTGTTGGATCTTGCTGATGTTCGTTCGGCCCTAAGGTGTCACTTTAAGTGCGATTGGGACCACGTTCAAGAGTGTGACAGACTCGAAAACGAAAATGCATTGGGAAATCCTTCACGACTAATGTCGGTTTTCAAGGACTCCAATGGATTGCGTTTCTGGATCATTACTGAAGCGGATTACTCGCTAACGACTGTTCTTCTTCCCCAAGAGCACTAGTCGAAAGCGAGCTTCCCAGGTTTTTTTAGGTTTGGCTTGTAACCGACGGATTGAATTGAGCCAGAATCAACAGTTTGGATTGAGCCATTTCTGGTTTTCTATTTGCTCAGCGCAGGCTATCCCCCAGCTCTTCGCAAGCATTTTTTGCGGAGTATCCGTTGCTTCTATTTGTTGC
>JANMHA010000320.1:0-1590 GCA_031374925.1 Pirellula sp. | reverse complement strand
CATCGCCAACCTCGTAACTTCGTGCATCGCGGGCTTCGGCTTTGGTCAGCCCCTTGGACTCAAGCGTCCGCATGGTCACGGCCTCGCCTGTCAATCTGCCATTGGCGACAAGCTGTGTCCTGATTTCAGCATTGAGCGCATCGCGGCCTGCGCGCGATGGATCAATGACGATGGTGCTGCGCTGATCCTTGGGAGATAGCGCCGCATAGTCCCTCGCCATCGCTTTCATCCGCTCCGCCGGATTGGCAAGGGCGATAATCTTTCCACCACCTCCATCAAGCGCGTTGAGCGCGCGGCGGGCGTCGCCCTGTATGGACGCTTCAACGGCCTCTTTAGTGAGCGGATTGGTCTGGCGGACAATTTCCGCGAGCTTCGCGGTTGCCATGCCCGCGTCCTGCAATTGCGCAAACGCGGCTCCGGCTCCAACCGAACCAAGCTGCTTGACGTCGCCTACGAGAATGAGACGGGCGTTGGCCTTTTCAGCGGATTCGAGCAATGTTGCAGTATCGCGGGCAGAAAGCATCGACGCTTCGTCCACAATCCATACGCTCCGCCCAGTTGTGTTTACGCGCGCTTGCGTCATCAAATGCTTGGCGACCGTTTCGCCACGAAGTCCCAGCGCCTCGCCAAGCGTCCGTGCTGCCGATGCTGTCGGGGCAAGCGCGGTCATAGTGTAACCCTGCGATTGAGCCTCCCGCGCCACGGTCGCCAAAACCGTCGTTGTCTTCGCGGTTCCGGCATAGCCCTGCACGGCAGTCATGCGGTTCTGACTGGTCAACAACGCTTTGGCCGCTTGTTGCTGGTCTGGATTCCAGGGGTGTTCGGATGCAAGCGCCGCACGAGCAACGGCCTTTGCCGCCTGCATCGGGGTCTGGATCGCGGCAACGCTGCCGCGCCCGTTCGCCTCTGCGCGCAACAGCCGCTGCTCGTTGTCGATGTTGCTCGCGGTCGTGAACCCGGCAAAGTCCGCACCGCGTTTGTCGATGAACGTGCGCGTAGCAAGCGCGCCGTCTTTGGTCGCCCGGCCCATCGCAGCGCCGATCTGGGTTTGAGTAACGGTCCCCAGCCCAAACCGTCCCGCCTCCTTCTCCAACTCCGCCGCCGAAAACACCGACTGGCGCTCGCCCAATTTCTCTGCGGCGAACGCGACGGCGTGATGTGCGGCGATTTCACCTTGGGCAGTCAGCATTGGCGCATGTTCTGCCTTTTCTGCGGCCATCTCGGCCTTTGCGACCAAGGCCAATCTGGCGGCTTGGTCAAATCCGGCACTGTCCGCCGTCTTGCGCCAATCCTTGACCAAGTCGGCGCGGTTTACCTCTTCCTTCACAGCGCGGGTATCAAGCGCGGCGATCTGCTTCTCAGCGGCTGATGCGGTTTCCCGTGTTTGGCCGCGCTCGGCTAGCCGGGCCTCCACTTGGGCGGCGCGTTCGCTGAAGGCGCGGATTGCTTCGGCAGAAACGCCCTTGATCTCGAATAAGGAATCTTTGCCCGGCTCTATCTCGTAGCCCAATCCGCGAACATTTACCGCCAACTCCTGCCGATAGACCGCGCCAATGGCCTTTTGCAGTTGATAAAGCGCGCGCGGTTCCA
>JANMHA010000292.1:0-2021 GCA_031374925.1 Pirellula sp. | reverse complement strand
GTCGCCTTTCGCTCCTAGGCTGTGAATTTATTATTGTCGCCTTTCGCTCCGCGAAAGTTCGCCGCGTTAACACACTTTTGCGGAGCAAAAGGCGACAAACTTCTGCACCTTGCGAATAAACTCACAGCCTATCCGCGAAAGTATCGCGAGTGGACGCGACTTTGGCGGGAGCGAAAAGCGTTGCTTACCGGAACGTTACCGGCAACGCAAAGCGAATTATGGGAGGAGCACTTCTCTTCGTGCGAGAGCTGCCGCAGGGTGATGGCAATTCACTGTGTCGACGAGTGGTAATCAACGTCTCGGAGAGACGCTGCTACGTGTGATCCGAAAAGACGCAGACGCCTGCGGCTTGTCTTTATATGAAATATCGACGGAGAATCTCGTTAGCGTTAAAAAATTAGCGAACAGGTATTGCATGTGAAACGCATTGCGTTAATATATTAACGCAATGCCATTTAACGAACGTCGTACCCCAAGCGGTACAGGACTCACTTGCTGGAGGAACTGCTATGCCTGAATCGTCAGAACTAAGTCGACGCGAGCGACAGATCATGGATGTGGTCTTCGCGTTGGGAGAAGCGACTGTAAATCAGGTCGTAGATGCCATTCCGTCGCCGCCGACCGCCATGTCGGTTCGGAGGCTGATGCACATCCTGGAGGAAAAGGGATATCTACGGCGGCGGCAAAGCGGTCGAGAGGTGGTCTATGTCCCTCGCGAATCGAAGGGCAAGGCCGGCCGCAGCGCCTTGGAAAATGTCCTGGAAACCTTCTTCGGTGGGTCCCTGGAAGAAGCGCTTGCAGCACATCTGCATTCGCGGAAAGACGGAGTAACCGCCGAGGAGCGCGAGCGACTGATTGCGTTGATCGAACAAACAAAGAAGGAGGGCCGCTGAGATGAATCGTACCCTAACAACTTTTGCTTTTGTGTTTGGAACGTCAAGCCTGCTACTGGTGGATTCTGCTATCAAGGGGGGCGTCATTCTTGCCGTAGCCGCTTGTGTGGCTGTCCTATTGAGGCGTGATTCCGCCGCGACGCGTCATCTTGTCTGGTTCGTGGCGATTGTCGCCATGCTGGTCGTTCCCGTGTTTTCCGCCCTGTTGCCGCAGTGGCAAGTGCTGCCAGCCTGGGCGGCAATTCCGAAGGGTTCGCCAACGACAGTAACGCCCGTCTCTTCGGAGGAGTTGCCCAAGCAATTCCAAGCTTCACTGCCTCAGAGAGTCGGACCGGTAGAGAGCAAAGTTCCACCGAAAATAAGCGTCCGGCCCTTCGCTGCAGACACAATTGAGCAGCAAAATTTTGACCCAGTTCAGGAGAGCCATCGAATCAATCCCGAGTCCAACAATTTGCAGTGGAGCTGGTTGGGCATGTTGCCGGTCCTTTGGTCTATTGGGTTTGCGTTGCTGATTCTTCGTCTGATGGCTGCGAGATGGATGTTGTGGAGCAACGAACGGCGAGGGACGGTAATTGCGATGTCGTGGCGCCCGAATGATAATGGCAATACCGAATGCCATAAATCCGATAGACGTATTGTCATTGCGTTCAATGATGCACACCGACAGCTTGGGGTCCGCCATCAAGTCCGGTTGCTAATCCATTCGGAGCGCACGATTCCAGTCATATGGGGAATTGTCCGGTTTCGATTGTTGCTGCCTGAGTCAGCGCGGCAATGGAGTGGCGAGCAACTCCGATCTGTGCTGTTGCACGAGCTGGCTCACATCAAACGCCGTGACACCATTGTGCAACTGTTGGCCCAGATCGCGTGCGCACTGCATTGGTTTAATCCGCTGGTGTGGTTCGCTGCTTGGCGCCTGCATGTGGAACGCGAGCGAGCCTGCGATGATCTTGTGTTGGAACAGGGAGTTCGAGCGTCGGCTTATGCGGAACATCTTCTCAACGTAGCAACGAAGTTATCGGTTGCGCGTTGGACATCGGCTTGCGGACTGGCCATGGCGAGCCATTCACCGCTCGAAAGCCGCCTGCACGCGATTCTCAGTGATCGACTCAACCGCCGCAAAGTGTC
>JANMHA010000147.1:0-27550 GCA_031374925.1 Pirellula sp. | reverse complement strand
GGTTGCTTCCCCCCCAAAAACTTTGTTTGGCCCACAAACACATCCCCCGGCCACCCCCCCCACCCGCCCCGCCCCCCCCCCGCGGTGGGGGTTCGCGGCGCGTGCGGCTGCCTCTTTCAGCGAAAACCCCTTGTTTTTTGCTGTGGAATTCGAAAAACTCGACACTCGCTGCCGTCCGTTTCGAATGGTCTGGGTTAACGACCAACGGTGCCCGCGTGTCCGTCGATACTCAAAACTTGCCCAGAAGCGAAATGGCTGCGTTTGACGTACGCCAACGCCACACAGCGACCGTTCTTTGGATCGGCGGCTGCGGAGCAAATCGTCCCGACCTCCTTGCCGTCCTCGTGGATGGCGGTCTGTGTCTTTGGGCATTCATCCGAGTCGATAACAATCCACATGAGTTTTTTTTGGACTTTGCCGAGCATATCGAGTCGAGCGATGGTCTCTTGACCCAAGTAACAACCCTTGTTAAACGAGATCGAAGTACTATCTCGATTCACTTCTTGAGGCAAATGGCGTTCATCCATGTCGATTCCGTACCATGGCCAAAAGGCCTGAATCCGGGCGAGTTCCCAAGGGCTGCGATGAACCATATCGCTTTGTATCCACTCGCTCCCCAATCGTTGAGCTAGGCACTGGTCGCTGTATCCAGCTGGTACAAGTCCTAGTATTGAGTTCGGGCCAACCCATGGTGCGTGCACCAGTACTACTCGCTGGCCATCGAAGTCGATGATTTTCGCACTAGCCAGACCAGGCGCTACGTCATTGGCAATGGCGAACGCTTGTTCGGTAACGACTCGATCCTGAAACAGCCAAAATTGATACTCGTTGCTGACGTCGGAGACCACCGCATCTTCGCGAATGATGTAGCGATCGAAGTGGGGAACCAGCTTGCTCCCTTGGTCCGGTACCGTGACGAAGAAATCTTCGCCATCGACGGAAAGTGCGATTCCGTGTCCGAAAGTGCGACCCTTGACATCGGTAATAAAGGTTTCGAAGGCCTGTCCATCGGAAAGCGTTCGTAAATCCTGCGTGCAAAGGTTGTTGAAAACTCGACAGCGATCCTTGCCTTGAAATCGTAGAACCGTCCCTGTGCCTAAATTGAAGCCGCTTGGCATATTCTCTGCTTACTTACGTTTACGTTTGGTGACTGAACTTACTCCCAATCGAGTGGCCGTAGCCACGTTTCTCGAAGATCCCGCCAAGGCTTGTCGATCAAGACATTTTTGTCGCAATGAACCACGACGCGATCATGTTCCGCAACGTCACCTAGCCGGAAGCACGGTAGTCCTTGCATGGCAGTCTCAAAGGCGCTGGCCAGTGCCGCGGGGACTTCGCACAACAATCGGCTGTTCGATTCGGAAAACAAAGCCACCTCGCGATCAACGAAACTAGCTTGCCGCATATTTGTAATGTCTATCGACACACCCAGTTCGCCTGCGAAGGCCATTTCCGCCAGCGAGACGGCCAATCCACCTTCGCTCAAATCGTGGCAAGAGACAATGAGCTTGCTCTTCATGGCTTTATGAATCGCGTAGTAGCTTCGCATGGCAAGGGTGGCATCCACGGTCGGCACAGTGCCACCCGATTTCCCCAACACCAACGCTGCATACGAGCCTGCCAACTCATCGCGAGTCACACCGATGAGATAAACCGCATTGCCTGCTCGTTTGAAATCCATCGTAACCGCAAGCCTACAATCATCGATCTGGCCCATGGCGCTGATAAGCAACGAACAAGGAATTGCGATCGTTTGCTTTTCGCCTCGCCCGTTGAACCATGAAAACTCATTGTTGAGACTGTCCTTGCCACTAATAAACGGCGTTTTCCACTGAATCGCCAAATCATGACATGCGATAGCAGCCCGCACCAAGGTCCCCAATGTCTCCGGACGCTCCGTGTTGCCCCAGCAGAAATTATCTAGGATCGCTAATCGGCTCGGGTCGGCACCAACCGCAATCGCGTTACGCACCGCTTCATCGATAGCTGACGTAGCCATGTGATAAGGATCGTAGTCGCCCAAGCGTGGTTTCATGCCGCATGACAGTACCAGTCCGCGGTGGCTGTTGAGTTTGGGGCGGATAATGGCCGCGTCACTTGGTCCATTGCTGGACGGACCAACCAAAGGCTTGACTACGCTTCCCGCCTGCACTTCATGATCGTATTGGCGAATAATCCAATGCTTGCTTGCCACTGTGGGATTGGCCAGAATCTTTTCTAACGTCGATTCCATCGCCTCGCGATCGAGTGTTCCGAGTTGGCAAGGCGTGATGGGTGCGGGTTGGTAGACCGCTTGACGGACCACGGGTGGTCTACCGTGATGCAAGAACTCCATGCTCACGCAGCCAACTTCTACGCCGTAGTACATCAACCGCAAAAGCCCGGTGGGGGTGAATTGGCCAAGAATAGCGACTTCGACATCCTCGTCATTGCATAATTTTTTCAAGCGATCGATTTTGTTCGGAGGTACCGACATCACCATCCGCTCTTGGGCTTCGCTGATCCATATTTCGGTGTAGCTGAGCCCTTCGTATTTGAGGGTCGCTCGGTCTAGCCAGACTTCCGCTCCGATAGATTCCCCCATTTCACCTACGGCACTGCTAAAGCCACCGGCACCACAATCGGTAACAGCGGTGTAGAGTCCTTGGTCGCGAGCTTGAAGCAGCACATCCATCACCATTTTTTCGGTGATTGCATTTCCAATTTGGACGGATCCGCCGGAAATGTTCTCGCTTTCTTCCGTGAGTTCGACGCTGCTAAAAGTGGCTCCGTGGATACCGTCGCGGCCTGTTCTGCCGCCGATGGCCACGATCAAGTCGCCAGGCATCGCTTGCTTTTCAACTTTGTTGACCGGGATGATGCCTACGTTTCCACAATAAACAAGTGGATTGCCAAGATAGCGATCATCGAAGTAAACGGCTCCGTTTACTGTTGGAATGCCCATTCGATTGCCGTAGTCGCGGACGCCCGACACGACCCCTTTCATGACTCGACGTGGGTGCAGAACCGCGGGGGGTAGATCGTTTGGATCGAAGTTCGGCGAAGCAAAGCAGAATACATCTGTACTGCAAATAGGCTTTGCTCCCAATCCAGTCCCAAGCGGATCGCGGATCACGCCACCCAGCCCGGTATTGGCACCACCATAAGGTTCAATGGCCGAGGGATGGTTGTGTGTCTCGACTTTGAATACTACGTGGTCTTCGTCGTCGAATTTCACGACTCCGGCGTTGTCCTTGAAGACGCTAACGCACCAGTCGTCTTGCCCCAAACTTTCACGGATCTGGACGGTGGCAGCGAAGATCGTTTCTTTGAGCATGCTCTTGAAATGCCGCGTGCCATTCTCGTCCCGATATTCGATTTTTCCGCCGAGCGTCTTGTGGCTGCAATGCTCGCTCCACGTTTGAGCGATGGTTTCCAATTCGATGTCCGTCGGATCTCGATGTTGTTCGCAGAAGTGGGCCTGAACGGTTTCCATTTCGGCAATGGACAGATAGAGCTGTCCCGATTTGCTCAAGTGCATGAGCGATTCGGCATCGAGCTCGCGTATTGGAACCACGGTCAACTTGAACTGGTACGGCGAACCAACATCAAGATGGTCGAGTGCTAAAGGCCCTACGACAATTTGCTCGATGGAGTCATTGGAAAGCACTTTTTGGCAAATCCGTTGTATTACGGACTTTTCGATTGAGTTTGTACCGTTGCATGAACTGATCCAATACTTGCGAAAAGTTCGCACCTCGTCGACATCGTATTTGAGGTCGCGAAGCATCTTATGGGTGCTTTGGGCAACTGGATCCATCACCCCAGGCTTGAGCATGGCATGGATAAGTACGGTTGAGGATGTGCCCGATGCGTCGATAGGTTGATTCAGCGACACATCACCAATGGTTGTGGCAATGCAGCGCTGCGCAATCGGATCGGATAAGAGCTCATTGGCTATTTTTCTAACTTGATCGGACCCGAGAACGCCCTGAAGAAGAAAGCCGTAAGCGGCGCGAATGGAAAGATCGCTGGCGATTCCGAGTTCACGAGTCGAGGTAAGCGCAGAATGCCCGAGCGAATCCGGTTGGCCATCAGCCGGATGTATGTCTACTTGCCACAGCCTCACGTGTTGCTTTTCCCGCTTTGAGTAGTTGTTCGATGCGGTCGAAATCGGACTTCTCCAACGCATCGACCCAAGTTTCGCAAATTGTGGCAAAGTTCTTCATCGCCTGTAAGGCAGGCGCATGGTTTTCTTCCAAGATCTGCCGCCACATTTGGGAATTGCTGGCCGCGATGCGGGTTGAGTCCATCCACCCTTTCCCGACGAACTGAAGTATTTCCGGAGCCGTTGCCGAAGCTAAAGCCGAAGCAACCATGTGTGGCAAATGACTGGCGGTTGCCAAGGCTTCGTCATGATCACGTGGCGAAAGGCAACAGGTCCGTGAACCCATCGACTCCCAAAATCCTATCATTCGCGTGACTAATTCCGGAAAGGTGTCTTCTGCCGGAGTGATCACGACCAACGCGCCGTCCAAAAGCGTACCGACGGCATGCTCCACTCCACTATGGTGGCCACCTGCGATGGGATGGCTTCCGATGAACTGGCTGGGGGAAAGGCGACCCTGTGCTGCTCGAATAATGCTCAGTTTGGTGCTGCCGACATCGGTAAGAATGGCATCGGGTTGAGCTACCCCAGCTGCCACCTGGAGGGAATCGACGATGGACTGAACCGGCGTGCAGGCAATTATTAAGTCTGCTTCTTTTGCGCCAGCCAAAATATCGTCCGTAGCGATATCGATGGCTCCGCGAGACAGTGCGATATCGAGTTTTGGAACGTTTCTCCCCACTCCCACCACACATTGTGCTAGGCGTTTTCGTTTTAGGGCTAGGCCAATCGAACCGCCGAGCAAACCAACTCCAATGATGCAAACTCGCTGCCAAACCATAAATGCCACAGTGTTCGGATTGCCAACACAATTCAGAAACGGGCACAGTACCCGGACATGCGTTGTAGTGTAACTACAGCCGTTGAAAATGCGAATAGAGTTGCATTTCAGAGAAAGCGGGATTGACACACCTTGAACCACAGATTCGCGAGGAACTCAGAAGGAATAGTCGCTTTCCTCTGTGGACGTCGTGACTGTGTGGTTCATTCAAGTTTAAGTTAGGCGAGCGGCGATGTGAAAACTACCAGTCATAACCCGAAACGTAAGTGAGGGACATGCGAAATTGCCCCTCGCTTACCCTTCGGGTTGGGATACTCCAATCTGCTGCTTGCCTTAGTGCGTCGTTAGTGCTGAGCCCTCCTACTCAACCGCAATGCGAAGCTCTTGTCCAGCTTGCACGTTTACAGTACGAGCCATAGACGCCTCGTAGTATTTTGAATCCACCAACTTCAAGGCCTGTTCAGAGTTCTTTGCCGAGGACTTAGCCACAAAGTAAGCGTATTTCCCAGGTACAATTTCCCCTTCGAAAGTACCGTCCTCAGACACCTGCAAGGGAGCAGGGTGACCGTCGCCAAGCGGCTGCAAAGTTAGCAATACGTTGCCAATCGGTTTCCCTGCGGACGTTTCAAGCTTGCCTTTGACGACGGACGAAGCGGGCATTGGTGTCGCCGACGAACCGCAGCCCACAAAAACCACAGTCAAAAGAACCAAAATTAGACTTTTCATTGATTTTTCAGCCTAGTCTTGCGCGTTAACGACAGTGCCATCTTGTGCACCAACCATGAACTTGAGTACAACACCATCGGTGCTAGCCGACATGAATCGGACCGATCCGTCCCCCATGGCTGCATTGGCTCCGCTAGTGTGAAAGGAAAAAGGCTCATCGTTCGGTCCGCAGTTATTGACGGTCCACTTGCATTCGGCCGGTCCACCTATGACTTGTCCGTAATTGTTGATTTTCGCAAGCTTCGACGCGGGCGAAAGGGCGTTGCTTGGACCAGAAAAGCCGTTCGTGCCAGCATCCGGGTCTGCCCACGCAAACACTCGACGCCCACCAGCGGTCCCACCCGTCCAAGCTACGGGATCTGCCGGAGCTGAAACCGGTGAATTCCGTGCTGACAAAGCCCCAAAACGAGCCACATTGGGATGGGAACGGGATGCGTCTTCAAACATCATGACTGTGTTGGTGGTACCATCGGATACCCTTGCAAGACCACCATTCTCGCAGTTGAGCATACCAGCAACGACTTGCCTCAGCCATTCAGCCGATCCAGTTGGTAGTTCGCGTCCGCCGTAGTTTGCCATGCCCACGGTAGAATTGATGTCCGACAAATCTGGGAACATGTAATCGAAGCCAGCGTAGCCATGCACTGGGTCTCGTGACAAGCCGTCAATTGGAGCCGATGGGCAAATGAAGGCCGGGACCTGAGTCTTTGCCGCAACTTGACCTGACGGAAATCCAGGATCGTCATAGGTCCGACCCTTTGCATTCTTATGGAGCAAAGCCCCAGTCGCCGTCGCGTAGTGTCCGTTGGACTGCAGCGTTGCGGAATACAACGTGAAAGGATTCGAGTTGGTATCGAACATGTTGTACAAATTCGATTGCTCAATATAAGGAAGGAGCTGAGTCGGTACGGAATGAATCGTGTACGCGGTCGTTGTCGATCCTGTCGATCCGCACTGACCGGACGAAGGCAATTTCTTAAAAGCCGATTCGAAATTGTGAACGGCCAAGCCGAGTTGCTTGACATTGTTAGAGCATTGCATGCGTCGCGCAGCTTCGCGTGCAGCTTGCACGGCTGGCAAAAGCAAACCTACCAAAATGCCGATGATTGCAATGACGACTAACAATTCCACCAACGTAAAACCCGCGCGGCCGTGTTTCTGGCCCGCTGAGTGTTTGAAAAAAGATCGTTTCATGCCTGTAACTACCCCCTCCTAATCGAAAATACTGCGGATGTTGCCCAACGCAGCACCACACGTGGGCAGAGTATCCACGAAGCAGATCGAAACTAAATGAAGATAGGATTAATATCCGATGAAGAAATACCGTGTTCGGCATGGCGATGGAAGCGGCAAGCCGAATGGTATCATCCATAGCATTGCGAGACCGTAACGGACGTCTCGTTCGCATTGGTGTCTGGCGAAGTTCGTTAGTTACTTGCTTGTTTTTTGAACCCAGACATTTCGGAAAACAACCGGGTTGCCGTGATCTTGCAAAAAGAGTGGGCCTGGTTTGTCCGCTTCTTCGTCCTTGCCAGGTGTCCCCTTTGGCAACTCCAAACCATCGTGGATGGTAACTCCGTTGTGTTTCACACTCAGCTTTGCGTTGCTCGACTTCTTTCCCGTAGCGTCATAAGTTGCCGCTCTGAAATCAATGTCGTAGGTTTGCCATGAAAGTGGTGGGTAGCACATATTGATCGAGGGTTTGGCTATTTGATAGATACCGCCGCATTCGTTGTTCTCTCCGGTAAGGCCAAACGAATCGAGTACCTGCAACTCATATCGACCTTGAATGTAAACACCGCTATTGCCCCGCTTCTGTCCTGAGTCGTCAGGCTGAAAGGGTGTACGAAACTCGATATGCACTCGATGATCGCCGAACCGCTCATTGCTCGTTCCACCAACGCCGAGCAATCCGTCATCCCCCATTTTGTTTCCTTGAAAGTCGTTCACTCGATTCACGTCGAACAACACAATGGCGTCGGCTGGTGGACGAGCACCCAAGGTTTTGCTCTCGCGAATGATCTTGGTCAAAACTCCAAGTGGTTTGCCAGCTGCATCGTTGATGGTCAACGAGTTCGGTTTGACCACGACCGATATAGAGTCCTTGGTTGCCTCGGCAATTTCCTTTTCCGAATCGATACTGGCCTCATACACCTTCGACGGCGTTTTGCCGTGGAAGCCCTGTCCCGGTAAGCCACCCTCAAGCAAATGGATGGAGATCTTTTTCCCTTTAATCGCAATCGCTTGCGCGCCCCAAGTTCCGCCCCACGCGTCAACAACCCCCATGTACTCGCCTTGCAATGAGTAGATTGGCCCCGCTTTGTTTGGCGACGTATACGTCTGGGCCAAGACGCAAGGTGCAAGAACTTGCATCCCGACAAAGGAAAGGATGAGCGCAAACAGGTTGAAAGCACGTTGGCATCGATTGGATTTCATGGTCTTACAAGCTTCGGTTGGAGTACGAACACGGCGTCGATTGCAATTCTTGGGTCAGTCGCTCCTCCCCCGTAGGTCAGTCGCTCCGCCCCCGGTAGGTCAGTCGCTCCGCCCCCGGTAGGTCAGTCGCTCCGCCGACTGACAGTCAGTGTAGCATCCGACAGGAGCGTTTGCATGAATCGTCAGATTGCACGAAACTGGACTATGTTGTCCTGTATTGACCCCTTCCGATTGCTGGGCTATACTGGATACCGCTGTCCTGTTTAGGACTGGCGGCAGACCAACAGAACCTCCACTTAACAAGGCGTAATCATGTCGACTCGGAATACACGACTGTTTCTTACTGGAACCGCAGCCCTGAGCGCTTTGGGTTTTTGGCACTACGCGGCTGGCAACGAAACTCAAGCTTCCCTCGAAAAAGACAGGAATTTGCGGAGCGCGCGACGCGAAACCAAAATGCTCGATACGCTGTACAAAACTGCCATCGTTTCTGTAACTCAAACGTATGTCGAGAACGACTCGTCGACTGCAGCGATCACCACCTTTCAGCCTGTCGTAAAGGCGATGAAGGACGGGAATTACCACGTCGTCAGGTTGGTTGACGGACTGGGTGAGCCGATCAATCCGGCCAACTCACCAAAAGATGCTTTTGAGAAGCGAGCCATCCAAGAAATGCTTGCCGGCAAAGACAAGATCGATGCGGTTGAAGTCATCGACGGCAAGGAATACTTGAGAACCATGACGATCCTGCCGATGGCGTTGGACAAATGCATTCTTTGTCATGAAAATTATCGAGGCAAAAAGATTGTAGGTGGTGTGTCGTTTCAAGTTCCGCTCATCCGAGATGGCGAGTAGCTAGGCGAGCGGGAGAGTGAAGTATCCTAACCCGAGGCGTAATCGAGGGAAAACTTCGCAGGTCCCTCACTTACGTATCGGGTTATGATTGGTAGTTTTCCCATCGCCACTCGCTTTCCTGCACTGCATTGATTTATGTTCTCACAAACTGTTGAATACGCGCTTCGGGCAATAGTGCATCTGGCAAAGCAGCCAGGGCTACTGCAAACCACCTCGCAAATTTCAAAAGCGACACTAGTCCCTGCGCCTTATCTTTCCAAAGTTTTGCAAACACTGACCCGCGAGGGACTGGTGAAAGTCAAACGGGGGGTGAGTGGCGGATTCCATTTAGGCAAGTCGCCCGATCAACTGACGATTTATGAAGTCGTCCAATGCGTCGATCCTATACAACGCATCCACACCTGCCCGCTAGAACTTTCTAGCCATCGCAAAAAGCTTTGTTCCTTGCACAAGAAAATGGACAGTGCCATGCAAGGTATTGAAGACGTTTTTCGCACGACCACGCTCTCCGATTTGATGAACAGCCCGAACCCAAGCGTTCCATTGTGCAACACATCACTCGTTTAACCTCAACCTGCGATGGTTTTCGACCGTCGCCTCCGACTCTGGATAAAGCCATTGATTAGCTATTTAGGAAAACAAATCCATGCCTGCACAAATCGCTGCGTTACAAAACCGCACGATTGATACAAACGAATAGCGGGGATGTTTCGCAAGTCCACGGCCAACGTAAGCCCCTCAATGCCGCTTTCTATCGCCCAGTCTCGAACAAAGTTCATGACAACTTTGGAAACACCTTGGCCTCGCCATTCTGGTATCAATCCGAGATACGTTATTTCGCAACCCTTTCTTGCAGTCGGAGTAAGGAGCAAACAGCCAATATTGACCCCTTTGGATCGCACAGCCCACCAAGTCTTTGGGACACCTTCAATCGCTGATGCGTAGCCTTCTAATGTGCTTTCAATGTCGCGCAGGCCATTTAGTTCTGGAACGTCGCGTGTATCCACATAAGTGCGTTCAAGCAACTGACTCCATTGATTGGATGGAAGTTCATTATGAGATAGGAAGGCAAGCACTTTGGAATCTCCCCCCCCCGAAAAAATGTCGCGCAACGGAACGGTCGGAATTCCGAAGCACTCCAACTGAACAAGTTTAGCGACAGGCTGCATTCCAGCTCTTTTCAAAACTTCATCGCGTTGCGAATCTGGCGATACGAACGCTGACTCTGTGTCGTTGGAAACACGCGAGGCAATCAAGGGAGAAATTGCTTGAACCATTTCGGCGCCCGAATCGAATGCGGCATGAAAGAGTTCTCTTGCCAATTTGGCCAAAACGTCGCCCTCTCGATCATCGTTGTCTCGCGATTCCAATCTCAAATTGCCAACGGACGCCAGGGCGCCTGGGTACAGGACTAGGTAGCCCCCAACGCAATCCCCCGCGTCGTATTGCATCTTGGTCAGGATCGGAGTTGAATAACGGGAACGCATACTGAGATCCGTCAACGATTCGATCAATGCATCTACCGACTCTTGGTCTTCGTTCCAATGGCACCATCGGACACATTCGATCCATTCCATGTTCTTCGTCCCTCTACCATGCGAGTTTGCCCTATTATTGTCGCCTTTCGCTCCGCGAAAGTGCGTTTAGCAGTGCACTTTCGCGGAGCGAAAGGCAACATTTGTGGACGAGCGAGGCCCTTCGCTCGTTGGAATCGTACCAAAATTGATCGAGAGCCTCGATCAGTCACAAAAACCAAGCGTGTGTCACGTTGACAGCGATAGCGATGGACGCGGAAAGCGTGGCAAGTGTTTCTAACGATTCCCACGCCCTTCGTAAACTCAGGGACGTGCCACACGCAATACAACAGCCACACGAAATACAACAGCCACACGCAAAACAACAGCCACACAATACAATAGCTTCACGCTATGCCTTTAGCGATGGACGGGTGGCGAGGACTGCGTCACTAGTGGACGAGCAAACGCGTCATCCGAATTGGCTTCACTGAGTCGAACAAGCAACAACACTGGTTGAATCTCACCCATTTGCGTTTTGGTATGAAAGAAGTGTTCGCCCAAACCACGAGAGTCAACGGTTGGCCCAATGACAATGCAATCACCTTGCTGAATCCGCAAGTCGATTGCGAGTTGGTCCCAGGTTACCGATTCCCGCCGAGTATCGGTACGAACGGCTAATTCCCGTGCGATTACTTTCTTTACCATTTCGCCGTGTTGCATTTCCGGGGTCAAGCGGATGGTCGCTGACGCGTCTCCGTGCGGGGCCGCTTGAATGGCATAGATGAAGTGAGGCGAGTCGTACACGTGTCCTTTGTAGGTCATGTCATGGTAAAACACGCAAGTTGGTCCCGTCGAAATATTTCGAACCGAGAGCTCCTTGCGAATGTTGGCACGACAACGCCACAGTTGCGAGAAAGACGAAACATCCGCCGCGAATCCAGCTTGTTCCAGCGGATCTTCACCGATCCGCTGAACGGTTTGCCGTACCCACTCATCCAGTAGCGGCGGAGTGTTACCCGAGATTTTGCCAGCTCGTAGACCATTCTTGTCCAAGGCAATTCGCAACTCAGGCTTCAGGGCTTGTTCGTCGATCTGAGCCCAAAGCTCAGGGAGCCGAACTGCTTGCGTCGGATTGAGCCGTACTAGAATGGTTTCGACTCCCGCGGCATCGCCGGATATCACCGCAGTCCCAAAGCCCTGCATAGCGTGCGTCGCCGGCGGCTCTTCACCCGAAGGAAGCCAGGTAGCGCAGCCAACATGAATAGCCAAGCTTGCGCACATGACAATAGGAGCCAAGAGTTTGAGATGCGTGAAGTTCATCCGAACGAATTACTTGATAGGGTTCTGTGCGGCCGGGTTATTGGCAGCCCGTAAATTGTCTACGGCCGGTGGGGCGAAAACTCTGTCTTCTACTTTCCAATCCTTGGGGATGTCGAACGGAATGAACTCTTTGCGCCATACGGCATCATTGAACTTCTGGAGAAGATTTGCGTTTTTCACGCGATCACTGAATTGAAACACCTCGCGATTGTCGTTTAAAACCTTTCCCGCTTCATCAACGTGCTCTGGATTGAATTTGATGAGCATAACAGGCAAGAACATCTCTCGATCGAGGTAGATCTGAACATGGTCGTAGTTGACCGCATCGGATTGCAGTTTGGGGTAGGCTTCGATTACGAAAATGTCATCGCGTGGTTTGTCATTTTGGCCCTTCGGAGGTGGTAAGGATCGAACCCAGTAGCGCGCCTTGATCTTTTCTGCCTTGACCCCAAACATGAATGGCATGGGGGATTCTAGAATTCCAGCCCCTCTCAATTCGGTTGGCATCGTAAATCGAGTGCATTCCTTTCGACTGCGATCGTATTCATATACCTTTTCGCCGTCGCAAAGCCACCATTCGCCATACATGTTGTCAAACTCTTTCATCTCCTTCTGATTGTTGGCGTCGAGCTGACCTGTGAGCTTGAGTAGCTTTTCGATCTTAAACATCCCTTTGTCGGGCGACATGTATTTTAACTCACCCGACGCAGTCGAAACGTTGACGTTTCGAATGTCCGTTCCCAACTTTTTGGCCAACTCAGCAACAAAATTGTCCGACGAGTTGTACTGCCATCGCAGTAGTTTGCAGGAATAGCGTTCAATATTCGCTGTCGAACCCTCCCAATAATTGAGCACCTGATCCAGATGCGCTTGTTCCGCTGGCGAAAGTGCCGGAAAAGGATTCTTGGTGACAACTTCTTTTCCGCTGCCAGCACCCGGAAGTGGACTCGATACCGGGCGTTGATTCAACGCTGGATTGAGTGCCGGATTCGTCGCAGGATTTGCCGGAGTTCCAAGACCCTGGCCTGGGGTTGCTCGGCCAGTTGGATTACCTCCAGCTTGTGGCCCAACGGGCTGTTGATTCGTCGGTGACGCAACTCGGTTGCCGTATCCGGATGAAGGTGGCGCTACTCCCTGTTGTCCAACGGCCAGTGAGCAAACGCCTATTAGCCATGCACTCGCAAGGAATCCAAGCGTAGAGTGTCTATAGAACTTTTTCCCCTGATTATTCATATTCATCATCCATGACATTGCTGAATTTGGACTCGCCCTTCTTTGGGCTTCATGCGGACAGCCGACCTGCCTATCGCCGGCACAATACCAACTCCCCCAAAAACTACCTAGACCGAATCTTCGGGTTGTAGCGATTGAATCGTAAGAAAGTCGCAACAGGATAGTTCGTAAACTTAGCTAGCAATGCCAATTCAACCTAGAGTTGCGTGCCCAAGTCGTTAACCGCGAGCCGTAGGCGACCGCGTTTAGCTCGACCGCCGCTCGCCGCTCGGGTTAAACAAAAACGCGCAGGCACAACGATCACGAAGAATCGGCCAAAACCCAAACCCAAACGCCATTTGCAATGTCCACCCTAACCCCTCTCTTCAGCCATACGCTTAGTTCCCCCGTTGTCCTATATCAGGGCAAAGTCTCGCCGGTCCAGCGCCAACTTTCGTCCTTGCACCTCATCAACGGCGAACACTTCTCCGGTGCCGAACGTGTCCAACAACTTCTCGGTAATCGATTGCCCGACTTTGGAGTGTCGGCTCATTTCGCATGTTTGATACCGGGTAAATTCCCTGAATTCTGCGGTTTGGATAGCAATAGCGTTCGCTCGATTGGCATGAAAAGTCGCTTTGACTTGAGTATTGTCCAACGCGTCGCAGACTACGCCAACGAAACAAGGTCGGATGTACTCCACGCGCACACACCAAGAACGGCCATGATCGCAAGTTTCGCATCAAAACGTTGCGATCTTCCTTGGGTCTATCATGTCCATTCGCCAACCGCTCGCGATTCCACCCGAGCCATTGTCAATCGAGTCAATGACTGGGTTGAAGCGTATTCGCTTCGAAACGCAGATCATATCATCACCGTTTCGAAATCGCTTCGGCGAGAAATGCTCTCGCGGGGGTATTCACGCAACAAGATAACAGCCGTCGCTAATGGTGTAGCGGTGCAACCCATTATCGATACAGCGGCCCGACTCGATCAAACGCATTGGAAACTCGGAATGGTGGCTCTCGTTCGTCCACGCAAAGGAATCGAAGTTTTGCTTGAAGCGATCGCTAAGTCGAATGGGGCAAAGAATCGAATCTCACTTGAAGTGATTGGAGGATTCGAGACCCGCGAGTACGAATCGAGCATTCGTGGACTCATCCAACGGCTAAACCTTGAGGGAATCGTCCACTTGCGAGGTTTTACCAAAGACGTTCCAGCTGTGATGCGAACTTTGGATGCATTGGTGTTACCGAGTTTGTTCGGAGAAGGGATGCCGATGGTCGTTTTGGAAGCCTTGGCTTGCGGTGTACCCGTCATTGCGACCAGGGTAGAGGGTACCCCTGAAGTAATACGACACGGCCAAGAAGGCTTGCTAGCGCGGCCGCACGACTCAGATTCGCTTTCGCAAGCGATTCAAGTATTCATCTCCGACCGATCAGAATGGAGTCGGATGAGCCGCTTGGCATTCGAGCGGCACAGGAAAGGCTTTTCGGACATCAAGATGGCCGAAAGAACGGCAAATGTTTACCGAAAACTAGTGCTGCGTTAAGTGATGGGGACGCGTGTCTCTGTGTACTAATTCAAGCAAGCGTCCAAGAGACTGTTCCAGCGAAACGAACCGGACTTCGCAACTTGCTCTTGGACTTCGCTCGCAAACAATTTAGCACGATCTGCTTGTCCGTCGAGCTTCAGCAACGCGGATAGAAGCAGCAACTCGCGACCCGAATGGTTGGGCGACTCTAAAACCGACTGCGACAACTGCTCCAGCTTTCCGTTTACATCCACCAAGCAAGCTGCAAAATAGTCATTAAGTGAGTCCTTCGAAAGCTCGCTCGGTAACATCTGGCTTCCAGCCTCACAAGCCAATTCAAGCAATCGTAAGATTTCGTCGGTCGAGGGTTTCTGAGCCGAATCTCCGTCGTTCGAGAAGTACTTTAGCAACGCTTGTCGAAGGTAGACGCCGGCGCCTTTGGGCTGAGTAATACGTTCCATGCTCTTGCACGATGAAAGGGCATGGTCTAGTTCTCCAGCAGCCACCATGTCATCGACGATACCGACGGCAGCTTTTGTCCATATGGGCGAATAAGGTTGCAACAGCGCGGGCTTATTAGAAACGAGCCTGATCCCAGGTTCATTGATTGCGGCCTTACTGACTTTGGTGGCTTGCGAATGCGAGTCGATTTTAGAAACGGGTATGCCTGACAGCGGAGAATTTGTTTGAAACGTTCGGGCTTGCGGCGCAATCGGAGAATTGGCCTGATTGGAGGTCGCGAACCATTTCGCCGTCGAAGCTGGAGGGAAACTGTTACTCGCTACTGGAAAACCAACACCGGTTTGAACACTGCTCCAAGATGAGCATGGGTAATAAGCTGGGGCATAGTAAACAGGAGAGTAGTACACAGGTGCAAAGTAGGTCGGTGTGTAGTAATTTACCGAGTAACAGCGCGGCGTGTAGCCAAACGAATACGAGAGCGATGGATAGTAATACGATGAGCTCAGGCCATAAAAACTAGAATAGCCTCCGTAGTAGTGCGAGCCCCAACCGAAGGAGCTGTAGCATCCGTGGTGATGGTGGAATGGAAAATGGCCCAAAGCTGGAGATTCCATCGCCACAGAACCCATCGTTACGCAACTGACGGCAAGCGTCCATTTTGCAATAGATCGGGAAAACAATTTTGACGCACGCATGCTTGATCTCGCAATTCTTCTTTTCCAACGAATATCCGTTACGGACTTAAATGGACTTCCCTCTAGTATTGAACCTAAGGAGTAAGTTTGCCAGTGCCCTGGTCGGTTTTGGCGGGAAAAATCGAGCCAATCCCCAAGGTAATCCAAGCCAGCATCAGGGTTGCTCCACCCAAAGGGACGATGCTCCAGTGTCCCATTGCGTCGAAAAAAACCATGCTGTAGAGCCCGCCAGAGAAAAGACAAATTCCCACGAAAAAGAGAATACATCCAGCTTTCCAAGCTCGGCGGAATGCTGTAGCCGGAGCAAGTCCAAGGGAAAGAATAGCCAACGAGTGAAACATTTGGTACTTCACAGCGATTTCACATTGCCCAATTTTCTTTTGAACTTCGCTTTCGGATAGGCCAGCTTGCTGGAGTCGTCTTGGAAGGGAATGCGAGCCCATGGCGCCAATTCCGACGCAAATGAGGCCGGAAATTGAGGCAAGAAACACCAGCCAACGCGAACCAATCATAGGAAACCTCAGAATAGACGCCGCTAGCAGAACGAAAAACCGCCAACGATTTCAGCTTGAGTATTGCCATCGTCCGTACTTCTAACAAGCCCACCAACGTGTGTCACCTGAGCGAGGCCCTTGCTCAGCTGCACCCGATCAGAGCCTAGCCATGCGGAGCACGCTGAGCAAGAAGCTCGAAGCAGCACATTGAACCGACAAGGCGATTAGACCTACAGCAGGGATAATCGAACGCATGGAAGTCGCGTAATGCAGTTCGCCAAAGCCGGTCGCCATCCATTGAAGAGATACACTAGCGATCAGGCAGACTCCAACGGCTGCCATTCCAAGTGAAACAGCCAGCAATCTTTCGAGCGTCATCACGCGCGCGAATACTTCCAACCGATGGTTCTGTGGGAGAACCCCCTCGGTCACTGCAAATGTTTTGGCCAGGATGGCGCACCAGATTAGTTGCGACGCAATCAGAATCGCAAGTGTGCCCACGAGCAAAGTGTGGACATCCAGTCTCACTCCTGCGAATTGGCATCCTGGCATCGCCAAAGCACAAAGCAACGATCCAATCATTCCTAGAGAAACGCCAGGAACCAAGAACGTCCATCGCGGACTCAGCAACATAAAAAACCGGAGCGTGCGCCAGCCGTCCCGAAAAGTGCGCAAATGCGATCGTTGGTTGATTCGGCCATCGGGATGCAAGATGATTGGGACTTGGTCCATCGCGCCGCCGAACAAAGTCGACTTGATAATCATCTCGGTGGCGAATTCCATTCCGGTGCAGCGTTGGTCCAGCGAGGTTTGCCATTCACGCCGAAAGCCTCGCATCCCACAATACACGTCATGAACCGAAGTTCGAAACATGGTCCGAACCAGGCTCGACAGGAGTGGGTTTCCAAACCATCGATGCAGAAAAGGCATTGCGCCAGGTAGAACTTGGCCGCCACCTCTGGGCAGTCTACACCCTTGGACGATATCCATGCCTGCGTTCAGTTTTTCATAGAATTTGGGCAAAGCGGCAAAGTCGTAGCTTTCGTCAGCGTCCCCCATCACGACGAAACGCCCCCGGGCTTGTCCAATTCCTCCCATGATGGCTGCGCCGTAGCCTCGTTTGGCAACGCTAACGACCCGAGCGCCGGCAGCGGTAGCCAACGCCTGAGAGCCGTCCGTGCTGCCGTTATCGGCGACGATGACTTCGGATGTGATTCCCATGGCATCCAAGGTAGCGATAGCCTTTTGGACGCAGATCGCGACCGTTTCGGCTTCGTTGAGGCAGGGCATCACCACCGAAAGCTCTAGGGACGAATCGGGTCCCGTCGCATTTGCAAGAAGGCGTTCGGCGTTATCTAGCGACGCGACAACTGGGTTTTCGGCTAGGTTATGAGTGGCGGTCCTGTTTTTTGATATTGCACAAGGGACCGACGAACCGACTGAGGTACCCAATACGTCCTGAGTGTCCATTTCTGACGGGTATCTCAGGGCAACTTTGGTAATGTCGCAACTTTCCATATGTCTTTTCCACGCCTTACCACTCACTGCACAATCGCCGAAACGGCGAGCAAATTTAGGTCGCAAACAGGAAATGGACCGAATGTTCAATGAAAATCTTGGTCAATCGTTGGCGACAATCTTCGTATATGCCTTCTATGTTGGTTGTTCTAGCTCTTCCGTGATTCTTCAAGCCGATTTACCATTATCCGATTGAGCGGGCAAAACGCACCTAAGTCGGTGCCGGAGCGATAACGCAGATTGGATTGCCTGGGGTAACTGGTGGCTAACGAAAATCGAACGGATGGAAGAAGAGACGAGGATTTGGTCCATGTTTTGGGCTACCTCAATTTTTCGTCCGGAAAGTCAGATCCAAAATCACTTGCCGCTCTGAACCGGCTCTACGGCTTGGCTTTGGCTGGGACCCCCGGGCAATACAGTCCCTACGCCGGCTTGCCACCATGGTTGACGATTCAACAATGGTTGCAAGATCGGCTTGGCAAACTGCGAGACGAAAAGGAGATCTTTCGCGAAAGCGATCAGGCCAGTCAGGTCCTTCAGATAGTTTGGTTGTACCTATTGCCAGACTACCTGGATTACCATAGTGACCTCCTCTTTCATCAGGAGCCCGAGGGATTATTCAACGGACTATTTTTGGGCCGAGCTATCGAGTGCGTGCTACAGCAGGGGGCGCCATGGAATGAAATCGATCGAATCGTGTCCAAAGCCATCGACCAATTGAATGACTATGTTGGCTTTCGGCCGGTTGCGGTCCTGGAGGGCAGGCGGTTGGAACCGTATGGCCACGAGTGGCTTCGTCCGATCCCTCTCTATGTACGCGACGTAGGGGTAGCGTACGGGCCCTATTGTGAGATCATTACCAAGGCCCTCGAGATCCTTAAGACAACATCGCTAAATATTCTGCGTGATGCTCAATTTGATCCGAACAATCTCGATGAATTGGCGCTCGACGTTCGAGCGTATGATTTCGATCACCCAGTCAATAAACGACCGAATTATTACTTCGGTCAGTGGGATCCACATTTGATAGACCAGAGCGGCACTTACCGCCGATTTGTCTTGCAGCAAGTCACGGTGGACGCACTGCTGGACAGGGTCGCCAAAGAAAAAGATTTGCCGCACGACGAGACTCTGGCTGAAGCAGCGGTTGTGCTAGCTGGAACCATGCTGATGGCCTCCGGAATTTCGGGAGGAAGTGCAAATTCGTTTTCGTCAACGACGACTCTTGTCAACCTGCTTGCGCAGATCGCTTTGTATCGCGACTCCTTCTACACCGAGTTCTTGCAACGGTTAACCGGCGCTCACGCAGAGCGTTTGCGCAACGAAGCGGCGATTCGACGTCAGCCATTGGGGGGCGCACGCCAACAACTCAATACGACACTAGCTCGTTTGCGCGCATCGCAAGTCGAACACGTCCAACTGGCTCGCATTTTTGCGAGAATGGGAAGTGCCAACGCAGCCAAAGAGGAAGCGGATGATGTACAGGTGCCCTCGGCCAGAATCCTTTGCCGGATAGACTGCTTGTTGACGGTTGGGAACCAATTATTGCGACGTGGTGAGCTTGCTAAGGCGGGCGACGTACCGGAGCAGATTTTTGATTTGATTCAACGTGGCGTCGAATGCGGTGCGTTGGTGGATCCATGGAATATACTTGGTTTTGCAGGCAATTTCCCACGATTCGTTGGCTCAGATTCCACCGTCGTCGACGAACGTGTGGAAGAGTTAGTGCAGATTATGGAGCAAACCTTTGGCTTCCTGTCCCGACTCTGGCGTGAAGCGGCGGCGACCGACCAAGAGGCGCTCTCCAAACGAACGGAAGAGCGTTTTCAGGCAATTTCGGACTGGTGGCGAAAATACGCAGCTCACCAAGTCAGCGATGTCGCGGCCACCGATTCTCAGGATGCACTCGAATCATCGCAGTTGGTTTCGCGCGCATTAAGGCTTTGGCACCAAGGTGGTGCGGCCGCCGGCGATCTCAAGTTTTGGGCGCCACACGCGGACTTGTTCGATTCACCCAAGGCGTACGCCTTGGTCATCGAAGCGCTGCTTGACCGGCGTGACTTCGTGGGTGGGATGGCCTTGCTTGTACACTGGTTGAGCCAAGCGGGGCGTGTTGGACTGCAAAGTGGAAACACCTCCTACTCGGACCTAGCTCGCATTTGGCTGGAACAGTTGTTCGAATATTCCAACGAACCGCAATCCGCCAGTACCCTAGGACAAATTACAGACGCTCCAAAGCAAAAAGACACACCTAAGTCACCCGATTTTGTATGGTCGATGGTCGAGAAATTTTTCGACTACCTCGAAGCCAACGGCGAGTCCTTTTGGGCAGTTCCAGAATTCCGGCTCGCCAAACCAGCAAAGCCGAAAAAGCGACAGGACGACAAGACCGACCTGTTGGCCGCTGGGGACAGAAGTGAAGAGGAATCGGGTGACGAAGGCGACGATGCCGTCGACAAAGCCTCGCTGTTCGATGCCGCGTACGAAGGCGTAACCTATTCCGATAGTACAGACGATGGGGTCGAGGGTCCCGTCTACGAACAAGACGAAGGATCGTCCGAAGAATTGGTATCCGAGTCTAAGCGATTAGGGGAACATCTGACTTTTCTGGCGGCCTTGGCCCAAATGTGGAAACTGGTTTCGCAATCGACGCAAACACTCGAAACAGAATCAGCAGGTCCTTCCGAATCGGTCATCGTGGGGGCAGCCCGCAGAACACGTGTGGTAGCGGCCTTGCGACGATGGAGCGAACAGTGCCTTCATAATCGCAACGCTTTGGTAGACCTGCTCGATCAGATTCAGTCGTTCAAGGTGGCTCGTGGTGGAACCGATACCGATTCGATGGCTCGTTACGATCGCCAACGGGTCATCAAAGAGTCGTTGATGGAACGTATCTTGGCGGCTGCGGTAGAAACGGCGGACGCGGGTCGAATGTTGATCGGGGCCAGTTTGGCGCACACCGACGATCTTGCGGGCTGTAAGTCGCTGCTCGATGGATTGCCCAAGGACGAAGTTTTAACAGTCGAGTTGTTTGGCGACTTGATGGCGGGACGACGCACTCAAGTCGAAAAGACCTTCCCCAGTTTCGTAGCGGTGCTACGCGAACAAAAGCTATTGTATGTTTCGTTAACCCGTGGAGGACAACCGCGAGATATCCTGAACGCGCGTGTTCGACGACGAGCTCTTACCCATCTTTTGACTTGGCTCCCTCGACAAGGGTTTTTTTATCAGGCATGCCGGCTGGTCGATACCGCCCGCCACATGGAACACCAGAATCCCGTCGGACATGGTGCCGTGACTGAATTTGACGATCTGTTTCAAATCGCGTTCAAGTCGATGGTGCGTTGTTTGGTACGCAATGCGTACCAGTGGCAAACCGAGAATCCGGGGAAGCCAAGCACAGAAAAGAAACGAAACAAAAAAGCCGAAACACGGCCCGAGTGGTCCAAGCTGGAACTAGACAGTCTAGTCGATCAAAATCCACCGGAACCCAATAATGACCAATTGGTCCCGTTGCTAGAACAGCTGACCGAGATTCTTTTGGGTAGTTGGCTTTCACACTCTCGGACGCTTCGCTTAAGCGTACTAGAAACCATCGATGGATCCGGCACTTGGAAGCAACTATCTCAATTCATCCAAAAGTACGGCAAGGGGATATTCACACAAGGCTTCTTAAAACTCTCCAATGTCAGAGCCATTTTGCACCAAGGGGTTGGGAACTACCTGGAGCAAGCGATCAAGAATCAAGACAGCGACGAAGTTCGACCTTTGCTCGATGCAATTGAGAGTGGCGAAATCTCGATCGAGGAGGCGCAACGTTGGCTATCCGTTGTGTTTGAAGCCATCATCGATCACTACGCTGAGTACAAGGACTACAACAGTACCACTACGCAATCCGATCGCGGCGAAATGCTATACATGCTGTTGGATTTCCTGAGGCTTCGGGTCCGATACGATCGTGTTTGCTGGAATCTGAAGCCGGTCTTTTGGGCGCATGAGGTACTCGTGCATTCGGGTTGTCAAAACTCGGCGCAGCAATGGCGTCGAGCACTTGCCGAGCGAGTTGCCCGTGAGTCCGATCAGTACCTGGAAAAACTCGCAAAACTTCAGCAGCAATACGCGATGAAAATGCCAACCGTGGCCGACCGATTGAATGAGCGTTTTGTCAAGCCGATGACCATCGACCGGATGCGTGCGCTCATTCGTCCAGCCATGCGACAATTGCGTGCGAGTGACAAAGAGGACAGCCGTGCTTTTGAATTGCTGATTCAAGAATCGCACCTGATGATGCGCGAGCCGACAGGAGTCGGCCTCGACATTCCTGCATGGCTTTTGATGTTAGAAGAAGAAGTGGACCGAGTACTGCACAACAACCGCAACGCTCCGCAGGTGCAGCGTCTCGAAAGAGCGGTTCCAGCGATTCCGGTAACCCACCAGCAGCTTATCGATCAATTCAATGCAGCCATGACCCAAAACCGAGGTCTCGAGGGGCCGGCCGAAACCTAGTCAAGTCGCTCCGCCGACTTGAGTCCTCGGCAATCGGGCTTCCTCGCTCCCTCAACTATTTCAAGGTAATGCCGAGCTGATTGATCGCGCTGCCATTATTCTTGATCTTTGCGATGTTGGTTTCCATATCGTAAAACTGTTTGAGCAGTTTTTCGCGCTCCTTATCCAAGCGACCATTCAGGAATGTGGCGCGATCCGTTGAGTTTTCGATTTGCCGTTGAAGGGATTGGCTACGATTGACAAGCAGACTATTCTTCACACCGACCAGATTGTCAAGAACAACCTTCGCCCGTACGGTGAACCCTGTTTTTTCAGCGGTAAAGAAATTCTGAACATCTTTTGAATTAGTCTCGATTGCGGTGGCTAGTTTTGTCTTGTCGAATTTCAACTTGCCTTTGTCGTCGAGACTCACGCCCAGTTGCTCAAGCGATTGTATTTTGCCTGACGAGAATGTTCGCTGGCTGATAAAACGAGTCAACGCTTGATCGACTCGAAGTGTTTCGTTGCTGCCAAACAACTGACCAGACGTTTTTGCAGTCGCATCGAACGCTGTTTCCTTGTCGATCTTGTCGCGGACTTTATTGAACTGATCGACGAATAGTTGCAAGTTCTTTTCGATCGTCGAGTTGCTGGAAGTCACGCTAACCTCGATAGGTGTGGCGGATAGTTCTTTCACGTTGAGCGTCAACCCATCAATGGCGTTGACGATCGAACTCGTCGAGGATCGAACGAGAGTACCGCCTGAGTCTCCAGCAGTTCCAACTGAAATAATGGCGTCTCGCCCGGCGCCTGACGAATTGACCGTCAAGCCAACGGTGTCTCCCTCAGCCACGATACGACCAATGTCTCCACTAGCTCTGGAAGTAAACAGGATTCGGACGGACGATTGCCCAGAGGTCAAAAGAGAAGCAGTCAAGGGGCCGTTCGAGGAATTGATCTTCTCGACAACTTGTGTAATCGTTTCAGTTCCGTTCAGAGTGAGTTGGAATGTCTGAGACCCATCGATCTCTTGACGCGACGGACCAGTCAGACTTTTTCCCGTTCCACTGATCCCTAGATCCGTGGCTGCGCTGCTTGACAAGGAATCCGCAATCGTCAACGGACCCGTTCCGTTAGAGGAGTCGACGAGCACAATTCCATCCCCATTGTCATTCAGACGAGCAACTACATTGATATTAGTGTCATTGATGGCTTTGATAACATCGCCGACCGTGGTGGCGTTGACTTGTGACAGATTGACAGCAGACTTGGCTCCCGCCGAATTGGTAATCGAAAACGAACCCAGTCGAACACCGCGGCCTTGGTTGAGGCTTTTCAGATCGGTCGCTTCGCTGACATATTGAAGTCCAAGCGAGTTTGAGTCGACGCTGTTCTTGGCAGCGTTCACTGCGAGGTTCAGTTTGCTTGCCGATTGATTGCTGTCGCCATCCGCAACGATCAAATTGCCGGCGGTCGAACCTGTCACGTCTTGCAGAACTATGCCCGTTCGGGATCTATTGAGCGACGCCGTAACGCCAGCGTTTCCAGAGTTAATGCGATCAACTACCTCTCGCAAGCTAACGGAACCAGCCAGATCGACGTTGGTTGTAACTCCCGCGCGATTGGTGATCGTGACCAAACCGGGGGTTCCAATGCCTTGTCCCCCTTTGAGCGATGACAGGAGGGGTCCTTGGAGTGTGCTTTGGATTCGGGTTCCGCTGATCGTTCCGGTAGCTCCACTGGCCCCCGTAAATCCTAATTGGTCAGCGAGCTTTCCTGTGGCCGCAAACGTACTGGACCCTGTTGTCTTGTCGATCAATTCGAGTCCAGACCCATCGGACTTGATACGAGCTTCGAGTTTGTTCGTGTCGGCTGTGTTAATAGCAGTGAGCAATTGATTGACCGTCGCTGGTTTCTTGGTGGCGTTGGCGTCGATATTGAGCGTGGAGCCGTCTCGAAGGGTCAATGAAATATCGGTGCCAGCGGAAAACGCCAGTCCCCGATTATCGCGCAGCGTACTCAGTCGAGTATTGCTACCTACGAAAACAATGTCTTCACCTGTAGCCGAGTTAGAGGCGACGTTGACTCCGTTGAGTCCGAGATCCGCCGCGGTATGGCCTTCTCCAACATCTTCTACGATCAAATTGGAGGTGGTTTGTCCTGTCAAATCACTCAAGACGATACGGTCTCCAACGGCTTTAGCATTGACTCTTAGGCCGCTAGTGTTGTTGATCGTCTTTAGCAGATCCTCTGTCGATGCTGCGAATCGCAGGTCAATTTCTTGGCTCGTTCCGCTACGGTCGGTGATTCGGATTTTGCCTCTTGCTATTCCAGATCCGCCTCGCAGGTCATCGATAGCGATGCTGGAGTCAACAAATCCGCCAGTACGTACCACGAAGTTGCCACTTTGAAGAGTATCGGCGGAACTGGTAAAAGGGGTGCTTGAAGCTGTGGCTGTTTGAGCGGTTTGGATAGTTTGTACAGAATAGCTGCCTGCCGAGGGGGTTCCAGATGCGACAACCGAAAGCAAGTCCGGTTTGCTCGAAGCAACCGAAGTGCTGGTAAGTCCCGATACTTTTCCAAGTTTGTCCGATTGGAGTTGAATGCCGATGACCAAGGCCGTCAGCTCGTTGATTGCTACTTGTTGGGACTGAAACCCTTTGATGCGCAATTGCAAACGATCGATCGGCTGTTTGGAAACACCTATCAATTGATTTACGGTGGATTGAATGTCGATGCCTGTCGTCAGGCCGATATTTGATTGAATTCTACCCATGGTATCCAAGCTTGGCACGTGATTTGACAATCACTGGGTTTATCGACTGCAAAAGAGAAATGGATGCACCAAATTCTTATCGGTGCCGTGCGACTGCGAACTTACGGAGAACTGCTGTAGGCGAGAAAAAAGGCGTGAAGGAAAATTTTTCCGACACGCCTTTTTGGCTTTTTCATTCAAGAATCTCAACTCGGATTATCGCAGGAGCGACAGAACCGATTGCGAGCTTTGGTTAGCAATCCCCAGCACACTCGTACCGGATTGAACCAGAATTTGAGCGCGTGTCAAGTTGGCGGATTCCTTGGCGAAGTCCGCATCTCGAATCGAGCTTTGAGCTTCGTTCAAATTGGCAAGCGTATCGTTGAGCGAGACAGTGTTGCTATCGAGAGTCGTTCTTTGGAACGCACCCAATCGACCACGCAAGGATGTTACTTTTTCGATGACATCGCTGATGATCTTGGCCGCACCGTTAGCATCGGTGGCCAAGGACTTGCCTTCACCGCTTCCAAGCTCGTACAGCCTTCCGTAAATCCCGCCCAAGCTACCCGTGTTCACCGAGGCGATACCGAGTCGAGCTTGTTGCGAGCTGACCACGTCTGGACCTAGTTGGAACTGAGCCCCGCCACCACTGATGGTGAAGGTCGATGTACCCGTGAATCCAGCTTGAATGGTTGCTTTGAATGCAAGTGTTGAGGTATTGATAGACAGCGAGTTACCATCCCCCTTGGCTCGAAGGCCATTGATAGTTGCGACAATGTCGTCACCCGTATCGCGTTTCTTGGAAACAGCCCCCAGACCGGTCGTAATCGATCCGCCAGCTCCTTCCGTTATTACGTTGATGTCCACGAACGACTTCGAACCGTAATCGTCCGACTTCAATTCAAGTGTGGTTGTCACAGTCCCATTGATCGATGCGGAAATGCCCGTCGAGTCTTTCAGCAAGTTGATGGCGTCGCTGAGCTGGTCAATCGTCGTTCCAGCTTTGAAATTGAAGACTTGTGATCCACCCCGGCCAGCTAGCGAGAAAACCACGTCTTGCGATAGTCCACCGGAGGAAGCCACACCACCACCGAGTGTTGCAGCGGAGGGGGGTGTGTCGACAGTATCGATGTAGTTTAAATCGCCAGCGGAAGCTGTGGTCGAAGCGCTATAGCCGGTCAAACCATTGATGGCTGTTGCGATAGCGGCATAGGAAACAGTACCATTGACTTTGACAGCGATATTGTTGCTGAGATCGATCGATGCTTCGGCCGTGCCGCTGGTTATACCTGCATCTTCGGTCAGATTTACGGTGACACCGTTAGCCGTCGTGCCTGCAGTATCTGCCAGAACGCGGATCGTTGCGGAACCAGCATCGCGACCGCCTGATAGGCCCGAAGTCGTTGAACTGGCTCCTGTGATGGTATTGCCGTTTGTGCCAGCCGAGGCCGTGAAGTCGGCGGCACCATTGATGGCGGCCTTCAAGTCTGAGATTGTGGCTACACCACTAGCCTGCGTCAAGGAGATCGCCAAAGTATCGGACCCGGCGGTATAAACAGCTCCGGCCGACACTTGGCCATAGAGAACGTTGACCGTTTTTGGACCGTTGCCTTCGGCTCCATCGGCCAATCCGCCTGCCCGAGCGACGATGGTAATCGGCCCACCGGTCGACAAGCTCAGCGAGCCACCGGTCGCTTGAGCAATCGAGTGAGTAAGCGATACATCTCCAAACGCGTTCGCGGCGGCTGTCGAAGCGGGTACAGCCGTAATATCGACTTGCGCTTTTGTCGAAGCAGCTGAGATGGTCGTATTGACCGTTACGGCGCCTGCTGCCCCCAAGTTCGCTTGATCGATCGAAAAGTCGGTGATCTTGGAGAAATTCGCTCCAGCGGTGGTTTGGAAATCTAAGCTGCCGTCAAGCAGGCGTCGACCTTGAAACGTCGTTGTTTGCGAAATACGATTGATGGCTTCGAGGGAACTGTCCACTTGCAATTGATTAGCAGCGATTTCGTTGTCGCTCAACGCACCGTTGTTGGCTGCTTCTGTAACTAGACCTCGAATGTCGTTTAGCAATGAGCTAACTTGACCGAGGGCCGAGTCAGCTGTTCCGATGATTTGGTTGGCTCGCTGCGTGTTGGTTAGAGCCTTGTTGATGCTGGTGATGTCGCTTCGAAGCGATTCACTTGCGATCAAGCCTGCTGGATCGTCCTTGCCGCTGTTAATACGGAGACCAGTGCTCAAGCGAGTCAAAGACGTTTGCAAATCGTTGTTCGTGCGTTGCAGTCTGTTTTGAGCCGTAAGTGAGCTGACGTTTGTGTTGATTCTTGTCATTGAAATAAACTCCCGATTGGATTGGTAAAAATCACCCTAAGTGTGATCAGGATGTGGCGTATGGAGACGCCTGTGTAAGTCCTAAGTTGAAACACGATGCATTTCATCCGAAAACCCACACGCTACCCTGCTGAACTTCATTAGGGGTTGCTAGTGGCTGTGTCGGGAGTCTGATCAGGCCCTCTCAATCACACGGACTCGCAACAGTAGCATCGGATTCCGTACACGTAGCATTGATAGCTCTAAAGAATGATTGCATTTATTATTGATATTCGTATGGAT
>JANMHA010000132.1:0-1949 GCA_031374925.1 Pirellula sp. | reverse complement strand
TTGTGGACGGCCGCGCCTCCTCTACAGACGGAGGTGCTATGAAGAGACACTCACCACTCCGCGTCGTCGTCCTGGGCGGTGGATTCGGCGGGCTCGCTTTCTGCAAGGAACTCGCGGACTCCCGCTTCGGTGGAGTTCACTCCGCCGAAAACGAGCGTCATGCCGAGCAGACCGCTGCATCCCGCAGCAGTTAGTCCGGTCCAGCCGGAGCAAAGGCCCTTAGTGGGAATCCGGAGCGTGCTCCGCAGTGTAGTTTGGAGCTTCTTGAGTAATGGCGATGTCATGAGGATGGTTCTCCCTAACCGTCGCAGGTGAAATCTGCAAAAACCGAGTGTTCGTCCTGAGCTCGGTGATGTTCGCGGTACCGAGATAGCCCATGCCTGCTCGGAGTCCGCCAATCAATTGATATAGAAAACTGTGCAATGGTCCGCGGTAGGCAACTCGCCCCTCGACCCCTTCGGGGACGAGCTTCTTCTGTGTCGCTTTCTCGTCTTCTTCCTGACTCATCGCCTGCCGATATCGGTCAGCCGAACCTTTCATCATCGCTCCGAGTGACCCCATGCCGCGGTAGCGTTTAAAGCTGCGACCTTGGTACAGGATCATCTCGCCCGGTGACTCATCCAAACCCGCTAACAGACCGCCGAGCATCACGGTGTGGGCTCCCGCTGCGAGAGCTTTCGTGACGTCGCCGCTGTAACGGATGCCGCCGTCGGCAATGATCGGAACATCGGTGTCAGCGACCCCTTTCGCCGCGTTGTAAATCGCAGTGAGTTGAGGAACTCCGACTCCGGAGATGATGCGCGTCGTGCAAATGGAACCTGGTCCAATTCCGACTTTGACCGCATCCGCTCCGGCTTTGACCAGATCCCTTGCCCCTTCTGTGGTCGCGACGTTGCCGGCGACGACGTCGATGTTCCAGCGGCGTTTGATTTCGCGCACGGTCTCGATGACGTTCTTCGAGTGGCCGTGAGCCGAATCCACCACCAGCACATCCACGCCTTTCTCCAGCAAGCAAGCGGCCCGTTCGTAATCGAACACGCCGATTGCCGCCCCGACCCGCAGTCGCCCGCGAGCGTCCTTCGACGCACGCGGAAAGCGCAGGTTCTTGTCGATGTCTTTGATCGTGATCAGTCCACGCAATTGATATTGGTCGTCAATTAGGAGAAGTTTCTCCACTTTGTTTTCTAGGAGTATTCGTTGTGCTGAGACCAAGTCGGTGTGTTCGCTCGCTGTGACCAGCTTGTCCTTGGTCATCACGTCGGCCACACGTGTGTCGCTGGACTCCAGAAAACGCAGGTCGCGTCGCGTTAAGATCCCTACCAGCTTGCCGTTCTGAGTGATCGGCACGCCGCCGATATTTCGTTCGTCCATGATTTTCATGGCCTCGCGGACGCTCGCTTCCGGCGGCAGAGTGACCGGATCGACGATGACGCCGTGCTCGGAACGCTTCACTCGCTCGACCTGCAATCCTTGCTGCTCGATCGTCATGTTCTTGTGAACGATGCCGATTCCGCCCTCTTGAGCTAACGCGATGGCCATCTCCGCTTCGGTGACGGTATCCATCGGACTGCTCACGACCGGCACATTCAGCGTGACGTTGCGAGTCAGCCGCGAAGAGACATCCACCTCCGCCGGCATGACCTCGGAATAAGCCGGCTCCAACAAGACGTCATCAAACGTAATTCCGCGAGCCACAATGCGGTCTTCCATTGCCATGCACTCCATCCGAAAGTCGAACATCAAAAAATCCCAGGCGAATCCGGATGATAGCAGCCCGTCAAAAAAGTCGTAGCACAGGCGGCTCGCCTGTGATGCCTTCGTTACGTAGCCGTGACCCACCCCGGGTGGAGCCGGTGGCGTAACGGCGCCCGGGTAATAAATCGGCGCGGGACGCGGGGGGTGTGGGGGCCCGAGTTGGGGGGTCGCCCCAGGCGGTTTAACAAGCAACC
>JANMHA010000117.1:0-3751 GCA_031374925.1 Pirellula sp. | reverse complement strand
CCAGCGACTAGCCTGGGAATTGTCACAATTCGATACATAAAGCAGGTAGATGGCATGCGAGCGTTAATTTTGAGTTTCGTTCTTTTAGTTGGATGTCAGAAGCCGAACGATATTGCAAACAGCACCAATTTGAAGGCTGTTCCGAACGAGATTTCCAACAGCATCGGAATGAAATTGGTTCTGATTCCGGCTGGTTCGTTCAAGATGGGGTCGCCTGCTGAAGAGGTCGGAAGGCGAGGAAATGAGACGCAGCTCGAAGTGACGATAAGCAAGTCTTATCATCTTGGTTCATACGAGGTAACCCAAGAACAGTACGAAAAAGTGATAGGTAGCAATCCAAGCTATTTCAAGGGAGCGAAGAACCCTGTGGAAACGGTGAGTTGGGACGACGCGGTTTCTTTTTGTAAAAAGCTGTCGGAGATACCGGAGGAGAAAGCGGCAGGACGGGAGTATCGATTGCCGACAGAAGCGGAATGGGAGTATGCCTGTCGAGCTGGTAGCACCACGTCATATAGTTTTGGAGACAATGCGGAAACGCTTGGAGAGTTTGCTTGGTTTCGAGAACGTTTGGGCAAGACACATCCAGTGGGCGAGAAGAAAGCTAACAGATGGGGTTTGTATGACATACACGGGAATGTCGATGAGTGGTGCCAGGACTGGTATGGACCTTACCCGTCAGGTGCGGCGACCGATCCACAGGGTCCTAATGAGGGCTCGAATCGGGTGTACCGGGGCGGCTGTCTGTACGACGATGCTGGCTTCTGCCGGTCGGCGTATCGGGATGCGTACCTTCCGTCGTCTCGCTACGACCTCAACGGCTTCCGCGTGGCTCTGAGTCCGTCTGTCAAGTAACTGATTAGCTTCTGCGTCTTCGTTTTAGGGACGTACGCGGGCTGGACTGCGGTAGCTTGCACGATCTCTGTTTTGTGGCTTGCCTCTCGCCGCGATTGCTTGGCAGTTGCCGCCAACTCGCTCCGGTTTGACACGCCGGAGCGGGATACGGGACATGAGCATTGGTTTGGGTGACCGGAGCAGGTTGGAATCGACGAACCTTCGCGCTGATCGGTCTCTGAGGTCGATCAAATCGTCGGGAATTTCGATTTGGGTTGAATCCACTGACCAAGGCTCACAAGACTGGGAATATGAACCAAAGCTGCCAATCGAAATAAACAAAGCGACATGTAGAAAAATGGCCGCATGTAGCGTTCGAACGGTCATCCAACCGGCTACCAGCACCAAACGGCCATGTCTTTAGATTTCGCCGATCGGGATTTCTCTTGATCAGACTGGAAAACGATCTGTTCCGTCTGGAAACTCAGGTTCGAAAATGCGTAGCAGAGTCGAACGATTGTCCTCAATCGTTCATCAGCGGAATTCAGGGCTAAGCCGAATCCGTTGTTGTTCGTACGGTTCGTCGGAGCGTTCGTGTTGCGGTTCGCCGTCCGGCAATTCGCCACGTCGTTGTTCCAACTGCCGCCACGGATCACGCGGAGCGAGCTCGTTGTGTCATACAAATCTTCACACAATTCCCAAACGTTTCCGTGAACATCGTGAAGCCCCCATGCATTTGGAATCTTTGCGCCAGCAAGCGCCGCCAACTTCGATTGATACATCTGACTATAATGACTTGTTCCCTTTGGAAACGCAGGTTCGCCATTCCTCCAGCGGAATTCAGCCCAAGCCTTGAGCGTTCGACTGGTTGACTATCTACGAGTTCGGCTTTGAAAAGCTAGAGCACAGGGCGAGATCGCATACATTAAGTCTTCTTTACCAGGAAATCGATGCACCCGTTGGCCGTTCGACGGCGGTGATAACGAACGTAGACTTCAAGGATTAAATAGACTACTTGGGAGACCCACTAATCGTGATGGCCACATGTCGCAAACAAGGTAAGGCAATGTCCTGACTTGACTATCGCCAGATCCACGAGAGAGTGCGGATCGTGGACTTGTTAGACGAACCATAGTTCTATTAGCGTGTTCGAGACGCTTTCGATCTGGAGATCGATTTCAACCTTCTACTGAAAATAGAATCCCGGCGGGGCCTTCAAACCTTGCGGCCTACCAGACCCGCCGGGACGGTTGTTGATTTGGCCAAACCGTTCTCAATTGCATGCAACCTCGTTCAGTTCGACACGGGACGACTACCTGGACTTTACACACTTAGGCACGCTCTGATGGGCAACCATTCACATGGTTGATGCATGCAGATTCTGGCATCGCAAACGTTTCGCCTGCTACAAAGTCCTCGCCACACGGAAACCACCGTTGCTGCTCTGGTTGCCGGGTTGGTTGGTGTTGCGGTTCGACGAACGCACATAGGCAGCGAAGATGAGGAACGACCCGCCACGCAACACGCGGCTATTAGCATTGTTTATCTTCCCCGCTTGTTCTTTATCTTCCAAGCTTTCTGAAACCATTCCGTAAAACGAGCTTCGATCCTGGCACCATTCCATCACGTTGCCTTGCATGTCGAATAAACCCAATCCGTTCGGTCTCAGACTACCTACCGGCAATAGCCGATCGCTTTTTGAATTCGTATTGTACCAAGCGTATTCACCCAAGAGCGTTTCTGTCTGGCCATAGTAGCGTGCCGTTGACGTACCCACCCGGCATGCATATTCCCATTCCGCTTCACTCGGCAACCGGTAGCCTGCTCGCTGCAAGTAATCGGGTAGCAGGACCATCCCTTCGGCAAACTTCTGGGCGGGATCGTAGCACCATTGGTCGCGAGGAATTCCTTCTTGTTCGCTCAGCCAATTGCAATACTCCGCTGCGTCATACCATCGGATCATGTTGGCCGGGGAGTCGCTGGTGCGCGCTTTGGTGGTATCGAAACTGTGCCGTGGCCGAAACGCTTCGAATTGAGCAACGGTGACTTCATGCTCTCCGATTGCAAAACTTCGGCCAAGTCGACGACGATGTCGGATCTCGTTCTTGCCTGTTGGTCCTTGAAAACGTTCAAACTCGTGGACAGGTGAGCCCATTATGAACTCAACTGGGGGATGAATGATTGACAATGCAAGGCTGGCATCTGTGTCTAAACCCGTTTTGGTAAGGTACCAATTGCGATCGCCTATTCGTGTTCCGGAGGAATATGCAGCCTTCACTTTCAATATCTCGTCCTCTGCCCCCAATTGACGCAGTGTCCATTCGGCCGCGCCGTGAATACCTGAGTCCGTATCGTTCGAATAGCGTCGTATTAGGTCGCTCAGTATGCTTGATTGCTGTTCTGACGATAGCAACTTGGCTCGCGCGAATTCACCTAGGCCAAGGATGAGCGTACGCTGGCGAGATACGTCTACCTCGGTGGTCAGTTGATTGAAAAGCGATTGGGGATCGACTCCGTAGGATGCTAAACGATGCACCAGATAGCTACGCATGCGAGGGTCCGACTGATCTTGCAATAGGGGCCATACCCGCTCGGCAGCACCGAGTCTGAGCAATGCCGTCGCTGCCGCCGACTGATCAATCGCTAAGCTTTCTTTTTCTTCGTCCGGAATGACGGGCACGTGGAAGAGAAGTTGGAAGTTGGAAGTTGGAAGTTGGAAGTTGGAATCAGAGGCGATTGCCTGGGGGCGGTATCCTTGAGCGATGAGTTGCTGGAAGCTTTGTCGCGATTCTTTGGTTGCGTCGACCGTAATGAGTTTGGATTCGAAATGAATGTCTGCTTGCCATAAGGCTGCGAAGCGTGGGGCGGGTTCGATTTGTTCTATTAGGAGTGCGAAGCGTGGATCGGTGTGCAGACTGGC
>JANMHA010000116.1:0-44392 GCA_031374925.1 Pirellula sp. | reverse complement strand
TCATTCGGTATAACCATTGGAGAAATTGTGCATACCCAGATCAACCTGAAATCCTTGACCAGCATTATCGACGGAGTGACTGCGGACCCAGCTAGCGTTTTGGGCCCACATTCCATTCATGTTGACGGCAAAAATGCCGTTGCTGTGCGAGGTTTTTTTCCAGGATTTGATCAAGCGTGGCTGCTTGATGAACGCAATTCGGCGACTCGACCGATGCGTCGTATCCATCCATCCGGGTTGTACGAAGGCCTGATGCCCCAGCCTGATTCCACTCCTCCACAATACCGATTTCGACTTTCGAATTCGAGCGGAAAGACTATTGAAATGCAAGATCCCTACGCTGTACCGAGCATGATCAGCGACTTTGACCGGCACCTGTTCAACGCCGGCCAACATTGGAAAATCTATGAGAAATTGGGTTCCCATGTGCGTGAGGTGGATGGCCATTCCGGCGTGAATTTTGCCGTTTGGGCCCCTAATGCCCAGAGCGTTCAACTGATTGGAGATTTCAATCATTGGGACGGCCGTTCGCACTGCATGCAGAAGCAAATCCCCTCGGGCATTTGGGAATTGTTTGTTCCTCAAATCGGCGTTGGACAAAAGTACAAATTCCGAGTCCGCATGCAAGACGGACAGGTCGTCGATAAAACGGATCCGTACGGATTCTTCGCAGAATTACCCCCAAGAACCGCTTCCGTAGTAACATCTCTCGACAATTACCAATGGAACGACGCACAATGGCTTGAGCGACGCAAGAACGAGAATCAACTCGAAAAGCCAATGTCGGTGTACGAAGTCCACTTGGGCTCATGGCGAAAGTGCGACAAAGGGGTTCACGGATGGATGAACTATCGCGAAATTGCACATCAACTCGTTCAATACTGCAAAGAGATGGGTTTCACCCATTTGGAATTGATGCCGGTTTCGGAGCATCCATTTACCGGTTCATGGGGATATCAGACCGTTGGCTACTTCTCGGCCACCAGCCGCTACGGTACTCCAGAAGACTTCATGTACTTCGTCGATCATTGCCACCAAAACGGCCTTGGCGTGATCATCGATTGGGTGCCAGCCCACTTCCCCAAAGATGCGCACGGTCTGCGTCAATTTGATGGCTCAGCGTTGTACGAACACGCCGATCCACGCCAAGGCGAGCATCCGGATTGGGGAACCATGATCTTCAACTTCGGACGCAATGAAGTCCGAAACTTCTTGGTCGCCAACGCATTGTTCTGGCTCGACAAGTATCACATCGACGGGTTGCGGGTCGACGCGGTGGCTTCCATGCTTTACCTGGACTACTCCAGGAAGCAAGGGGAATGGTTACCCAACGTTCACGGCGGCCGCGAAAACCTCGAAGCCATCCATTTGCTGCGAGAGTTCAATATCCAAGCACACACACATCATCCAGGCGTTTTGACGATCGCCGAAGAGTCGACGGCATGGCCAGGAGTCAGCCGTCCGACCGAGTTCGGCGGACTAGGATTCTCACTGAAATGGAATATGGGCTGGATGAACGACACGCTTCGCTACATGCGAAACGACCCGATTCATCGGCAATACCACCACAACGAACTCACGTTCAGTTTGATTTACGCTTTCACCGAGAACTTTACGTTGCCGTTGTCGCACGACGAAGTGGTTCACGGCAAGGGTGCACTGATTGCGCAAATGGCCGGCGATCTTTGGCAAAAGTTTGCGAACTTGCGCCTGCTCTATTCGAGCATGTGGACGCATCCAGGCAAAAAGTTGTTATTCATGGGCTGTGAATTGGCCCAATGGCACGAGTGGAATTACGACAATGCGATTCAATGGGATTTGCTTGACTGGGACACGCATCGAGGCATGCAGCGACTTGTGTCCGACCTAAATCATCTGATTCAACGCGAACCCGCTTTGTACGAACTCGATTTCACTTCGAATGGCTTTGAATGGATCGATTGCATGAACGCACAGGACAGCGTATTGGGTTACCTTCGCAAGGCCAAGGATCCAAACGACTTCTTGGTGGTCTGCAGCAACTTCACACCGGTAGTTCGCAAATATCGAATCGGAGTTCCAAAGGCAGGTTTTTACAAGGAAGTGTTCAATAGTGACTCCGTTCACTACGCAGGGACTAACATTGGAAATTATCCTGGTTTGATGGCAGATCCAGCCATCCCGCATCATGGCCGGCCAGCTTCGATTGAATTGAACTTGCCTCCCTTGGCGACCTTGGTCTTCAAACCGCAGTGACGCCTTTTCCAGCGGGCGCACTCGTTCCGGTGGCTTTGGATTCGACATGGAGTTTGCTAGCAAATTCCATGTCGGTAGGGCAGAAAAAAGAATCGTTGAATTCTGAGCAAGCATGATCTAGCAATGATCTAGCAATGATCTAGTACAGAAAGTGCATTTGTGCCATTCTGATCCGCTGAATAGACACAGCCGACAAAAGTAGCAGGCACGCTCCGCCGTGCCGTCCGCTCGTCAGCATTTACTGCGATTCTAGGTGGACGGCACATGGAATGTGCCTACTACTTTTACTTTTTGTCGGCTGTGTCTCAATAGGAATGCACGTTCTCAGCCGAAGGAATGGCAACATGTTCAACAGCCGCTTTTTTACAAATCTTCGCATCGCAGCCATTTTGTTTTGCTGGATGTCACTACCGGGGCACTCGGAAGAGAGGAACTTTTGCATTCGGGATATCGAATTTACTGGCAACAAAGCCTTTACTGCTCGCCAACTTCACAATGTCCTAAGCACAGTCCCGTACCTTGAGTCAGCCCTGAAGACGCGCGCGGAACAAGAACAAGCAACTTGCCTAACTGATCTGTTGAAGAAAGCTTATTGTCGTACCGGCTTTTTCGATGCCACCATCTCGCCGACTTGGGATAAGGGGAAAAGTGCCGAACGTCGCCTGCGGGTCGCGATAGTCGAATCGGTTCCCTACCAATTGAATGACGTTCTCATTCGAGGATTGGATGACAATCAGCTAAAAAAGGAAATCCTGGCTGCGATTCAAATTTCTCTCCGAAGAGTTCAGAAGTGGAACACTGTGTGGTTGAAAGACCCACCCGCAGCGTCCTCAGAAAGTGCTCCGCTTCTTACATCGATGGCGCGAGCATTTGTACTCGAAGAAGGAAAGGATTGCATTCGATACGCTATCAACGACGCACTCCGACAGTCAGGCTTCGCAGAGGCAGACTATATCCTCTCGGAGGAACTCAATGCGGAAAAACATGAGCAAGTCTTAATCGTGACTTTTGCAAGTATTGGCCCAACAATCCGCGTTGAGCAAATTCGAGTGTCAGGGCTCGAAAGAAACACCGAATCGGAATTCTTGTCCTACGTCGATTGCGCACCGGGAATGGAATGGACTAAAACGAAGTGTCTTGACTGCGAGCGCAAACTAAACGAATCGGGCAGATTCCAGCGCCATTCGCTTGGCGTCTCTTTTAGTCCAATCGACCCATCCCTTTGCATCGTATCATTCCATATCGTCGAATGCCCCGCCATGCCTCGATTGAGTGAGAAGCTGAGTGAAGACCAAGAGACACTTCAGAAAATGGCGATTCAGTTGTCAGTCCAATCCAAACAAAACTTAAAGGCAACGTTGCAATACAGGGATCCTTTGAATATCGGTAACGAACCGAAGAAGCAGATTACATTTGTTTTTGGCAAAAACGGATTTGCTGCGTTAAGTGATTGCGCCGGCGAATTGGATTTCTTGCTAGATGCAGACGATAACGAGGCAAACATTTGGTGTGATGGTACCCGGGTTTTCAGCACCGACTATGGAATGCTTTGGGAAGGAAAGAGGCCCCAAGTGAACATGGGACTTACGTTAACCGGCGCTTCGGTCGCCGGCGAGAAAAGCAATCTCGAATTCGGCTTCAAGAAAGAATCTGGATTTTCCGAATTTGCGGAACGTCGAATCGTATTGCCTCCGTTCTATTTTCTTAAGCAGAAGCTTCTAGAGATCATTCGCACTCCAGAGACGATTCGAGTTATTGGAGAAGACTTCTCAATCGTTCAAGACACAAAAAACGGTCAGATCGTTTCATTGGAACTGGTGAAGAGCAAAGATGACTCATCGATTTCATTCCATTTCGAATTCGGCCAGGATTATTACAGCGAGATTCACAAGTCAACGCTAAGTGAATCCTACGCATCCGGCGGCAACGAGGTTAAACACGTGTCTCAGGAATCCATATCCGGATCGATTTTAGCCCTCTTTCTTGTCGCGGACATCGCAAACCACTCCGACCTTGGTAAGTCAGGCGAAGGAGAATTCGCCCATCTTGCTTTTGCAAGTCGATGTGGCTTCGCGGGTTTTGGCGAGAATTCACCGCAAGTAAACTACCTGGACGAGCTTTACGGCTATAAGCATAAATTTGCATCCGAAATTGGGGCTTATACGGCACCAATCCTCAAAGACCAAAGCATGGGGCCTATTTCCTGTTCGCTTCTCGCCGGCCTGCAATTGCGCATCGGTTATAGCGATTCGCGGACACTTGTCCAAACCGGAATGGAACGGTGCAATCCAAAATCAATTCTTTGGGAAATGGAACAAATTCTGGCGAACGATCCCAAAATGAAAGAGTTGCTTTTGGCACTCACCGGGGTTCTTCGAAAGCACCCCCATTGGCTTCGACACGAGTTGTTACAGCCTTATTTGGGCGGTTTTGGGAATGAGCTTGCAATCTTGTTGGCGCAAGACAAGAGCACAGCGGTCATCCTCAAAAAAGCCATGCAATCTCTATGTGAAAACGTACTAGTTGATGCAATAAAAACGAGCCTAGTCGCTAGCTACTTATCGCCGATTGACCTTTCCCAAATCTCTACAAAAGACGAACCGACAAAAGATGCGAAGAAAGATACTGACAAGGAAAAGAAAACGGGCAAAGTCCAGAAAGAACCGTATAAAGTAAAACTCGATGGCCTGCGTTTTACTATGCCCGGCGTCAAGAACTGAAGTGATGCGCAGACTGGAACAACAGTCACATGAAATCGTCAGCAAAACGGAAGCTTTCGCATGGTAGATGAACAAAACCGTTTTCACGATGATCGTCCGCCACCCTTTGATTTGTCAGCAGAAATGGGGGTTCTCGGCAGTTTGCTTTTGAACCCAGCGGTCGCTAACGACATCGCCTTCGAATTGCGTGCAGAAGACTTTTACGACGACGCACATCGCAAGATCTACGCGGCGATCATGGGCATATTCGACAGCGGTCGAAAAATGAACGTAACGATTCTCGTGAGTGAATTGAAAATCGCAGGTGACTACGAACTTATGGGCGGAGCCGGCTTTTTAGCGAAACTGGCAAACAGTGTCCCCAATGCAGCCCAAGCCAAATACTACGCACAAATGGTGCGAAGCAAAGCCAATATCCGACGTTTAGGGCGTTAGCGGATATGCGTTAGCACGGTTAGGCGAGCACCATGTCAATACAGGAGCAAGTTTTGTGGTTTTGTTTTGGCTAGCACTAAATCTAGTTGAGACTCGCTTCTGGACTTCAAACCGCTAAAATGCGGGACGTTGCTCGAGCAGGAGCGACGCCGTTTTTCAAGCGGAAGCGACAGGGAGTCCTCATCTAAGCCGGTGTTTTCGCATGGTTACCGAACAAAAGCGTTTTCGCAAAGACGATCCGTCCAAAAGCAAAAAGCCCGCGACGACCAATATTCTCGATAGGTCACCTCCGTTCGATTTGCAGGCCGAAATGGGCGTTCTCGGCAGCTTGATCTTGAATCCGGACGTCGCCAACGATCTGGCGTTGGAAATTCGGGCGGATGACTTCTACGACGATGCACATCGCAAGCTTTACGCGGCGATGATGAACATGTTCGACAGCGGTCGAAAAATGGACGTAACCCTTCTCGTCAGTGAACTGAAAACGGCAGGAGATTACGAACTCATCGGCGGTGCGGGCTACCTCGCTAAGCTCGCTAACAGTGTGCCCAACGCGGCCCACGCCAAATACTATGCACAAATCGTTCGAAGCAAAGCCACCATCCGTCGCCTCATCGACGCTTCGACGGCAATTCTCTCCGATGCCTACGACGAAAGCTCCGACGCCAAGGAATTGGTTTCCCAAGCGGAGCAGAAAATCTTCAGCATTCAAGACGATCGAAGCGCCAACACGGCCGCTTCGGTTTCCGAAGTGCTCAAGGCGGCGATGACCCGTATCGACCAACGCATGCAAGGGGAACAATTGCAAAGCGGGGTATTAACGCACTTTACCGATTTCGATCAAATGACTGGCGGTCTTCATAATGGCGAACTGATCATTCTGGCAGCACGTCCTAGTATGGGGAAAACAGCCTTTGCGATGAATATCGCAGAACAAGTTGCGATGAAGGAAAACGCCCCAACTCTGTTCGTAAGCCTTGAAATGAATGCGATCGAACTGGTTGACCGATTGTTATGTTCGGTGGCCAAAGTTAACGGTCAGCGGCTCAAAGTAGGTACCATTTCCCAGGATGACCAAAAAAGGCTTTTAGCCAACGCTGCCAAGATTAGCCAAGCACCGCTTTATATCGACGATGCTCCAAGCCGAACAGTGAGCGAGGTGGCTGCAGTTGCACGAAGGATTTCTCAACAGGAAATGCGCAAACCCAATGGTCGCAAACTCGGATTGATTGTCATTGACTACTTGCAGCTCTTAGATCCAGACAATCCCAAAGATCCTCGCCAAGAGCAGGTCGCCAAAATGGCTCGTCGATTGAAGATGCTGGCTCGTGAACAAGATGTGCCGATCCTCTGCCTTTCCCAGCTCAATCGGCAGTCGGAAGAAGGCAAAGATCACCGTCCCAAACTGAGCCATTTGCGAGAATCAGGTGCGATCGAACAGGATGCCGACGTGGTTATGTTCGTTCACCGTGAAGGTTACTATCACCGAGGTGCCGACGCTGAACAATACGCTGGCCAAGCGGAAATCATTATCGCGAAGCAACGAAACGGCCCAGTCGGCGACATCGAATTGGTCTGGGAAAGCGATTTCACCCGTTTCCTGAACAAGATCGGAAATCGACACGAAGAATTCAACACCTACAGCGATTTTTCAACCCCCGGCGGATATTAGATTGTCGCCTTTCGCTCTGCGAAAGTGCGCCTCAGTCACGCACTTTTGCGGAGCAAAAGGCGACACTTGTGGCTGAGCGAGGGCCTCGCTCAGCCACAAAAACCGTGTCGCTGCGGTGACCGCCATTCCACAATGCGCGTGCTATTTGCCCGGTATTCGATTAAGCTTTCGGAGAGAACCGACCTTTTCCGCCTGCCGCCAATTGCTTTTTGATGAAACTGAAAACCTTACCCGAAGACTTTCGGGTCGAAGAAATCACCGATGTAAGTCCTACGAAAGGACCGTTCGGGTTCTACCGCTTGGACAAGTGTGGATTGGGAACCCCAGAAGCCATGCAGTACATTTTGCACAAATGGCAGCTCTCCCGAAAAGATCTTAGCTACGGTGGCCTGAAGGATCGGCATGCGGACACGACGCAGTACCTGACCATCTTTCGAGGGCCGCACTCCGGACTAACCGACAAGTCCTTTCAGTTGGAATACCTCGGACAAATAACGCATCCATACCATGCCAAAGACATTGCAGCCAATCGATTTGAAATCCGGTTGCGTCGTATCACGGCCGATCAAATGCCAAAGCTCACCGATCGCTGCAAGTTCATTCAGCAAATGGGAGTCGTCAACTATTTCGATGACCAGCGATTTGGGTCGATCGGGTTCTGCGGTGAATTGATCGCCGTGCCATGGTGTTTGACCAATTACGAACGCGCCTTGTTCTTGTCGATGGCCGAACCCAATCTTCACGACCGGCCGCGTGAAAAAGAGCAAAAGCAGATCCTTCGAGACTATTGGGGAGATTGGATCAAGTGCAAAGCCCTTCTGGATCGTTCGCATCGCCGCAGCATCGTAACTTACCTGTGTGATCACCCGACCGACTTCAAGCGGGCTGTTGCGTTGATCAGGCAGGATCTCCGCGGAATCTATGTCTCGGCTTTTCAAAGTTGGGTATGGAACAAATGGCTTAGCAAGTTGATCGAGGAGAATGCGGGAACGGCCTCCCTCGACCGTCTGGATTCGCTATGCGGGCCACTTGCGATCCCCATCTCGAAATTCGAGTGCTCGATCGGCAACACGAGTATCTACGATTTGGATTTGCCGTTGCCATCAGCCAGACAGCATGACTGGCCCTCCGGTACGCTCGCAAGCTTGGAGGAGATCCTGCTTCCGCTTCAATTGGACGTTAGGCAAATGCGACTGAAGTATCCACGCGATACTTTCTTTTCAAAGGGGTTGCGGGCAGCATGGTTAACGGCCCAGGATCTGACTTTTGAATGGGAACCGGACTCGCTCAATCCAAACTTCCAGTCGTTAAAACTTTGCTTCGTTTTGCAACGCGGAGCCTATGCGACCATGGTAGTTCGGTATCTATTCAACGAAGCCATCGCGACGGAACCAGACGAAGAACTCCTGGAAGATGAATTACCATCGTTTACCCCCGAACCGTGAAGATTCTTAGCTCGAGTTGTCTTGCCAATAATTGTGTATATTTACACCAAAGGGTAAAGCTCAGGAATAACCCTGAAAGGCAACGCTAGAGAGCGTTTTCGCCTGTGTTTTTGCTACCGGTTCGCCGTCTCGGAAAACGGAATCGTTGTGATCCAGCGTTCATGAGTATTCCCGAAGAAAACGGCTTGAGAAGTACAAATCGAAATTCATCCGTGGCATTAAAAGGCAAACCTACCGCCCGGAACCGCATAAAACCAACTCCAAAACGATAATGGATGGCCATTCAATCACCTAAACTCTAGATCGCAAGAGCCCAAACATGTTCAACATACTTCTGGTTGATGATTCGGCAACCGACCGAGTACTTATTACGGGACTCCTTAACAAGCACGAGCATTTCGAAATCGAAACCGCCGAAGACGGTGCGATAGCGCTTCGAAAAATGCAGGTGAAGGTTCCAGATCTGGTTGTGACGGATATGCAAATGCCCAACTTAGACGGCTTGCAATTGGTCGAAAAAATTCGCGTAGACTATCCGTACGTGCCAGTCATTCTGGTCACTGGCAAAGGGAGCGAAGAGTTGGCCTCTTTGGCATTGCAACGTGGTGCCGCTGGCTACGTACCCAAAGCGCGATGCAGCGAACTCCTGCCAGGTACGATCGAACATGTCATCGAACTCACTCGCTCGGAATCGAGCTTCAAACGGCTTATTGACTCCTCCACCCTTTGTCAATTCGAATACTTGCTCGAAAACGACGTTACGCTGATTGCGCCCATGTTAGAGCTGGCTCAGCGCATGTGTGCCGGCATGAAGATTTGCGATTTAGCAGGATGCGTACAAATTGGTGTGGCTCTTGAGCACGCGATCTTGAACGCTATTTATCACGGCAATTTGGAAATCGGATCTGAGTCTTTCGGCGACACATCCTTGGTGAATCAGCGATTAGGACAATTACCGTATAGGAATCGAAGGGTGCGGGTTCAAATTCGGATGACACGAGACGAGGCTCAATTCTCAGTCGGCGACGAAGGGAGAGGATTTAACGTCAAGGAACTGGCATCGAAGGCCCGAAAAATGGCGATTACGGGTGACGCTGGAAGAGGACTATTTTTGATGTGGGCATTTATGGACTCCATTAATTTTGATCGCAATGGCAACACCGTCGTGATGGTCAAGCGTCGAGCCTCACCGTCATCGCCAGCGAGGGTCGCTGGAACCAAGAAAGCCGAATTGCCAGCCGTGATGGGAATTTTAACTCCGCACGATGCTGCTTCTCCAATTTCGTTTACGAAACGGAAACTTCGATCGGTTGTCACTCGATTGAAGGAACTAACCTCTGACTCTACCGAACTCATCGCAAATGGGAGTGAATTCACCGAACTCCTTGAGGTCTTCCGAGATCAATTGGCGTTTCGTTTCGAGGCCCTTGGTTGTTTCGAAGAGGCTATCGAGGAGGCTCCACAAATATATCAACAATCACAAATGCTAAGAGACCAACATACCGAACTCCATGAAAGGGCAAAAAAGCTAGTGGAATATGCTTCCGACAGCGCGACGCTCGATCTTGAAAGCCTTTCCAAAAACGCGAGGGAATTGCTTCATGACTTAGAGGTTAATGAAGCGGCCGAGACCGAGATGATCATGAACACAATGTTCGAGGATATTGGCGGTAGTGGATGAGTTGCCATTTCGGCATTTCCTCCAACGCATGTCCCAGGATGAGGGGGAGCCTGCCTCCCCTCAACCTTGTTTTGGCGCCCTTCCTATACGTCCCCCCCCCCGCCCTCCACCGCCTTCGGGGTTCGAGGCAGGAGGGGTGTACGTGAATTCAGGGGCTCAACGGTGCATTAGGACGCCAAAACGGCGTCCGTCGGAGACAAGCTCCGAGCGGACGAAAACGCTCCGAGCGGACAAAAATGCTCCGAGCGGACGAAAGCGCTCCGAGCGGGCGAAAACGCTCCGCACCTACCAATCGCATTAATCCCTATCGAGATGGAAGCGGAGGCATTACCGGCAGGCCCGCGTCGAGTTCAATACTACTTGTCTCGGAGCGAGTTGAAGTAGTCACGTTGTTGATCGCGTTGCGCTTTGGGCAACGACATGTTCTCGATGGCATCTGGATCATCGGGCTTTGAGCTTAGTACTGCGTCTCGAATTTCTTCCTTGGTTGTTCCTTTGCGATTTGGGCCGCCAACCTTGCCACCGAAGGTCGTTTCCCCCTTGCGCATCTGGTCTCGCACTTGCGAGTCAAAATTCTTGACATCATGCTCTTGCTCTTCCCTGTCTCCAGCACCCTTTCCTTCTCCTTTGGCATTCTTGGAATCCTTGCCTTCTTTGTCCGATTTGCACTTGCCGCATCCTGCGCCGTTGCATTCGCTGCAACTCGACGACTTTTTGGCATCTTGGAGATTCTCCATCATCTCTTCCATTTCCTTCAACGACTCTTGGTCTTCGGCCAGTTCGCCAAGTTCCTCTTTAAGTTCTTCCAGTGCTTTTTGAGCTCCTTTTTCGTCCCCTTCCTGCATGGCTTTTTGTGCCTTCTGCATACTTGCTTTGACGGCTTCCATCGCTTTGGCTTTTTTCGCGTTGGCTTCCATTTGCTCGACTTTTTTCTGCAACTTGGCCGCCTTCTCTAAGTCGCCACTATTTTGAGCTTTGGCAAGCTCTTTTTTCGCTTCCTCGATCGCTTGTTTCTCTTGATCCTGGGCTTTTTCAAGTGCTTTTTGCATTTGATCCAACTGTTTGGCCAATTGTTTCTTCTGGTCGTCGGTCATGTTACCCGACTTCATTTGGTTCAACATCTTTTCGAGCTCATCTCCGGCTTTGTCGAAGTTGCCATCCTTGAGCGCGTCCGCAATCTTTTCCGCTGGTCCTTTATCGATATTTTTTAGATTATCGAGTGCCTTTTTGACGCTATCGGAACCGCCGAGAGACTCTTTGCGTCGTTCTATTTCTTTTTTGATTTCATTGAAATCGGAGAGCATTTTTTTCGAGTCGACCGTGCTCGATTTCTGAAAATCCTCCAACTTCTTTTCGATCTTCTTGAATTCATCCGCCGCTTCCTTTAGATCCTTTTCTTCCGCATCCTCTCGCATTTTCTTGATCATTGCGAGTATTGGCTTGGTCTGATTTTTGATGTTGGTCAAACGTTCGGAAGTGGTGCCGGGCATTTTCTCCAATGCGGGAAGCTCCGCATCTGGAACCCAAAATAAAGCGATGCAGGAAAGAAAGGGAAGGGCAACCCACGGTGTTTGGGGCGCAGAACGTATTGGAAAATGCTCTCGCACTTCGATGCGTTCGACTCTCTTCGAAGCATCATCCAACAGTGCTTCTCCAACCGGTGACCGTTTTTCCGACGGGTCCAATTGCAGCGCACTGCTGATGCGTTCCCTCAATCCGAATCGACGATCGATTTCGACTGCCGAGTACAATACGCTCGGGCGGTAAAAAAGAGCAATCGTGCAAGCCGTAAGCGAAGCGGCTACTCCTCCACCGATAAGCCAAACCTTGCTCCAACTTGCGAAGGTGTATGGTAGAAACCAAATCTTGGGAACCAGCAAGCCGCAAAAACAAATGCTAAAAGCGATGATCAAACACCACGATGAAATATTCAAGATCGTCTGTGTCCACAGAAGCCGTCGAGCCCTGGAAATCTGGCGATTGATTGAGTCCATGATTCTGTTTCCATAAGAAAGAAGAACGGGCAGAAAAGCCACGCCTCGATTGCTCATTGTAAGGCCTCAGAGCCAAGAAAACATCCGCGAGCCTAGAAAACATTCGCGATCGAACCGAAAATCCTACAAAGTAGAAAGGCTACGGCTTTTCCGCAGCAGGGCATTCGCACGACAAAAGGCCGCACCCAGGGCAGCCGTTCCCATATTTTTTTTGGAGGGCAGCGCTAAGGTTGACTCCTGCCACATTGGCAATCGTCGTTAGCCATGCAACAACATCGGCGAATTCCTCCTCCAGGTTTTCAGGATCGTCACCGTTTCGGAGCGCAGTTGCAAGTTCTCCCAACTCCTCCATTAGCCACATGAATGTACCGGAAACCCCGCGTTCTACATCTTTCTCAAAGTACATAGTGCGGATCAACTGCTGGAAGTCTCTCAGTGAAATATCTGGTTCAGAACTGCTCATGGCATTATGTTTTAAGGGTGATTGGGGGGTAAGTCTAGAAAAACAAAAGGAAAGCAGGTTCGCCAGAATACCAAAGCTTATGCTTTTCGCCTGTTACTTTCATTCGATTTTGGCGGTGACTATCTGGCGGAATAATGACTAATTCTCCTTTTCCGGTTGCACTTGCCCATCACTCTACAATGTTGGCGATTCAAAGCAAACCTCCCAAGTGAAGCTCCTAGCGACACGTCCAATTACCAAGTGCCAAAGGCACTGATTTCAACTATGATTGAGGATACAAATACGATTTCTGGGCTGGATTACGGTGGACGCACGGACGCGATTACTGCGACTCGCTCAATTCATTCCAACGGAAACAACGGAACCAAATCCCCTGTGGATCATCAGCGAATTGAACGAGCCGTTCGAGAAATACTTGCGGCTGTAGGTGAAGACCCCGATCGAGAGGGATTGCTTGAGACTCCAGCACGCGTTGCAAGGATGTACGCGGAGGTATTTTCGGGACTGCACAAAGACCCAAGGATCCATCTAAAACGAGTTTTTTCGGAGAGCTACGACGAAATCGTTTTGCTTAAGGATATCGAATTCCAGAGCATGTGCGAGCATCATTTATTGCCATTCCACGGCCGCGCTCACGTCGGCTACTTGCCGGACGGAAAAGTTGTTGGGCTCAGCAAAATGGCTCGCGTTGTCGACGAAGTCGCGAGACGTCCTCAAGTTCAAGAGCGAATGACGGAAACCATCGCCAACATGATGGAGCAGGAACTGGGTGCGAGGGGTGTCGTCGTCATGATCGAGGCGAGTCACTCGTGCATGACAATGCGAGGCATCCGCAAGTCCGGCGGCATGTGCGTCACGAGCGCTATGCGAGGTGTCTTTCGTGATAATTTGTCCTCGCGAGCCGAAATTCTAGGCTTGATCATGAATCCGAAGCATAGTTAAAGCACGCACCCCGTAGCGACGTATCTCCGAGACGTCGACGAACCTCTTGTAACGACGTATCTCCGAGACGTCGACAAACTGCGTCTTCTGCCCCCACGACTACATGCCTTTGTCGCTGAAAGTCTGCTACAATCCGCCTACTTCTATATAACTTAAGTTGTTTAGCTTGATGCGTTTCGGAAAGGCGTCTGAACATGGTAGGTCGGAGCAGACCATCTCAACCACTCTCCCGTGCGCAACTTTTGAGAAGCTTGACTGGAAGCGAGTCAAAAGTGCTTCCATCTTTGTCCGACATCAACGCGTTGTTGAAACAGTCTGTGGCGCCTGGTTCCAATGCCTCCAATCAGAGCAAGATCCGCGAGTGGCGAGAAAAGTTCATTGTTTTAGTCAACATGTTTCCGAAGACGGCGAGAGGCTACGGTCATTTTTCATCCGCTACTCTCTGCATTTCCAAGGTATACGCCAATGGCATGGTCGTTGGTACCTTTGCATCGAACGCGGACTCGTTAAATGTATTTGCCAATAGCGAACGTCAGGGATCGCTGGCAGGCTGTAGCTGCGAAACTTCCAATGGAAGATATGCCTGCGAACATAGTTTCCGATTCGTGCAGCACATCATCAATGAGTTAAGCGATCCTAATTCCGCGATTTCCCAACAGATCATCGATGGAAAGCTTGAACTCGGCAAACAGGATATGTCCATTTTTGCTTTTGACAATAGTTTGCGGCTCCTTTCGGTGCTGGACAGGATTGTCACGGCCGAACTTCCAATCCAGTCTAGCTCAGCGGAATTGGCACCGTCCATCGAAAACGAACCTTCCCGCATTGCTTGGAATGTAGAGGTATCACCCAGTGGCATTCGAATCGAGCCAATCCTGCAAACGGCCAAGAAGCGGGGTGGCTTTAACAAAGGCAAGAGGACAAGACTTAGTTCGTTGTTCCAGTCCGATCTGCTCCTGTCACCTGCGGACGAACGCGTCCGAAGTTTAATCCATGGGAACTCCGATCATTACTCGGCTAACCTCACTTTGACTCCAGGCGAGGCGTTGTATCAGTTGATCGGCGAAGCCAATGTGCAACTCAATGGCCAGCCTGCAACAGTTGCCACCGGAAATGGAATCGTCAGCCTAGTCAGGCAACCGAAAGGGTATCGGTTTTTTCTTGAATCCAACGGTAACAAATACGCTGCGGCGGTGGTTGGCGAATTCCTGGTCTCGGCGTGTGACGAATTGAATCGAATCACCGTCTTTCGAGCTTCGGAATCCCAATTGGAAATGATTCGCGACTTGTTGCGGCTAGAACCCATTACCGAGAAACATGAGTCAGGGTTGATTGAGAGAGCCCGAAAGCTTCAAAAGGTTTTAAGCGTCCGGCTGCCCGAATCGTTTGGCGGTGAATGTATTCCCGAACTGGTGGCGCTGTCCATGATCCTGCGTTCCCGTAAAGATGGAGCGCTAGACTACGGGATTCGAGTTCGCGATTCGCTCGGGAGTCTCCACAAGCCTTGCGAAGGGATCATGGTTCGTTCAAGCCAAGTCAATGACAAACCCGTGCAACTGGTTCGACAAGTTGAAGAAGAAGATGCATTGGCGAATGATTTGACGCAACGATTGGGGCTCGACGACAAAGCCTTCGAAGGGACCCTTCATGACTTTTCCAAAGCCTTTCATCTGATCGAGGTGCTTCAAACGACTTCTGACATCGAAGTTCTGTGGGACAAGACGTCGGAAAAGCCGCTAAAGGTGCTCGGGACCGTTTCCGCTAGCAATGTCCGGGTTGGTGTTTCTCAAAAGCGCGATTGGTTTAACTTGACCGGCGAATGCAAATTTGGAGAAGAAACGCTAGACATTTCAGCACTTATGCAGGGCCTGCGCGACGCAAGTGCATCGAACATGCAAGGCGACTACGTGCGTATGGGGGATGCAGGCTGGGCTCGCATTTCAGAAAAACTTCGCAAGAGCCTTCGTCAGCTTGACGACTCCGTAAACCAAGAGCGAGGTACCCTGCGATTCGATAGAACATCCGCGCATGCACTTCGGAGCGCGCAGGAGCATTTTCAATTCGATGCCAGTCGCGCATGGAATGAATGCTTACAACGACTAGAGCGGTCGGAGAAACTTGAACCTGTACTGCCCGCCGGACTTCAGGCAACGCTTCGCGATTACCAACTCGAAGGCTTCAAGTGGTTGAGGCGGTTAGCGGAATGGGGTGTCGGGGGCGTTCTGGCTGACGATATGGGACTTGGCAAAACCATTCAAACGCTGGCCGTCATTCTCGATAGGGCAAAAGAAGGACCGGCACTGGTAATCGCGCCAACCTCCGTCGGATTCAACTGGATGCGCGAGGTCGAAAAATTTGCTCCAGAGCTTAAGGTGTCTCTCTATCGCGAAACCGATCGTGCGGATTTCCTCGAAAGCATTGGCCCGAATCAAATCGTCGTTTGCAGCTATGGTTTAGCCTTGCGCGACGCGGACAAACTTGCCAAAGTCGATTGGGGGACTTTGGTATTGGACGAAGCGCAAGCGATCAAGAATAGCCGCAGCAAGACTTCCATGGCCATCGCGACGATACCTTCCAAATGGACCGTCGCGCTAACGGGTACTCCCGTCGAAAACCATTTGGGCGAACTGTGGAGTCTGTTTCATGTCGTGTCGCCCGGCGTGTTGGGTGGTTGGGATCAATTCCGCAATCGCTTCGCAAGTCCTATCGAAAAAGAGAATGACAACGATCGAAAGACTGCGCTTCGGTCTCGATTGACCCCGTTTATTTTGCGAAGGACCAAGGGGGAAGTCCTCAAGGATTTACCCGCTCGGACCGAAATGAATTTGGTTGTTGAATTGTCCCCGGCGGAACGTGCGGTTTACGAAAAAGTCCGGATGTCGGCGATTGGCGAGGCGGATGCGATCGCCAAGCTGAACGATGTTCAGGATCAGCGGTTCCGCATTTTGGCCTTATTAACGAGGCTTCGCCAAATTGCTTGCCATCCCCGTATGGTTCATGAAAGTTGGACAGAGGGGTCTGCAAAATTGACCCAGCTTTCCGAAACACTCTTGCAACTGCGTGAGGAGGGGCACCGCGTTCTGGTGTTCAGCCAATTTGTCAAGCACTTGTCACTCATTCGAGAAATGATGGACGAACAGGCCATCACTTACCAATATCTCGATGGGTCAACTCCAGCGGCGGCGCGTCAACAGGAGGTGGATAAATTTCAAAACGGGGACGCAACGGCGTTTTTGATTTCGCTAAAGGCCGGCGGTACGGGATTGAATTTGACCGCCGCTGACTATGTGATCCACATGGACCCGTGGTGGAATCCAGCCGTTGAGGATCAAGCGACGGATCGAGCGCACCGCATTGGTCAAGACAAGCCGGTCATGGTGTATCGAATCATTGCCCAAGATACCATCGAACAAGAGATACTTAAGCTGCACGAAACGAAACGGGATCTAGTGGCTGGAATTCTAGACGGCACGCATTCTGCGGCCAAGCTGTCGACCAAGGATCTCATCGAGCTGTTGAGAAGTTAGCGAGTAAAGTACCTGCGCGGCATACAGTGGTGGGGTGTCAAACGCTCGGGGTTGACACGATGTTTTGCGAATCCATTTCACTCGGTAATACTGCCGCTTATATCCCGATAGGGATTACAACAAGTAGCCGGGGGTCACCGCGAAGCGGTGCACCCCCGAGAAAGGAAAGGACTGTGTTTCGCTTCCACTGGCTTCATGCCAGTGGGGCGATAATTGGCAGCTACTAGTGGGGAGGCAAGCTCCCACTCAACCTAAGCGAATTGCTGGTGAAAATGCTTCACAGCGTTGCCTGAAAGGGTCACAGATTCTGCGATCCTTTCAGGATCGGAACGCTCTGCACGAATCTTCGTCCGGTGGTGTCGCTCCGCTCAACCACCGGCTACTGTCGGATATCCCTTCGGGATCGAGCAACAGCAAGCAACGACGCGTCTGAGCCGACGAACGCCTTAGTCTCCAATGAGAATCCGCAACATGCGGCGGAGTGGTTCGGCGGCTCCCCATAGCAACTGATCACCGACCGTAAAGGCGGTCAGATATTGTCCTGGTTGTGTTGGATCCAACGCTAGCTTGCGAAGTCGACCAACCGGACAAACCAGTCCGCCAGTTACTGCTGCCGGAGTCAGCTGTTGCACCGATGCGGACTTTTCGTTCGGAACCACTTTGGCCCATGGATTGGCTTTAGCAAGCATATCTTCGATCTCATCCATCGGGACGTCTTGCTTCAGTTTGATTGTCAACGCTTGGCTGTGACATCGCATCGCTCCGATGCGAACACACAGTCCATCGACGGGAATCGAATCCGGCGAAAGCCCCAATATCTTGTTCGTTTCCGCGCTCCCTTTCCATTCTTCCTTGCTCTGACCGTTCCCCAAGTCCTTGTCAATCCACGGGATCAAACTGCCGTTGAGCGGTGCACCGAATTGTTCGGTCGGGTAGTCACTTGAACGGATGGTCGCAGCCACTTGACGATCGATTTCGAGAATCGCCGAAGCCGGATCGGTAATGAGGCTCGATACGCTGCTATGAGCCACGCCCATCTGCGCTATCAGCTCGCGCATGTTTTTGGCGCCGGCTCCGGAGGCCGCTTGATAAGTCATGCTGGTCATCCACTGAATGAGATTTTTTTGAAACAAACCATGCATGGCCATGAGCATTAGCGATACAGTGCAGTTGCCACCAACATACGTTTTGATTCCTCTTAAAAGGCCGTTGCGGATCACTCGATCGTTCACCGGATCCAGGATGATGATTGCATCGTCTTTCATTCGCAGCGAGGAGGCTGCATCGATCCAATAGCCATTCCAACCGGTCGATCGGAGCTTTGGATAGACTTCGTTCGTGTAGTCGCCACCTTGGCAGGTGATAATGACATCCATCTTGGAAAGGGAGGCAATGTCGGAAGCGAATTGCAACTCGTCCGTGTCAAGACCACCTATCTTTGGTCCAAATCCACCTGCATTGGACGTCGAAAAGAACACGGGTTCGCAATGGGAGAAATCACTCTCCTCGGTCATGCGTTGAATGAGCACGGAACCGACCATCCCGCGCCAACCGACTAGTCCGATTTTCTTCACGATTTATCTCTACGAGTGACGGGAATGGAGGAATGGAGGAATGGTCACTCCATCACTTTACACCTTAAGCTTTTAGCCTTAAGCCTTAAGTCTTTAGCCTGCCCTACAATCAAAAACTTGTTCGACGTTGCCGCGAAGGATTTGTTTGCCTAAGGCGAATGCTTTGTCTTCCGACCAGCCTTGACCTCGACAAAAATCGTCCGCCAAGATGCCGGCAAGGATTCGTTTGTACATTCGGAACTTGGGCAGGATAAACTCCAGTTTGTAGGCATCGCTGTAATAGCCAAGTTGTTTGTTTCGCGGAATTGCCTCGATTCGACCTCGAAGATCGTGCCGGATGTAGTTCGGTGTATTGCTGTACCACCAATGGCCGTGGGTCAAAACGTTGGGGAAGATCCAGGCGTAGTCGACTAGCTCTTGGTTGGTCACCGACGCAAGGACTGAAATGGGGAAAGGGAGGTTCGGGAATGCATTGAAAAGTTCTGAATACTGGATGAGCGAAACTCGGGAGTCATACAGATCTTGCCCTTGAAACACGCCGTTGGGATAGACGCGTCGATTGACGCCGATCATGAGATCGAACGGCAATTGGTACGCTTCGGCCAATTCCGCGATTTTCCAAAAAACCCATTCGGCCATAGTCTTCTTGTTGGGCTCGGACGCGTCGTTGCCACATTGAACGAGGTCATCCAATGCAATTTGGGCGGCATGACTTTGATCGGAATAGGCTTTTGGGCAGAACCAAGGTGGCAACGAAATCGCGCAGGCCCTGGCTCCTCTGGCTTTGAATCGCAGAAAGAGCACGTCCAGCGATTGTTTCAAGTCCGTCAGATTCGTGGCCGTTCGGCCCGAAGCGGATTGGAGACGTTCTTGCACCTTGGGTTGAGCCAAATGGAACACCAAGTCGTCGGTCCTAAGGCACGGTATGTAACGATTGGTATCAAACCCTTCCAAGGGATCATCGAAATCGTTGGTCAAAAACACCTTTTCCACCTTGCTGGCTGTAAGCACTTGCGTCTCCCAGTCGGCTTCAAGCATTTTGGATTCCGCAAGATCATAAACGGTCTCCCAGTTGGATTTATCAATCTCATCCTTTTGGAATCCGAAGAGCTCTTGAGAAAGCTCGACAAACCAAGACCACTGAACCGTATTGTTGATATTGCCAAGATGATGAAAAAGCCTTTCCACTTTTTCACGGGGTGAAATTCCAGGCTCCTCGATGAGTTGTTTAGGCATCCCAGAAGAATGCGCCAGTTCCGTGTAATAATGGTAGCCCAGCAGATCCGCCAAAGACGTCGAGGTCGGCGCCTGCGGATTGATGTGCGAATGCGAATCGATCAAGACAATTGCATCCAATTGTTCAAACAAACTCTGCTGAAGTGTTTGGCTCATAGTTGCGCTTATGGCTCTTGATGTTGGACTCTAACCGCCACTGACGGGCGGTATTAATGCTATCACAGAATGACTGTGTGCAAGGTCGATGATGGTGGAATCGGAGACAAACTCATTTCCAATTGCGATCCGTCCAAACTCAACGAGGGATCGCAGCGATTCGAATTGAACCGATAACTGGTCTTTGAATTGCCGGACAGATAACGGAAGGTCGACTTCGATCTCAATGAAATCAGAACCCACGCGTTCGCGAGCGCCGGCAAACATTTTTACAGTCAATCGATCACTCAAGATGAATAGCGGCTTTTACCGGTTCCTGATTGTGCGGTCCCGATGTTCCAACAATCGTACCCAAGCGATTCGACCATGGTTTTGATGCGGGCTGAGTAATAGGGGCTAACAATGAGGACTAGCCCAATTCCCATATTGAACACGTGCTCCATCTCACGCTGTTCAATTTCTCCAAGTTTCGCAATCCATTCAAATACAGGAAGGATTTTCCAAGAGCCTCGTTCGAATATCAAGTCCACGTCGGCTGGCAGGATGCGTTCCGTATTCTCCAACAATCCACCACCGGTAATGTGACCGATGCCGTGAACCACGTTCTTCACTTTGTAGTGCGTCAACACGGTGCGAGTTAGTTTGCTATAGATCAAAGTTGGGGTCAAGAGTGCGTCGCTAACGGTCATTCCTAGTTCAGGAACAAAGCTGGCGATATCGAGTCCTGCTTTTTCAAAGACCGCTTTTCGCACAAGACTAAAGCCGTTGCTGTGAACACCTGATGAATTGATACCCAGGATGACATCGCCCGGAGCGATGTCGCGTCCAGTGATGAGATTCTTTTTTTCCACCACCCCAACACAAAAGCCGGCTAAATCATAGTCTTCGGATTGGTATAGGTCTGGCATGATGGCCGTTTCTCCGCCTAGCAGACTGCATTCAGCCGCGATGCAGCCGTCAGAAATCCCCTGTACGATTGATTCAAGAAGTGGGGGATTGTCCTTGGACATTGCCACATAATCCAAAAAGAACAATGGTTCTGCTCCAGTACAAAGAACATCATTGACGCACATTGCTACCAAATCGATTCCAACTGTGGAATGCCTTCCAGCCTTGATAGCGACCTTAAGTTTTGTGCCGACACCATCGGTACCGGAAACAAGAATCGGTTCCTGGTAGTTGCGGGAAAACAGAGACTTGGTGAAGTCAAGGGCATAAAGGCCGGCGAATCCCCCGTCGTTTCGCACAACCCGTGGAGTGAACGTGCGGTGCATGAGTCGAGGCAAGCGTTGCATCGACTGTTCATACAATTCAAGGTCGACACCGCTGTCTTTGTAGGTGATTGCCATCGGCGAGGCAGATGCTTTGGTTTGGGGAAGTTGCGAAAAGCGTTTGGAGCGGCATTATGCCGTTTTTGGTGGATAAATAAAGTACGCGTTCAATTCGTGCCGATCTGGCTACAATTTTTCAATGGAACTAGCAAGCTGTGCTGCATCGCGATAAACCCGGGGCAGTATTACTGAAAAAGTGCTTCCGCACCCCAATCGGCTTGTCAAGCTGATATCGCCACCCAAAAGTCGGCAAAGCTCACGCACGATCGAAAGTCCGAGTCCGGTGCCTGAATGTTCGCGGGTCAGACCGTCATTGCCAGTGACGCCCTTGGCCTGTCTAAATTTTTCGAAAATGATCTCATAGTCGCCGGGAGCAACGCCAACGCCCGTATCCGCGACCGACAGCAGCAGCTCATCCTGGTTTTGCCATTCGCAAAATACGGTAACGAGGCCACCCTCTGGTGTGAATTTGATTGCATTTGACAACAGGTTCGTCAGGATCTGCTGGACCTTGCCCTGGTCCTGTAGGATGCGCATCTCCGTCTGACTTGAGTCAACCCGAAGATCGATGTTTTTGTCCTCCGCCATCTTCATTACGATCTCACACTGTGACTGAATAACCGAAAGGATACAAAATTCGGTCGGCCGAACTTCCATCTTTCCTGCCTCAACTTTGGCCAAGTCCAAAATGTCATTTATCATGTCCAAGAGTAGGCGGCCACTGCTTTGAATATTGGATGCGTAGCGTCGTTGTTTGTCCGTCAGGGACTCAAATCCCTGCAGCACTTCACTAAACCCAAGAATGCTATTAAGTGGCGTTCGCAATTCGTGACTCATGTTGGCGAGAAACTCACCTTTTAGTCGATTTGCCTCGAAAAGCTGTAGGTTTACCCTCGCCAACTCGTCGACGCGCAGATCCTTTTCTGTGTTCACGGTCTGGAGTTGTTCCTGGGTTTCAGTCATGTGCCGAAGCATGCGATTGAATGATTCGGACAATTCGTGAAATTCATCTTCCGTATCAACTGTAAATCGCAGTTTTGTGTCCCCCAATGTGATTTCTTCGCTTACCTGCTTCATGTAGCTGAGTGGACGAATAACCAGTCTCTTGAGAATCCAGTGGATAAAAAACAGAGACAGCGCGAGCGTACAAATCGCAATCGAGCTAAGGACCGCATAACTCCACATGCTCGAGACTCTTGTGTCGCCATACGGCATTTTGACCTTCATGACGCGAAATGGATTGAGTGAAGGTGTGGTGGACGACGACATGGAACTGGATATCGCAGTGTGGCATTCACGAAGGCAGATTTTCTCAAACGCAATCGGATGATAATAGTAATACGAATCCGACGAATAATCCTCTTGGAAAGTGTAGGAAGCCGGACCTGTTAACGTATTTTTTGTTAACGAACTCGTTTCAGGCAAGCTTGCTACCTGAATTTTAGGATCCGCCGAAAGTGGTGCGGAGACGGCTGCTTTTTCCTCAGCTAGCTTTGCTTCGGCTGCCGCAATACTGTCCTTTTCTGCCAGTTTAGAATGGATCCAATTGATCTTTTCCAGGTCTTTCTTGTCCGTAGCAAATGGGGCGCTAAGGAATTCGTGTTCCAACAGATCTTCGATGCGAAGTATTTCGTACTCGTAACGGGACTGAAGCATGAAGCCGCGGAGCATTTCAAGAACCTTCGTCCGGTGCTCCGTGGACGGGGTACGGGTAAGTTCTACCGATGGCGAGTTCATAACGCCGGTCTGAGTAACCGGTTGGAAGTCAATTGAAATGTGCTTCCAACCGATTACCAATTTGGCATAATCCCTCGCCGTTTGGCGGGTTGTTTCCATTACAAGCTGTGATGCTACGACTTGAACTGCATAGAACGCAAGCAATAGCGAGGCGAGCAGAGCTAGGCCAAGAAACAAAAGGCACTTTCGCTCGAGGGACCAGCTTCCGACTAGGTTTTTTTGGAAACTGTTGGCCATGACCGGTGGAGCCTAAGATGTTGATTCAAAAGGAAAGTCGGCAATTTCGGAGTTTCTAACCTCGATTTGTAAGAATCTAGAGGATTTGGTGAATGAGTAATAGATTGCCCCCAGACTTCTTCCGAAGTTCCATTTCGCCGAAGCGTTTGGCTTTGCCCAGTCGCCACAAATTCCTTGCAGGTTTTGGTTGGGTCAATTACGATTGAAGCTGTTTTGACGGATATAGTGGCTGTTCCACTTTTTTGCTGAGTTCAAGTTTCCTACCGAGGAGTTTGGTTCATGTCCAAGCCGTTCACGTATTGGGTTCGACTGGCGTTGGTTGCAACGATGTGCACGCTCGTCACCTTCAGTCCTGTTTCTGCGGGACGCTGGATGGATCGTCTTCTGCACCGCGACGCTTGCAAAACCACCGTAGCAGATTGCTGTGAACCCATTGTTTCCTGCGAATCGAGCTGTCTTATAGTGCCTTCGGCTCCCTGCGTCGTCATGGGCCAGCCAGCGTGTGCGCCAGCTACAAGTCTTGGTTGCGACTCCATGCCCAGCGAGCCGCCTTCCTCAGTGGGTGTTTCCCCAAAAGCTGAGACGTCCAACTCCGCGATTCAGCCCATGCTTCCATCGGAAGTCAATTCAACTCCAGCACCTGTCGTTCAGCCAACGCCAGTAATTGAAGCTCCAAAGGTTGCGACGCCAGTACCCGTAGTGGAGCCTCCGGCTCCCATTGTGTCCCCCCCATTGACTATCGTTGAGACGCCAGCACCCGTTGTCGAGAAAACTCCAATAGTAGAACCAGTTCCGGTCGTTCCAGAACCTAAACCCGTTATCGAAACACAACCACCCGTCACTGACCCAATTGTACCAGAAGTCAAAACAAAGGAGCCTGAGGAAGCAAAGCAGAAAGACCCACCGATTGAAGATCTGTTCGGAACGGAACTGAAGCCAGCGAAACCAGTCAAGCCCGCGCTGCTGGACGACCCGTTCGGAACAGACCCAAAGCCAACGCCCGTAGAGACCGTTCCACCCAAAGCCGCCACTCCTACTCCGATTGACGACCTGTTCGGGTCAGATCCAAAACCGGCTGCACCAGCCACCGCTACTCCGATTGACGACCTGTTCGGAACAGATCCAAAACCGGCTGTACCAGCCACCGCTACTCCGATTGACGACCTGTTCGGATCGGATCCAAAACCGGCTGCACCAGCCACCGATACTCCGATTGACGACCTGTTCGGGTCAGATCCAAAACCAGCTGCACCAGCCACCGCAGAATCGATTGATGACTTGTTCGGGTCGGATCCAAAGCCAGCTGTACCGGAGGATACTAATCCAGCTGGGTCAAAGCCTACCGACAACATTGACGAATTATTTAAATCCAATGACAAACCAGCCGCCGAACCATCCATTGACGATCTTTTTGGCAAGCCGATCGCTATTGAAGTTGGCTTGTCGAACGTAAAATCGAATACGTTACCGGTCGGTGATGAAGACAATGCATTCATCGACAGCTTGTTTAGGAAATCCTCCGATGCTTCCAAATCGACTTCTTCCAATCAAGACGCGATTGAAGAACCGTCGACTGTACCAAATCAAGCGAAGCCTCAAGATGAAAAAAGCCCCGTCGACGGATTGGATTCACTGTTCGGTGTCGGCTCGCTCAAGCCAGCCTCGGCGTTCAAAGGTGCTGAATACCGATTCTGGGTCGACAATAGCGGCGCGTATCGGGTCAACGCGCGATTGGCAGTAATCTACGTTGACAAAATCAAACTGCTGAAGGAAAACGGCAAGTTCACGACGGTTCCTCTTTCTCGACTGAGCGATGTGGATTTCGGCTATGTCTCTTGGGTTGCCTCCAACTTAACCGGCGAGCAGACTGCTCGAATGGTCAAAACGGAATCAAACGGAGTTGAGACAGACGTCTCTCGATAGCCTCAGCCAGAAAATGAGCGACGAAAAGCCAACCCATTAGGTTGGCTTTTTCCGTCTCCGCGAACAGCATAACACGTGGCACGTTTTCGACTAAGAGGCGACACCTTTTACTGAAAAAGGAGGCACCTTTTTTATGATGGTGCGACTTTCGGATGGTTTTTTTCGAATGCAGCGCAGATTGCAACATTGTTCTGTGGTACGAAATATCCCGAACAACGCATCGCAATTGAGCTTAATAGGATTCGATACGTTCTTGAATTCTTCCCGTTGCTGACCCAGCCGACAAAAGTCAAAGCAGTAGGCACATCCCATGTGCCGTCCACCTAGAATCGCAGGAAATGCAGACGAGCGCACGGCACGACGGAGCATGCCTGCCACTATTGCCGGCTGTGTCTTTGCCGCTCGTCTAAAAGCCTGGGAGGGTCATAAGCCGGGTTCTGTTCGCTTTCGCGCTGCGATCATTTATCTAGCGCCTAGGTTGCCCTAGGCGTCGAGCGATCAACCCGAACGTACGAGATTACGAGCAGCAATCTATGCGCTGACAGGCCTAAGCCAGCCAGCAACATGCCGTTCTGTTTGTTCTTGCTCCAGGTGGGGTTTACCTAGCAGCTCAAGTCACCCTGAACTCTGGTGGGCTCTTACCCCACCGTTTCACCCTTACTGAGCAATCTCAGCGGTTTACTTTCTGTTGCACTTTCCCTGGTCTTACGACCGGTCGACGTTATCGACCACCTTGCTCTGCGGAGCCCGGACTTTCCTCTTTGCGAAATCGCAAAGCGATCACACGCCCCTCCCAGGCAACTAAAGCATACCGCGGCGGAGCCGCTTCCGAAACACTGAGAGGGCATTTAGCCGCAACTGAATTCTCGCGAATTCCATGAACGCTGAATCTCTAAACGCCTCGCCTCGCGATTCGTTTTGGACTACGCCTGGTCGGATTCTACTTGGACCGACGGCTCCTGCGAAGCAATGAGCTTGACACCAGCCGAGCCAGGCCGACGTCCTCTTCGTTTTTGTGAAGAGGATGGAATCATGGCCGGATCGACTTTTTGCAGAAGCCTTGAAATACAGAGCTTATTGACGCTAACTCTCAGCTCGTTTGCTTCGTCGCAAATCGCGTCGTGCAAGCTTTTCGGTATCCTTACGGTTATCATGCGCTGCTGTTCGTGGGGGTCATTCTCGGGCAGATCGCGAGAACGAAGAATGGTTAGCATTTCAAGAACCTTGGAGTGCTCTTCACTGCACTCGTAATCGCGAGCCTCGTCAGAATCGACAAACAGCGCCCTTGCTACCCCGCCACCTCCGATCGTTTCTCGATAGAAAGCTGTCCACGTTGGCGCAACACCAAAAAGTTCAGTCGCGGTTTCGAAAACTAGTCGTCGCTTTTCCGTGGACGAAAGGGATGTCGCCCGCTTTGCCTTCAATTCGTTAGCAACTGAATTAAAAACCCTCATTTCAGCAGCGAGCTTTTCGCCTGCCTCATCCGCAGCCTTGTCGCGAATTCGAGTTGAAGTTTTCTTTTCTAAAGGGGAAGCATCGGCTGGCATCTGCCACTGATTAACAGACTGAGTACTGGAAGCGTTGTTTTCAAGGTTCATTCAGAGAGTTTCCTATTCTTTGCTTACTTCGCGGGGGAGTCGGGTTGCAGCAAAACTTCAAGATCATTCACCTGCATCCTTCGCGAACGATCAGCCTTCCATTCGGAACAAGGCCTGCTCCATGGATAGTGAGAAGATGGTTGGTTAGCTGTCAATACCATTGCTGCAAGCGTAATGCCAGCAAGGACTTAAGTCCGAATAGATAGCAATGCCCAAAATGCAGGCATTGCCCTACAGGAGGGACCCGCACAGAGCTGCTTATTAATCAGGCACACACTGCTTTCGCAAATACCAAGTGTCTAAGATGGATGTACTTTGCAGTTCTTTAAGAATTGGCCATTTAAAAAGCCATCTTGGTTTCGAAGTCGGCCTTTGGTACTGTCCTGGTATCGCCGCCCAAGGAAGGACGGCAACTGAATCAATTAGGTAAAGAGATCGTTCTTGGAAGGAAGATTTCCCAATGTCCAGCACCGAATCTGATCAATCCTGCGTCCACATTCGCTGGATGATTCGTCGCGATATGCCATCGGTCCTTGCCATCGAGGGACAAAGCTTCGAGTTTCCGTGGACCGAGGAAGAGTTTATCCGTTGCCTGCGTCAACGAGACTGCATTGGAATGGTGGCGGAACGAAATGAAGAAGTTGCGGGATTCATGATCTATGAACTGCACAAGACTCGGATTCACATATTGTCCTTTGCAGTGCACCCCGAGTTTCGACGGCAGACTATCGGAAAGTCAATGGTGGAGAAGCTAGTTTCCAAACTTGCCTATCAGCGGCGTAACCGAATCGTACTGGAAGTGCGAGAAACGAACTTGCCAGCTCAGCTCTTTTTCAAGCATCTCGGGTTCCGCGCGACGGGCGTCTTGAAGTCGTTTTATGAAGATACCCCCGAGGATGCCTTCTTGATGCAGTTTCGGCATGTGGACCAGTTGGCTCACGAATCTTCGAAACGCATTGCAAGTTAACGACGATGCGTCAGCCCAAGAAGATCTTTCAAGCCAAGCGATTCTCAATCGAGGAGATTGAGGAGTTGCTCCCAGACGGAACGCGGCTAATCCGAAACATTGTGCGGCACCCGGGCGCAGTGGTCATTCTGCCGTTGGTCGACCCAAATCAAGTTTGCATGATTCGAACCTATAGAGCTGCAATCGATCGGTGGCATTTGGAGCTTCCTGCAGGAACGTTGGACAAGCAGCTTACCCCACTTGAAACCGCCATCTTAGAACTGCGAGAAGAAACAGGATTTCGAGCCGAACGGATGACGTACATTCATACCTTTGCGATGTCTCCCGGTATTCTTGACGAAAAGATGCATTTTTTCGTTGCTGATGGACTGTCCTCGGGCGAAACCGCCCGCGAAACGGGCGAACAAATAGACAATAAGATTCTAGCGTGGTCCGAAATAGATAGCCTTCTGCGGGACAAGAAGATAACGGATGCGAAATCGATTGCGTGCCTTCTATGGTACATGCGGTACCGTATTCACGCATAACCGGAACGCATAGTGAAGCATGTGACCGTGGGACTTTGTCGGGGCAGCCATGGTAATACCTTGCGCAGGACGATCTGAAAGCTTCGATGAATCGAAGCACTCCAAATTTACTATGAATCGAAGCACTCCAAATTTGAGATGAATCGGGGCACTCCAAATTAGCCACCAGTGGCTTGCCGTTGGTAGATGGCTTGAATCATCGATTCTGTGTCCTTGAACTTTTTCGAGCCAACCAAGGCCTGTTCGATCAGCCGACGAGCGTCGGCTTCGTTGTGACCAAGTACCAGCAAAGCTTGAAATGTTTCGTCGACTACACCTGGTTTTTGCACTTCTGCGCCTGGCATTTCACGACGTACCAACAATGCAAACCGCGGCATCTTGCGACGCAGTGTGGCAATGATCTTCTCTGCAGTCGCAGGTCCGACGCCTGGCAAAGTGGAAAGCGCCTTGGCGTCTTGCTGCTCAATCATCACGGCCGTGTCTTGAACGGGGCGGACCATGGCGCGAAGAGCTTTTTTCACGCCTACACCGTCAACGGAACAGAATAATTCAAAAAAGTCGCGTTCGATAGTGGTTAAGAATCCGACCAGCTTCGGCATCAGTCGACCACCTTGGGCTGCATTCCCATCGATGTAGTGAATGGTGTGAAGCGAGATACTTTTACCAAGTTCCGCTTGCAGATGTCGACGTGTGTACTCAGGAATGGCGATTTCGTATTCGAACGGGGGTATGTTCAACGTTGCACAATCATCGGCGAGCGTCAGCAACTGTCCCGTGACTTTGGTAATCAAAGTGGTTTCCTAGATTTCTTGAGTAATTCCGCGATGGGCCCGGTTGCAAAATGATGACATAAAGCAATCGCCAATGCGTCTGCCACGTCGGGTGGGTCTGGTACTTCTTTTAGCATCAATTGGTGTTGGATGGCTAGTTGCATTTGAGCCTTGGGAGCACGACCGTTTCCGGTTAAGAGCGATTTTACTTTGGTCGGGGCATACGAATGAACGGTCTTTCCGGAATTGGCAGCGGCTAAACACAAAACGCCTCGGGCATGCCCCATCAAAATTGCGGTCCGGGGCCGTTCGTAATGCGAATAGAGCTGCTCAATTGCCACCTCTTCGATCGGCAAACTCTCAAAGACTTCCATGATGCCGGCGTAGAGTTCCTTCAACCGTGCGGCCAAGGGTTGATCGCGACGAATCCGAATGACCCCCGCTTCAATGAGCTGTATTTTTTGCCCGCTTCGTATGATTCCATAACCGGTGATGGCCAAACCTGGGTCTAAGCCGAGGATGACGCGGTCTTTATTGGGAAACGGATCCGGCATCTTGCCCCGCATCCTTATTCGAAATGAGGCAAGCAGCGAACGTTGCGTTGCGAATCAGAAGGTATGGCCCTGCCACAGCGGGAACATTCCACGTTATCCCTTCTAGAACAGGCACTTGAGCAATCTCTCGCCCTTGGCCTGAAGTTGTAGCTGGAATGAGAACCACGCGGCCATCTTCGGTGGTCACTAAAATGTGGCCGTTGACAATGATGGTCTGCCCGTGGCCGTATCGTTTTCCTCGCCATACCCGAGTTCCATCCTTTGGATCGATGCACTCCAACACACCATCGCAGAGCCCAAACAAATACCCTCCGTAAGCGGTGGCGCTAGTGAATTTCGTTTTCAAGACGCGGTTGCTCTCCCAATTCGTATCGACTTTCCAACAAGCTGGATCCGATTGGCTTTCAGGGCGATCGCCACTGTACTTTAGCTCAATCAACTTGGAGCCCAATGCATAGCCCTTACCAAGAAGCAATCGACGGTCATCGACCGCGACGGGTTGCGAGGAACACGCATCGCCATTGGATTTACTCGGCCAGGGAGTTGACCACAGTGTTTTGCCGTTCTTTGGATCATGGCCGGTTACCACTCCCTCGTTGACGCTGACGATTTGGCTCACACCGCAAAGAGTTAAAAGCACCGGCGACGAATAGGCAATTTGCTGATTCCCGCCGGTCCATATTTCCTTGCCGGTTTCCAAATCAAATGCAATTAGCGATGTCAAGGAAGGTGAATCCGCTTTGCCGCCAAAGGGAACCACCACGTAATCATCAATCGCTAGAGGGGAGCCGCTCCGTCCCCACAGGATCGCTTTTTCCGATGTTTCTTGATCGGTTCCAGCAAGCTTCAAGAGGTCTTGCTGCCAATTGATTTTTCCAGTCTCAAGTTCGACGCAGGAGACGATTCCTAATGCTGATTGCGCGATGACCTTGCCGCGATGTACAGTTGGGGTGGACCTCGGACCTAGGCCACCCAAGGCTTGAGTGTGACGTCCCGGCGATTTGGCTCTCCACACGACTTTGCCAGTCGTCAGTTCGAACGCCGTCAGGCACTCCTGGTCATCTAATTGTTCCAATGTAATAGCTAGGCCACGACTGACGGCAAAGCTAGACCAACCTGCGCCGATTGGAATCTTCCAAACGACTTTCGGCAACTGTTTTTCCCATCCCGTAGAGAACTCCTGGTTCTGAATGATTCCGTTGCGGTCGGAGCCGAGGAACTGAGTCGACTCGAAAGGGATGGAAGCCGTTTCTCGAGCGGCAACCACTTGGCGATCGTCCCGAGAAACGGCACCCACAATTGGGGTCGATTTCTTGAACCAAACACGTGCCCGAAAGACAGGAATTAATTCGCCTGTAACACCAACAAATTCGAACAACGAATATCCGATCGCAGCGATCAACAAAGGGGTGACCAATAGCAGGGACTTGCGTTTTGCGTTTGTCCCAAAACGGTTCCAAATTCCAATATAGGCAACGAGGCATCCGATTAGGGCCGTTCCAACCCCGCCCATGTTGGCGAATTGGTGGTCGGTCTCGAACAGAATCCACCTGACGACCGGCACCAACGCAAATATTCCGATGGCTATCCAAAACAAGATAGGCAACCCCCTTGGTTGCCTACCACCGTTCATTTTGAGCTCAGCACGACTTATGCTATCCGCCGAGTATTTCGAGTCACTCATTTACTTCGCAATCAGTTTATTGCTAGTCTTGAGCACTTCAACGTAGTCACGTGCAACGTTCAAGACCTCTTGATTGTAGTAACTTGGATTGTAGATTTTGTTTCGTTCGGCTTTGGCGTCGATAAGCTCTTCCTCGTCTTTATCCGACTTGAGTTCTTTTCGTCGGGCCAGAAAATCGGATTCCTTTAACGAAATTGTCTTGTCATCCTTTTGTTTAACGTAGGCATCGATTTCCGCGAGAAGTTTCTCGAACTCAGGATTGGTTGCGATGCGTTGATCGGCGGCTTGTTGCAGCATGATTTTCATGGCGCTATCGACCATACGGTAGTTTTTGTGAGGTCGTGCAGGCACTTTGTCGACCGGTAGCGGATAGTCCAGGTCGCTCTCCGAGATATCCAGTTTGGCGGTGATCGATGGCAAGACCACATCGGATGAAACACCCTCCAATTGCGTTGATCTACCGTCTGGTAAATAGAATTGTTGAATCGTCAATTTCAAAGCCCCGTAGGACTTTTTCGTGTTTGGCCCTAACATATATGGCGCCAGGTCCATCAAAGTTTGCACGGTACCTTTTCCATGGGTCTTGGGGTCACCAACGATGATACCTCGACCATAGTCCTGGATAGCTCCTGCAAAAATCTCACTGGCACTAGCGCTCATCTGACTGATTTTCACGACCAGCGGCCCGTCCCAAGAAACACCTCTTTCTTCGTCGTCGAGCGATTCGATTTTTCCGTCAGGCGATTTGACTTGAACGACTGAACCCTGGTCGATGAAAAGCCCAGTAGTGGAAACCGATTCAGGTAGCGACCCGCCGCCATTTCGGCTTAGGTCCAAAACGACCACGTCTACCTTGGATTCGCGGAAGGTTTTGAGGATTACTTTGAGGTCAGCCGTGGTGCTTCGGAAATTTGCTTTGCCCGACTTGGCACCGTCCATATCCAAATAGAAACTGGGCAAGTTAATGTAGCCAACTTTGTAGGGTGAACCGTCGGATTTCGTTCCACTTTGGATGATTTCGGATCGGGCGGCCGAGTCCTCAAGTTTGATCAAAGCTCGAGTGATTTCGTAGACTTGAATGTCACCTCCGGCTTTTGTTTTGACATGCAATTTGACCTTCGTACCTGCTTCGCCACGGATCATCTTGACGACGTCCTTAAGCTTCATGTCTTGAGTCTCAACCGGGGACGATCCATCGTCTTGAGCTACGGCAACGATCTGATCGCCGATCTTGATTCGGCCATCCAAATCGGCGGCGCCGCCCGCGACGAGTGTCTCGACGACCGTTGTTCCGTCATCTGGTCGCAGGGTTGCTCCAATCCCCTTAAGTTCGAGTTTGAGATGAACTCCAAATTCCTCTTGCTCTTGTGGGGCCATGTAGGTCGTATGCGGATCCAGAGCGCTGGTCAGCGATGTCAGATAGAGTTCGAGCAACTCATCGACATCCATTTGCGATTTTGCGTTATAGACCATTCGATACTGCTTATGCAATGCTTCCTTGATTTCGGATTCCGTCTTTCCATCGGCTCGCCGCGACAGGATTTGCAGCTTTATGGTCTTGCGCCAACGGTCGGTGAGTTCGTTCAAGTCCTTTGCGTAACCGATCTCCTTTGCATCGGAGACGATGGTTTCTGCGACGGTAAAATCATGTTGCGCGTCGATCTGCTGGTGGACAAGGGGAATCACTTGTTCCAGACGTTCTAGATAGCGTTTGTAAGCAACATACGCGAACTTGATATTGCTGACTTTGAGCAGATCATCCAACTTGTACTCATAAGGCTTAAACTCTTCGAGGTCCGCGGCAAGAAAATAGGACTTCATCGGATCGATGTTTTTTAGAAAAATCTCGAAACCATGGGCAGAGACTTGGTCATCGAATTTAGGGTGCAAGATATGCGCTTGTTCGACAAGCATTCTGACCGTCCGAACAACGGATTTTGTAATCGCCGGAGGCTCGTCAACTTGCGAAACGCGTTGGATTTGATCCGCGGCCTGACTGAAAGGCGTGGCGTGTGATGCCGCCAAAATCGAGGTTGCGAGTAAACCCAAAAACAGTCTGCGACCAGTCCTGTTTCGTATGCTTTGAATTCGCTTGCGCATAGTAATTTTCTTGCTAGGAATTGAATGTAAAACCAACAAATGCGAGGGCAACCGCCAGATTTTGCAGATGCTTTGCAAAATCGCAAACGGAAATCCTTCCCAATCGCCTTACTTTATCACAACACAATGGTAGGAAATCGGTGGTAGGAAGGCAACATGGATCTAAAACTACACAAAATGTCGTTTCTCTGGCCCCCTCCCCTGTGGTATTTCGCCATCATATCTGGAGAATTCTAGAGGGCCGGTAAGTAACCCAGGCTTTCCGTCAACTTTCGTCGTCGTTTTGTTGAATTCCTGTCCTGTTTTTCTCTGAACATGAGCGACCATCGCAAACAAAAGCTGACGTCGATCCTTTATGCGATCCGTGAGCTGGATGATTTTTCATCTGACGGTGCAAAAGAGGTATGTCGAGATGCAAATGCTGCTTACGTCACCAAAATATTGAATCAACTGACCCGTGACGGCTTGCTTAGTAGACTAGAACGTGACAAACAGGAGCTTTTTCGTTGGGTCCGCAATGCCAACTGCACTCCGGAAAACTGGATCGATAGCCAAGTTTACGGAGACCAAATCAAACAATCACCAGAGCAGGATAGGCCGCGCGAACAACTGTTGCGAGACGGGGCAGCCAAACTCAACGATGCGCAGCTTATCGCCATCCTGATTCGGGTTGGAATTGTCGGCGAGTCCGCGATTCAAGCCGGCAGGAAGCTTTCCAATCGTTTCCCTGCGGAACGTGTGGCGGCATTGGCCGATGCCAGTTTGGCAGAACTGAGAAACATAAGCAAAACCATCCGAAAAGACAGCTATGCCCAAGTCATGGCGGGTATCGAGCTGGGGCGGCGAATCGCTTCACTTAGGGACCAGCAGGCACAACCTCCAGATCGAATCCGTGGTTCCGATGATGCGATCCACTATTGCATGCGAGCCTTTAGTCGGCTGGCTATCGATGGCAAGCAAGAGGAGTTTCACATCGTTACCCTGGACACGCAACACGGACCCATCAATAGCCATTTGATCACGGTCGGGACGTTGGATGCCAGCCTCGTCCATCCTCGCGAAGTATTCCGGGCGGCAATTCGCGACTCCGCTTCTGCTATCCTGTTGGTGCATAATCACCCCTCAGGCGATCCGACTCCGAGTCGCGAAGACAAAGCCGTGACTGATCGATTGGTCCAAGTGGGTGATCTCGTTGGTATCCGTGTCCTCGACCATATCATCGTTGCCAAAGAACGCGGTCGAAGCGTTATGGCGGAAAGGTAATCTGCTATGCTGCCTTTAGGTGATGCCCGCCTCGATTTCAAAATGTTCCGTTGGAAGGAAAGTACGCTATGGTTCGCAATGTTGCTTTTTATGCCCTGTGTTTTAAGTGCTTATTTGTTGTTTTGTTGACATTTGCAAAGGCACAGCAACCCAACGAAGGCCGACCAAGTGCAGAACCGTTTGCAAGGATCGTCAGCAGCGGTCCCGATTGGATCGCTCTCGGGAAAGAGGACTTTGTTAGGGCAAACTGCAACGAAGACACATGGGTCTGGGATGGTCCAAGCGTCCATTGCACTGGCAAACCCGTCGGCGTCCTTCGTTCCGCAAAAAAATACAAGAATATTGAATTTGTAGGCCAATGGCGCCACCTATCCGAAGGAGGAAATTCAGGCTTCTTTCTTTGGACACCTGAAGAGGCGCTAAAGGATTTGCCGCCCGATCGACTGCCAAGTGCGGGGATCGAAGTCCAAGTGCTCGACCACGGCTATACGGAAAAATACGAGAAATCATCGGGTAAGAAAGCGGATTGGTTCACGACCAATGGCGATATTTTTCCAGTGGGCAAGTCCAAGCTGAAGCCGTTTCCGCCCTTGTCTCCCAACGGGTCCAGGAGTTTTCCTAAATCCAACCACAGCCTCGGGACTCCAGCGTGGAATCATTACTACGTGCGGGCAATCAATGGCGAAGTGCGTCTTTGGGTCAACGGGCATGAGGTATCTGGCGGCAATGACGCATCGCCAGCTGAGGGCTACCTTTGCCTTGAATCGGAGGGTGCTCCGATCGATTTTAAAGACATCAAAATTCGCGTTTTGCCTTGATGCGCTTAGGTTTTGCCATGATACGCTTAGGTTTTGCCATGATACGCTTAGGTTGAGCTTTGATACGCTTAGGTTGAGCGGGAGCTTGCCTCCCCTTAACCTTGTTTTGGCGTCCTAAATAACGGCCCGTTAACGGTTGCACTTCGCTCCCGCCTCGACCGCCTAAGGCGGTCGAGGCGGGAGCGAAGTGCGGTACTTTCAGGTCTGAGCAGCACTGTTAGTACGCCAAAACGGCGTCCGTCGGAGGCAAGCTCCGATCGGACGGAAACGCTCCACGGCGTTGCCCACTCCAACCCTCCAACCCTCAACCCTCCAACCCTCCAACCCTCAACCCTCAACCCTCAACCCTCAACCCTCAACCCTCAACCCTCAACCCTCAACCCTCAACCCTCAACCCTCAACCCTCAACCCTCAACCCTCAACCCCAGAGCTCCGTGACGACGTGCCCGTGTACGTCCGTTAATCGGAAATCGCGGCCTGCATGGCGAAAAGTCAGTCGCTGATGGTCTATCCCCAAACCATAAAGCATCGTCGCATGCAAATCATGCATGTGCACTGGATTCTCCACAGGTTGATACCCGAATTCATCGGTCGAACCGTACGTTAAGCCCCCTTTGACGCCGCCGCCAGCCATCCACATTGTAAACGCTTTAGGATGATGATTGCGGCCATCACCGTTTTCGGCTGTTGGTGTTCTACCAAACTCCGCGCCCCATACCACCAACGTTTCCTCGAGCAATCCGCGACGGGCCAAGTCCGTCAATAACCCAGCGATGGGACGGTCCACTTTGGCGGATTCCTCTATTAGGCCCGGCCTCAGCTTCTTATGATGGTCCCACGTGTAGTCCGTCGAAACTTGAATGTATCGCACGCCCGATTCTGCGAATTTACGTGCAAGCAAACACTGGCGTCCGAAGTTATCTGTCGGTTCCGCTCCGATGCCATAGAGATCTCGGGTCTCTTGCGTTTCGTTGTCCAACTGCATGATCTCAGGAATAGTCGTTTGCATTCGAAAAGCCAATTCGTAGTTGGCAATCATTCCCTCGATCCCTTGATCCGCCTCAGCTTGGTGCAAATGTTGGCTATTCAGTTTTTGAATGAGATCCAGTTGTTGCCGTTGCAAGCTCTTATCCATTCGCGAATTGCCAACGTTGGAGACCTGGGCTTTTGCAATGGGGGTCTCTGCTGAACCGATGGCCGTCCCCTGATGAATAGCTGGTAAGAACGCGCTGCCGTAGTTTTGCACGCCGCCGTGCCCTCGCGGTGGCGAAATGGTGATGTAAGCGGGTAAGCTTTCATTTTCGCATCCCAGTCCATAGCTCAACCATGCACCTACACTCGGTCGGACAAGATTGGCCTGCCCAGTGTGCAAACGCAAAAGGGCTTCACCATGTGCCGTCCCCTCGGTATGCATCGATCGAATGACACACAATCGATCGGCTTGCTTGGCTAAGTGAGGGAATAGCTCACTGATCCATATTCCACTTTCGCCATGCTGTGAAAATCCAAACGAAGAGCCAAGAAGGTTCCCGCGGTTGGGACGAGCGCCACCCGAATCGGGCGAAAACGGCTTGCCGTCGTCGACGTTGAGTCGTGGCTTTGGATCAAACGTATCAACTTGACTAGGACCGCCCCACATGAACAGAAAAATAATACGTTTGGCCCGCTGCTTGAAATGCGGCTGCTTTGACATGAAGGGGTTTATTTCATCTGCAGCATATGACGGTGCTCCTTGAGCGAGCAGTCCAGACAATGCGATTTGACCAAAACCGCATGCGCTGTTGCGCAGCATAGATCGGCGTGTGGAGCGTGGCGAAAAATTGTTGCAGGTCATCGTCTGAGATTACTCCAAAAACAGGAACCGACTCGAAGCAAACAACGCATGGCAAAGGGTTGATATCGCGCGAACTTCAGCATCTTCACCAAGTTCCTGGACAAGAAGCATCTCGGTCTTGGACAAGAAGGACTCGGACTCTTGCCGCTGGTCCGACTCTGCATGCGATTGAAGAATCAATTCAAACATTCGATTTATTCTTCTGCCGACATCTTTGGTTGGACAATCTGCCAAAATGCGTTTGGCCGTTGCATCGGCTGCCTGCATGACCAATTCGTCATTGAGAGCAAAGAGCCCCTGATTCGGAACGGTAGTATTCGGCCTTGCTCCAGAGGTGATATGCGGATTCGCAAAATCAAAGACGTTGAACAGCTCAGGGAGATCGTTTCGAATCACCGGCAAATAGATACTGCGATTTGGAAAATCGGTCCGTCTCCGAACCTTGTTCGCACCCACCGCGGTCGCGTGATCCCCTAGATACGAGACCGAGGAATCCATCGGGGTCAAATCGAGCCTACCTGCGGCCGCCAGCATCGCATCCCGAAAGGATTCTGGGTCGAGTCGACGCCGGTGAGCCCGCCATAACAAACGGTTTTCTGGGTCAGTCGCAGCATTGGTAGCGTCGTAGTTACTGCTGAGCCCGAAGGTTCGACTCAAGACAATCTGTCGGACTAGCGCTTTGGTGGACCAACCTGACCTAATGAGTTCGCTCGCCAAATAGTCAAGCAGTTCCGGGTGGGAGGGAGGTTCGCCAGTGCGGCCGAAATTGTCGACCGTTCGAACCAAACCCACGCCGATGAGATGGTGCCAAATGCGATTGGCTTGCACGCGGGCCACAAGGTGACTGGCTGGGCTTTCTCGATCGAACAACCAATGCCCCAATTCGATGCGTCCACTTTGCTGCGAGGGAATTTCAATTCTTTTTGTTGGACTAAGTACCGTCAAAAAACCACGAGGGACACTTTCTCCCAATCGATCGAATTGGCCCGCAATGCGGATATGCTCGTCGGAGGGGGTTTTGACATCCGTTGGGATCATGGCCCGAGGTGGGATCCCTGGCGGTTTTGCAATCGAGTTTGCCATTTCCGCGATCAGCGCTTCCTGAGCCGAGATGCGTTCCTCTCGGGTTTTGCAGTAGTTGATGGCTTCGATAGCCACAGATTCTCGATTCTTCTCGAGCAGTACAGAAAACGCACTTTCGTCTTTGTCCTTCTTGAGGGTTTCGAGGGCAGACTCCGCCTTCTTCTTTTTGTCGCTCAGTTTGGGTTGGCCCCGCCAGTACTCTTCGTAAGCATCGTCGGCTTGATTTCCTGTAGACCCCAGCCCGACCAGCCGCTCCATGACCCGCTGTTCACCGAGCATATGCCGTTTCTCCATCACGCTGGTGGAGGCAAGGATGCCTGCAATCGCGTAGTAGTCAACGGTTGGGACTGGGTCGAACTTGTGATCGTGGCAACGAGCGCACCCAAGTGTTTGCCCGAGTATGGCTTTGCCGATCGTATCGATCTGCTCATCGGCAATCTCCATGCGCTGGTTCTTTTCGTCATTCCCCAACAGCACCTTAGGACCGATAGCGAGAAAGCCGGCCGCAATGCGCTGCTCGTCACGTTGTTCAATTGAGTCGAATGGCAGAAGGTCACCCGCGAGTTGCTCAAGTACAAATCGATCCATCGACAGATCGTTATTGACCGCACGGATGACCCAATTGCGATATCGCCAAGCCTCACGAAACAAGAAATTCTCGTCCAAACCGTTCGAGTCGGAATACCGAGCGAGATCGAGCCAATGTCGGCCCCAGCGTTCACCAAAGGCGGGTGACGCCAACAAGCTATCCGCGAGCCGCTCCAGTGCATCTTGTTGTTTTTCGTCAATAAAAGCTTCGATCTGTTCGAACGAAGGGGGCAGTCCCGTTAGTTGAAAATAAACCCGCCGTACCAAATCGCGGGGGTCCGCGTCCTGCACTGGTCTCAAGTTATGTTCCGCGAGTTTAACCATAACAAAGTCATCGATCGGCGACACAGCCCAATCTTGATTGGCTCGCGCCGCGGCTACAGGTCGTTTCCGATCAAGAGTTTGCGAGAGGGGTTTGAAAGCCCAGTGATTCTTTCCTGCAATTGGATCTGCTGGATTGTCAGCTACGATTACGTCTGAGCTGCCTGGTCCGGGCGCACCCATCCGAACCCAATTTTCCAACTTCGCGACATCGTCTGTCGACAAAGGTTTGATGGGCGGCATTTGCAGATCTGGATCGGTGTAACGAACTGCACGAATGAGCAAGCTCGAATCTACTTCACCCGGAACAACACTTGGCCCGTTCTCGCCCCCCTCGAGCCATCCACCTCGGCTATCCAGCAGTAGTTTTCCCTCAGGTTCCTTGGACTTGGCCGAATGGCATTGATAGCAATGCTGCACCATTAATGGGCGGATGTGTTTTTCGAAATACGCAATGCCGACTTCTGTCTCTTGGGTCTGATTGGCTAGGCAAACGTGAGCCACCAAGCCAAAGGCAAGAATCGCAATTACGAATTTCGAAAGTGTTGGCATGATGATCGACAACCCGTCCCCAATTATGGTTTGGCAGGTTCCGTTGGTTTTTCGGCCTCGACCCAGAGTTCATGATCGTCTGGGTGGTATTTATAGACCATTCCCTGAGGCAGCGCTGGAAGCTGGATCGGCCCAACGATTTCTCGCATGTATTCTTCATGAGTTTTGGGATGCCGACCGTTGCTTGCGTAGAAAAGTTTGGTTTGGCTAGGTAGTTGTATTTCGAAAACCACTTTTTCTCTTACATTGAAGAACGCTTTGGCTGGCCCAGCGATGATCATGCGTGCATCGTTACCTTTGATGTCATCAAGGGAGTTGCCTTTCACGCCGACCCCTACTTTGGCAATTTGATCCTGCATTTTTGGTTCCGGATTGGGAACCACGGCCGCAGCTGCCTCCATGTCCCTAACTCGATCTGCTTCTGGCTTGCAGCCAACCGCCGAAAGAACAACGCATACCAAACCTAACAACGCAAGCATTTTTGGCATGAGCAACCCTCTTGAGAGTTTTAGAAAGGAAACTTTGTTTGGAAATCACCTACAATATCACGCTTACCATAATAGTCGAATCGAAGGCAGCAGGCGAGTCGGTACGAATTTAGCGATTGGAACGGAGCAATCTGGACAAAAACGGAGACTAACGCGGATTTGCAAGAGCACAAAAGCTGCAGCATCCGAAGAAGCGAGACAAGGGAAATTCTTCAACCTACGGCGCAGCCTTCTCTATGTTCGATAACGACGCGTTCCTTCGGCAAGAAGTGGAATCTGCCACACCCGCAAAATTGCGATGGTTGTTGTTGCAAAAAGCTCATGGCCTAACCATCGCTGTTCAAGACCTTTGGCGTAAGGGGCAAGCGGAGGAGGCCAAACAATGGGTTATCCTGATTCAAGACATCTTTACCGAGCTGCTTGAGGGTATTGTTGATCCCACGCATGAGCTTGCGAGGCAACAATCCGATCTGTTTGTCTTTCTCAATAAGTTGTTGCTGCTGTCGGGCCAAACTCGGGATATCCGAGCGATGGAGAGTTTAGCCGAGATCTTGGAGATCGAGAAAGAGACATGGGAAATGCTGGTGCGACGTGAAGTCTCTGGAACTTCAGCGGTCAAACCTCAACAGGAAGAAGGTGTTTACATGAGCTTTGACCTCGAAGCGTAGCAATTTGGAGCGCTGGGATTCATTCCAGCCTTTGAATCACGCGGCTGCTGATTGAGTTCCCATGCCTGCGGTCGTAAAATGGATTTCTATTCGTTCATTGCGGCTCCGGACGCAGGATGAACTCAAAGCTCCGATGAATCGGAGCACTCCAAATCTCGATTTTAAGAACAATTCATGCTGTTTACTCAACTGCGATACCCACTCGGCTGCTTCCTTTGTGTATTTATTCTTTCCAATTGTCGAGCAGATGATCCCATCTGGTTTGATGAGTTTGATGGTCCGACGCTGGACTATTCGAAATGGGAAATCGAGGTCAACGCATTCGGTGGCGGCAATCAAGAGCTCCAGTTGTATACAGACCGGACAAAGAATGTTCGAGTGGAATCGGGCAAGCTAATTATCGAAGCACACAAGGACAAGGCGGACATAACCGGTACGGTTCGTGAGTATTCTTCTGCTCGGATTCGGAGCAAACGTCGTGGCGATTGGAAATATGGGCGATTCGATATCCGCGCCAAGCTGCCGAAGGGGCAGGGGATTTGGCCAGCGATCTGGATGCTTCCCAGCGACGAAAAATATGGCGGCTGGGCGGCCAGCGGCGAGATCGACATCATGGAGTTCAAAGGGCATGAATCAAACAAAATCCACGCTACTTTGCACTACGGGCAAACTTCGCCGAAGAATCGCTTCAAAACCGCTGTTTTTGAACTGAAGAAAGGGACTTTCACCGACGACTTCCACACATTCAGCATCGACTGGCGAAAAGAAAAAGTGGTCTGGCTTGTCGACAATGAGCCAATCCAGACGATGACGGAATGGGATTCTTCTGGCGGCGAGTTTCCAGCTCCGTTCGATCAAGCATTTCATCTGCTAATCAACCTAGCTGTCGGAGGGGGATTCGTAGGAAACCCGGATGCCTCGACTGTTTTTCCGCAAAAACTGGAAGTCGATTTCGTACGGGTGTTTCGTTAACTGGAGCGTATTGTCGCCTTTCGCTCCGCGAAAGTGCGCTATGCTTACTTAAGCACTTTAGCGGAGCGAAAGGCGACACTCTTTTTGACAAATCCTCTCTCTCTCCTGTAGGATGCAGTCTTTATTGAAATCCATTTTGGATAGAAACCATGCGTACCTCTCAACGCAATGTAGAAAAAATGTCTCGTCGTGCGCTGCGATTTGCGTTCACGTTGGTTGAACTCCTCGTCGTTATCGCTATCATCGGCATGCTAGTCGGGCTGCTACTACCTGCAATTCAAGCTGCGCGCGAAGCAGCGCGGCGAATCCAATGCGCTAACAGTCTTAAGCAAATCGGATTGGCAACCATTCAACACGCAGATGCATTTGGCAAATTCCCATCGGGTTGCCAAACGTCCAAGGCCTTGCCCAGTAACCATCGTTTCATGTGGAGCGGACAGATCCTGCCGTTTATTGAGCAGAGTAACCTGCGTAATCAAGTTGATCCGGATCAGGCCTGGGATTCGTTTTCGCCCAATATAGCTGCCATGCGAACCATGTTAACGATCTTTCGATGTCCGTCTTCCGGTGCACCTGAATCGTACGGTCAGATTATCGAGGATCGAATTCCGTGCACCTACCTTGGATGCGCTTCTGGAACCATCGAAGCCGAAAGTGGTCCCGGGCCCAAGATAGGTGACTTAACTCAAGATGGTGCCCTCTACACGAATAGCCAAACTCGGCATCGTGACTTCACCGATGGTCTGACCAACACGCTGCTAATTGCCGAAGCTTTGTTCTTGCCTGGTGTCGTCGGCCCGGACCGTGATGGAAACCCTCAAATCATCGACCATTGGTCGGTCGGATCACCCGGCATGGGATCCAACGAGATGTCGGAGGCGTTGGGATCGACTGCGGTACCCATCAACGCCTGGAAATACGGGTCACAATCTTTGATCGAAGACATTGAGCTGGGATTCAGTTCCCGCCATTCAAGTACCATTCAGGCGGTTTTTGCTGACGGCAGAGTTCAAGTCATTTCGGAATCGATCGCCGCGTCGGTTTGGAGCGCTCTTGGTACTAGAGCCCGCGGAGAAATAACCACGCTAGCGGAGTAAATCCCTGAATTTAGGCGAGCGGCGGAATGCATTTTTTGGGAGAGCGAAGCCATCCCTTGAAACATGCTTACGTCGAGTTTGTCCAACCAATTTATTACCTGGGTGGGGTGAGGCTCCAACCGAACCTATGCAGCGCAGGCTCGGCAGAAGCCTAGCTCTACCAAATAGTGTTTGCATCTTCTCCAATTGCAAATCCACTTTTTTTAGAGCTGCAACAAGGCGTTGATCGCTGCGCTCGATGGGAACATCTATGACAGCCGTTCTAAAATAAAAAAGCCCTGTCTTGTTACCAAGGCAGGGCTTTTGTTTCCGTTGAAAAATAACAATTGGTTAATCTGCCAACGAAACTTTCGTACGTGCCTCTCGCAAGCCACGGCTGAGTATGTCTCTGAGCAAAGGCGAGTAGTCCTCGTATCTCGCCTCGTCTGCAGGGCCATCAGCATACTGGTAAATCGCATCGCGGGGTTTTGCCCCTAGCGCGATCAACGTGCTTGAAACAGTGCCGTAGTCTGCGCCACGCAACACCATGTTAGCACGTCCAGTCGGAGACGGTGCTCGCGCAAAAACTTTGCTAGCAACAGCCAGGAACTTAACTGGTGAGTCAAGCGTCTGAAGCGTAAGCAGCCTATTTGCAAGTTGGACACGTTCATCTCGAGGGTCGTTTAAATTGCGACCACCGATAATATTCAGCCCAGATTGCATCTCGATGATTTCGTTTTCCGTTTCGTGGTGAATCGCAAAACCAGCATCTCGGTCTACAACGATAAGGTTGCAGGCTTCAAACTGGTGTTTGTCAAATTCCTCCAAAATCCGTTCGAGAGCAGTGCGCGAGCAAGTTGCCTTCAAGGCTTCTTTGCACAACAGTCCTCGAGAACGATTGCTCCCAAGAGGCTCCATGGTTCGGCGATTGCAGATACCTACAAATATGCCGTGCTGATTAACTCCAAGCCAGGTTCCACCATTGCGTTGATCGGTGGGGCATAGGATTCGCGGCTTACCCGATTGAATTGTGGGGGCCGTACTTCTTCTATCAAAGAACTCCTCTCGATTGGCAGCGACTAGGATCGGACTTTCGGAAACCACGCGATATTGAATGGCTAGTAAGCACATCGCAACATCAGCACTTTCTATGGTTGGAGTTTACGAATCGAGCCGTGCGTAAAGGCAAAAAATCACACATACAAAGTGCAATCCTGCGGC
>JANMHA010000096.1:0-2689 GCA_031374925.1 Pirellula sp. | reverse complement strand
GCCGGTTGGTAGAAGATACTCCCATGCTTTTTTACCGCCACTTAGCTTCGCAATGTCCGAGCTATGCGAAAATATTTCCTGATCGAGATTCCAGATACGTTGATAATTGAAGCAATCGCTTTCGATCGTTCGCGCCGCGAGTTTACCGTGCTCGGGATGAATTGCCGTTTCAAGATCGGCAAGAATCTCCAACGTGCTGTCAAAGTTTTGCCCTGTCCAAATGTAGCGAATGCGGTGCGGCTGTTGATAATCTTCCGGCAATCCTTCCGGTATGCCAGGGTCAGCTTGGCCGAAACGTATGCTGTTATGTCGATATTGTGCAGCCTCACTGCGCGCTGACGTGAGCGTATCCCAAGTTCGTTCCAACTCGACCGAGTGTCGGCTGAATTTGGCATCGCGCTCGCGGAGTTCATTAAGCAATTTGTCCTTGTCGATTGGTTTTCCTTCCGCTGGAATATCCGGATTGATGGTCGTGCTTTCAGAATTACCGATCGGTGCTTTGGGTGAGCCTTGATTGTTCTTCGGTTCATCGATGGGTTGGCGATACTTTTTGCCATTCAATTCATCTGTAACAGAAGTACCAGCCGGAATCTGCAATTGCGTGGGCATAACAAACCCGTCGTTGACTTTCACTTCCGAAGCGACAAACTCGGCACCGAGCACACCCGTAGGATTAAAGAACATAAACATGCGAACGCGGTGAGGGATACTGACACCGTCAATCGTTCGGTATTCGTCGACCAAAGCAACTCGAAGTGGCATTGAATTGGCACCACCTACGACGCTCAATTCATCAACGCGAGTAATGAGAAGCTCTTTGTCAACCTGTTCCCAAAAGACTCGATACCAAAGTTGCTCAACGGCTGGGCGACCATTTACTTGACTTGGTTCCTGATGAAGAAAGGTGGCGATCCATTGAGCATTATGATCGGCGGATTCCCTTTTTTCTAAATGAAACAACGGTCGTCCACCGAGATCAGGCCTGCCAGGCGTGTATGCTGCCTTTTCCAGAACGGTAGACAGTTCGTGATCGAGAATAGGGCGGAAGGCGTAGACGTCAGCCCGAATCCAGCCTGACCATGGTTGACGAAGTTCATCCGCTGGCTTCTTGGTAATCGTTGCCTGACCGTGACCATCCTCCACGCCCATAAGCTGCGTGAAAACATCTCGCTTGAAAAACCACTCCCGAAACGAAATCGGTAACTTACCATTGAGGTCACCATATCGGACGTGCCCCGAATCGGCGGTGTAGTCTCGCTCAATCAACATTGGAAACGGTCCAAGCCCGTCAAAGTTTTTTTCCGGCGAAGTGTATCGCTTGATAAATTCTTCGTTCGATTCGCCTTCGTGACGTTCGGTAGCGATCTGTTGGGATTGGTTAATGTTGCCAACCATACTCAATTGACGGACGGACTTCTCTCGCCGTTTCTGCATTTCGAGTAACTCGGTCAACTTCGCAATGCCGGCATCATGCGCATCAGCCTGGTTGTTTGAAGCAACTTGCACTCCACCCACATTTTCATCACTGTTTTGGTTTGTTTTGTCCGGAGGTTGCATCAGCAACATCGCCACGACGATGGAACCGACCACAGCGAACATGGCGAAGACTCCAATGGTTCGAGAGCGAAACGAGATAACAGGGGGTACTGATTTTTCGACAAGTCCATTCGGTAATGCAGCTATGGTTGGTTGTTGGACATGAGCCAAACAATCTTCGAGAAGCTTGGCAACATCTTGGGCCGATGCAAACCGATCACTAGCTTGTTTCGCCATTAGCTTGGTGATGAGCGCGCAAAGCCATTCAGGAACATCCGGATTGATCTCGCGGATCGGTCGAGGTTCTTTGTCGGTGATTAATCGCAGAACGCTATAACTGGATTCGGCTCGGAAGGGAGCGTGACCGGTACACATGGCATATATCACACTGCCGAGGCTAAACAAGTCGCTGCGATGATCGACGGTTTCGGCGCGAGCTTGCTCAGGCGACATGTATTGTGGTGTGCCAGCGAGTGTGCCGGAGCGAGTGAGACTGGCATCGTCAACGGCGCGGGCTAAGCCGAAATCCATCAACTGCACCCGTTCGACGTTTTGATCGAGAAAGATGTTGGCGGGTTTGATGTCGCGATGCACTATGCCTTGCGCATGAGCCGCAGCGAGTCCCTTGGCGGCTTGCATGCCGATACGCAGAATCTCGCGAACTTCCAAAGGACCGTTGTCGCTGAGTCGCTTCTGCAACGAAACGCCGCGCGAATAGGTCATGACCAGATACGGAATGCCTTGCCACTCATCAACGCAGTGAATCGCCATCACATGATCATCGACCACTGCAGCGACCGCTTGTCCTTCGCGAGCGAACCGTTTGCGAGCGGCTCCCGAAGCAGCCAAATGCGGCAGTAACATCTTGATCGCTACGAAGCGATTAAGCGATCGATCAAAGCCCTTGAAGACTGCTCCCATTCCGCCTTGCCCCAAGAGCCCGATGATCTCATACGGTCCGATACGACCAAGCATGCTGGGATCATCAGTCGGGCCGAGCAGATCGAGAAGCTTGGAAGTGGTCGCTGGCTCTGTGTCGTGAGTTACTTCCACTTGAAAAGGAGAACGCGTTGCCGAAGCGACCAGCGACTTTCGTGCATCGTCCCACCAACGGGAATCGGCGATCATGGACTCGATCGCGCTGCGGCACGAC
>JANMHA010000071.1:0-17909 GCA_031374925.1 Pirellula sp. | reverse complement strand
TGTGTTCCTGAGCCTTGTACACACCGCCCGTCAAGCCACGAGAATTGGGAGGGCCCGAAGTCGCTGAGCGAACCGCAAGGACGCAGGCGCCGAAGGTCAGCTTGATAATTGGGACTAAGTCGTAACAAGGTAGCCGTAGGGGAACCTGCGGCTGAATCACCTCCTTTCTAAGGATAATTACAGCTTGGGACGCTTGTCGTTCCTCGCACATAAGTGAGCATAAATCTTGTTTCAGGAAAAACTCATCTAACTTTGGCCGTGTCAACGGTCACTGTGACAACCACCAGATTTCAAAATAGAGAAGCCCGGCTTAGTGCAAACTAAGTCGGGTTTTTTTTATGCCTAGTGTGGAACGGTTGTCCTTAACCGTTTTCGGCCAGCGTCCCCATCTCGAGCGGCGTGGACGATCACTCAAGCTCTTCCAGAGTCTTTGGCCAGTCGTCTTTGAGTAGCCTGCTAAGCGATCGATCGGCCAGGATGCGGCCTTCGGTTTGGCAACGCGGGCAGTAATTGCATTCGTTGTCGGCATATCGAATACGCTGAATCGGAGCGCCGCATTCGAAGCACTCCTTTCCAAACTTTCCGTGAACCGACATCTCGGGTCGAAAGGCGGTTACGCGTTCAGGAAAGTCGTTCGCATGCTGGGCCTGCAGCAACTCGATCCACCAATTCAAGGTCTCGCTGCATGATTGCCAAAGACGCTCCACCGCGTCTGCGTTTAAGTTTTCAGTACGCTGCAAGGGGGACAACTTGGCTGCAAACAAAATTTCATCGCTGTACGCATTCCCGATGCCATCGAATCGAGATGGATCGGTCAAGGCTCGTTTGAGCGTATTGTTTCGACGTAGGAGCACGGTTCTAAAATCCTCCAGGCTGCACTTCAGCGGATCGAGGCCCGGTTTGTGCAATGCGCCGACCGCATCCCGTCCTAAAACTATCCACATCCCTGCTCTTTTTTTGGAACTGGCCTCAGTCAACATCATGGTTCCATGCTCGAACTGAAATGCAGCCAGATCGTTCTTGCCTGTTGGCGATGCCGTTTTGTTTTTCCAGTGAAACCGACCAGCGATCATCAAGTGGATCACAACGAATAAGTCCTTTTCAAAACACCAAACAATTCGCTTTCCCAAGCGTTCGACCGACTCGACCCGCAGGCCTACCAATGCCGCTGGCTCCTGCTCCCAAGTTCGCAAAAGAAAAGGGCTTCGCACAACCATCGCCTGCAAAACTTGGCCAACAATCTTCTGCTGGAGTGTCGTCTGATAAAGCCGGATGTCAGGAAGTTCGGGCATACATTTGCTCTTTCAAAACGGAGGTTCCTTTTGGAGTCTTCGCCCAATCTCGATAATTCGCAACCGTGCTGCCTCAGCCTCCTCATCCGTAACGTCCGGTGGGATGTCGATAAAGTAATCCCCTTTTATCCCCATCAGTTGCTTCAAATCCTTGCTGGTCGAGGGGGCAAGGTCCATGACGATGGCTTCCATTTGCCAGTCTTCATCTGCCAGGATTCGCCCTCGCAAGCATTCGATAACCATTTCCCATTCTTCGATTTCGTCGCATTCCACAGATAGACTATATTCCTCGAAGGGATCACCCTCTGGTTCGTCGACGTCCATCGGTTCCTGAAGAGCATCGAGGATTTGTTGTCGAACGTAAAAACCGCCGAATGGGTCGTAAGCATTGCTCGAATCGTCTTCCGGCTCGATGAGGTCGATTTCCATTTGAACACTGATGACCATTTGCGCATAGATCGCTGCCACAGTTGCTTCCAGTAACGCGGTGGTAGGTGGAGCAGGTATTGTTGGTTCGATGAGCGCCATTAACACCCTTTCGAGCAACAGCATTTGTTGCTGCCATGTGAGCCGATCAAACAAGACAACTTCAATACTTGATCTACCGATGGACTTGAACTCGGAAATGGAATCGGATAGCGCCCAACTCTCCATAACAACCAAGCGTCGCTCGGCACCGGTGAGTATTCGTTCACCGTACGTTGTATTCCACATGTGTTTTTGTGCCTCAAGTCAGATAGTGGTTTCAAAGCGGCCATTTCGCGTTCAAGTAGCCTATTCTCCGACTCCGATTCTGACAGGAAAATGGATGACAGAAAGATGGGGAGACAGACTATTTTGCTCGAAAGCACTGCAACGCGTCATTCCATAAGTGTGGCCGCAACACACTGCGTTCTACCAAATCACTCCAGACGGCAATGCTTTCCGGTTCCTCATCCTGCGCTTGAAGCGATGACTTAGGCAGAAGCGTGATCGCTTGTTGCTTCACATCCCTCTCGCCGTATTCGGCAGCGCCCCCCAGTCCGCGAATCAAGTGACTTTGAAGCAGCTCCTGCGCCACCGCAATTGGATCCCCTTGAGGCGAAAGTGGTCGATCTCGCATTACACAATGGCGACGCACGTATTCGATGTGACTTTCCGGATGCTCCGGATGGCCACTTCCTCCTATTCCACCTCCGATGAATCGAAAGGGAATATCTTTCACGACCACGATCGGATTCAATGGCCAGTCCCCCTCGTTTGCATCGCGAACGCTATTGACAAAGGCCATTGGGACGGGAATCTTCGCGCCCAATTCAATCGGTTCGAAAAGGATCCGTAGTATCCAAAACAAATTGTCTGTGCCGTCACGAAAACCACCGTAGCCTCGCAGCTTCACAAAGGCTTCCATCTTCTGCAAAGCTCGGTCTTTACCCAAAGCATGAAGTGCATTGACTGCCCTCAGGATCGCCAACGAATCAAAGCCCTGGCCATCCTTGCATGCGGTTTGCAAGACATCAATGATTGCATCCAGCGCGGGCTTCGCTGGCATTTGGATCACCGATCGCGAGCCTTCGAGTATCAAATCCTTCGAAGACCACTTTATCAACGGACCCAATTTGAGATCGGATCGATCTTCGTGTGTGCCCAACCCTGTGGACACCCGAAACGCACGCTGAATGTGTCGATCACCTCGAAGTTCCGATAACTCTATCTGTTCAACAAACTCGCCTTTTTCGTTGGTAACGCAACACTTTGTCAATGCAACGTTGGATTTCAGGTTCAAGGGCTCGGAATCGGAATCATGATCCGAGTTGCCCGCCGGTTCACGGGCCATGGCAATCGTAATCGCTTGCTGCCATGTGATCGGGACAACCACGTCGTCCGAGTCACCCGTTACCATCATCAATCGTCCGCGAAGGGTTGCGATCTCGCCCAACGAATCGAGTTCGATCGGCAGCCAATCGACTCTCAGATCAATCAATTCGTCCCATTCAGGTTGCATGCCTCCCGCAAGCGGTAGGCTGTTTCCCTCGCGTCTTTCCCACGTGTTGTCACCTCGGCTGGAAGACGAGCTAAACGAACTGGTCGTTCGATCGTATCTTGGCTGCTGAAACAAGTCGTCTTGGCCGACCGCAGTATTGGCAATCATGGCAATCATGGCAGAAAACTTCAGAACACACGCTGGAAGCCTGTGCCACGTAATAGGCTCTGTTTCTAAACGATCAAATAGTCGACTTTCGCTCCGCGAAAGTTCTGTCTTTTCCGATCTTTCGCGAAGCGAAAGACGACTATAAAAAAAGAGCCTAGTTTTCATTTAGCACTTCCTTCGCGGCCTTGGCCAACAAGCAATCCTTCGAACGAGCCAACGCTTCAAGACACTCAATCGCACGGGGAGCACCTGTTGACTTAGCCAACCTCATCCAGTCTCGTTCACGAGTGACGTCCCCAGCGTCAATCGATTTCGACTCTGGGTCGGTACATCGCTTCAATCGTTCCAAAATCAAATCCGCATTTTGATTGACGAGCCGTTGCGATCTTTTGAGCAGGGCCATTAAATGGTAATCTCCATATGCTTCCTGCCCACGTTCACTAGGCTGCTTCAATTGGTTGACCAGATCATCCATCGGTTGAGTGTCACCTGTGATCTGACAAATTGCATCAATGCAAGCCTGACAATCCGGTGATTCGTACGCATTTTTTTTCTTGCTTTCCCTTTCTAAGATTTTTTGGATATCCGGCAGAAATTCCGAGGCCGCAGGCCCAATGTTGCCAAGGCACTCGATGGCTCGAATCTTTATCCAATAGTCACTGCTCTTGATCTCATTCGACGCGATAGTCAGCAACACAGGATTGGACGACTTATGTTCTACGAGCCAATCCAACAGTTTTCTTGGGTCGCACATTTTAAGTTGCCATATGCGAGCTGCTTCCTTTTCAGGTTCAGTATCCAGCGATAGACAAGCGTCAAGGCAACTGTTCGCAGTCGTCCAGTCCTTGCTAGACAGTCCCAATCGCAATCTTGACAAAGTTTCCGCTTGACGAAGACCCAATCGCTTGGCAATCTTGGCAAAACTTGCCAAATCCAATTGGCTGCCATCGAGCCACTGAAGCATCTCCTGCTCGTCCGCTGAATCAGCAGTCACGGTGTTCAAGTAAGCTTCGAAACGCGATTCATCTTGTGTCTGATCGCTGAATAGGAGTGAACGCAGAATCGGTCGGAGCTCGACTATGGCCGTCGACCCAGGCTTGGCCGTATGATTGATCGTGCTAAGGGCACAGTTGATCAAGCGAACATTCGGACTCTTGAGAAACTGCTTCGTCAAAACAATTTGTTCGGGCATCGGCAAGTCGTGTAAAACGAAAGACAAAGTCCAAGGTTCGATCGACGAACATTCTCCGGCGACTTTTACAAAGCGTTCGACATCGTGTGTCGTGGCCCAAAGCGATGTCATCGCCAACTGGGTAGACAATCCAAATCGAATGTCCTCGACATCCCTCCCGCGATCTGTTTTCTTAACTGCCTCCCATCGCTTGTCTTGTTCCGCAGACAACGCCGCATCTCGCACCGCGATCCGCTCAAGCAAATCTGCAGCCGCAGAGGCCGTCGCTCCAGCTTGAGACAGTACATTCAAAACTTGAATGCGACGTTCGCAATCTTCACTTCCTTTGATCTCCCCGTCCAACATCGCGATCAATTTCGGTATGTCCTCGGCGCAAGGCTTTCCAATTCTGGGAAGCGCAACTTCAACCGAATCGCGACTGAAAGTGCCGCGTGCCGAACCCGCTGGGAAGGCTTCCAACAATTTCGGAATCGCGGGCTGAGCATCGGAACCCATTCGAGCTAATGCTTCCGTGGCGGCAAAGGAAACAGATGATCGACTCAACGCTGGCACCAGTACTGGCAGTAGTCGATTGGAATCCAACCGATTCGCTTGCTTGCCGAGTATTTCGGCTGCTCGCCAAGCCACTGCGGTCTCTGGATCGGCCACCATTTCAAGCAACCGATCCATTGAAGTTTCAGTTGGTCCTGTTCCATACGATGGGATGAGCGCTTGTATCGAAGCAAAGCGAACCCTAGCATCGGAGTCTCGACTTGCACTCACGGCATCCGACTCGCTCAGTACTTTTAGCCGATGCAGGCCCTCGACACTCCCAGCCCGAACACGCGGACTTCGATTGCGCAAGCCATCTGTCATTGCAGGCAACGCGTGGGAACCTAGCTTAACCAGCACGTTTACCGCGATGGCTCGCGTGGCTGCTTCGTTGTGATCGAGATACTTCCGGAGCCGATCCAACAATGGGCCAGGTTGTTCGATCGCTGCGAATTGCCCTCGTTCAAGAGTCTTGAGGACGGTCCAATCGAGCCCCAACGGTTTGCGGTCTAACAAGCCGACCCATTCGGGAACAAGCTCAGCCACCAACTCATCCGGGATCTTGTCGAGCAAAAGCTTCAGTTCCGATGGTTTCCCAATAGCAATCGCTTTTCGAACCGCCGACAGCCGCACACTTTCGTCAGCGCGTGCCCATGTTGGCAAAGTGGACATCTCACAAAAGAAGAGAAATGCAACAACGAAAACGTGGGGCCCATGAACAAGCTTTCCAACCGATCTGAGGCGTCTCAAAAAGAAGATGAGGTCATTCATTCCAATTGCAGTTCCGACCGGATGGCCCGTAGATGGCTTCGCATTTGCATAAACATTTTGAACTCATTCTACTACGTTTTGTTCAAAGTGTTGTAGAACCATCGCCATTGACACCATTTGTCTATCTAATAGGTTGCACTTGCATGGACCCACAGATCATTCCAACAAGCAAATCGTCGTATCGGGAGTACCAGCACTTTCCAAACGACGGCATGCGACACGAAATTGTCAATGGAGACCACTTCATGAGCCCCGCCGCGTCAACGAAGCACCAAACCGTTTCTCGTCGAATCCAGTTTCAACTATACGCACAGATCGAACACCATGGTCTTGCCGTTCGATCTGCTTCGTTGCCGTTGGGACAGACTGCTGCATACTTTAATAGGCGGATTTTTCTTGGCTCAGACTGTTGAACTTCAGCTCATGAAGAAGGTAATCTTAATCACCGGTGGGAGTCGAGGTATTGGGGCGGCAGTCGCCCAACTTGCCGGTCAACAAGGCTATTCGGTCTGCGTCAACTATCGTCAAGACCGAGAGGCCGCTGAGGCCGTCGTTAAGTCTATTGAGGACAGCGGGGCCCGAGCTATCGCGGTGATGGCTGACGTATCCGTCGAGTCCGACGTGAAGCGACTATTTGGAACAATCGACAAGTTGCTCGGACCACTTACAGCACTGGTGAACAACGCTGGCATTCTGGAAAAGCAAATAAGGGTGGATTCTACGGATGCGGCGAGACTTCATCGCATCTTTGCGACCAACGTAATCGGCTCGTTCCTTTGCTGTCGTGAAGCTGTTCGACGCATGTCCACGAAATACGGTGGAAACGGCGGCGCCATTGTCAACGTATCGTCCGGTGCTTCCCGATTGGGCTCGCCAGGCGAATACGTAGACTACGCAGCCTCCAAAGGCGCCATTGATACTTTGACGATTGGCCTTGCCAAAGAAGTCGCTGAGGAGAACATTCGTGTGAATGCAGTTCGCCCTGGATTCATCTACACAGAAATGCACGCGAGCGGAGGCGAACCGAATCGCGTCGATCGCGTCAAAGAGTTCGTACCCATGAAACGAGGCGGTAAGCCTATGGAAGTGGCCAATGCCATTCTGTGGCTGCTCTCAGACGGCGCGTCATTTACGACTGGTGCTTTTGTGGATGTGACAGGAGGAAAATAGTCTTGGTACGGGGAAAAGGCGCCGGGCATGCCAATGCCCCCGATTTCAATCTCGGACAATCGAAAATGAAACCAAAACCATGCACCTATTTCGCTTTGGTAGTTGGTGTTGTATCCTTCCATCAACTCCTGACGGTGCCCACCTTTGCCGGCGATGCGCAAAAACCGGATCCCACGATTCAACCGGGAACATTAGGAAAGGACGTGAATCCCTTCATCGGAACCGGGGGAATCTCTTATCTGTGTGGCAACAACTTTCCAGGAGCCGCTGTACCGTTCGGCATGGTGCGGCTTAGTCCGGATACGGTATCATCGCTGGGTACACTCGCATCCAATTCCTCGGGTTACTTTTACTCTGATCCGCGTATCCTAGGATTCAGCCACACCAGACTTGTGGGCACCGGCGCGACCGACGGCGGAAATTTCCTAGTGATTCCCTGTACCGCAGAGAACGCGAAGTCGCACCGTCGCGGACTGAATGCTGAGTATTCCCATGAGATGGAACGCGCTTTCCCTGGCTACTATCGCGTGGCGCTCCCAGATCTGGGACTCACTGCCGAATTGACTGCTACCAACCGCGTGGGAGTTCATCGCTACACGTTTCCTGAGAATCAAGACCCTCACATTCTGATGAACATAACCAGTGCGCTCGGCAAGGGTACCAGCAAGTCAGGCGAAGTGCGTATCCTGCCAGCTGCGCAGGAAATCGAAGGAACGGTGCGAACGTTCGGTACCTTTTCCAAACGTTACGGTGGCCTGCAAACCTATTTCGTCGCCCGCTTCAATCGACCATTCCAAGAGTTTGCCACACGATCAAGGGAAATGGAAATACCCGGTCAAGCGGTCGCCGCCAGTGATGACTTAGGAGTCCATGTGGGGTTCAAAGCAGATGATTCATCACGAGTCGTTGAAATCAAAGTAGCTATCTCCTATGTAAGTATCGCAAATGCCCGTACGAACCTAGAACAAGAAGCCGGCGAGGCGAATTTTGATCAAATCTTGACCGAAGCAGTGGCGCATTGGGAAGAGAAACTTGGGCGAATTCAGATTGAAGGAGGCACCGATAGTCAGCGCATTATTTTCCGCACAGCGCTCTATCACGCGTTACAGATGCCGACTGCTTTTCAGGATGTCAATGGTGAGTATTTGGGGTTCGATCGCCAGATACATAAAGCTATCGGATTCAATTATTACACCGATATGTCGCTGTGGGATACGTTTCGTACGGTCCATCCGCTGTACAACTTGATCGCTCGCCGCGAACAAAATGACATGATCGTGTCCCTGCTGAAGATGGCCGATCAAGGTGGTTATCTACCACGCTGGCCGTCGGGGGGTGGTTACACCGGATCGATGTTCGGCTCACCTGCCGACATGGTGATCACGGAGTCGTATCTGAAGGGCATACGTGATTTCGATGTCGCGTCTGCTTATCAATTCATGCGCAAGACAGCCTTGGCACCTGTCCCCGCTGATTCCCAGTTTTCTGGGCGCGTCGGTGTAGAACACTATTTGAAGCATGGATACTGCCCCGCTGATCTTATGAAGAAGTCGGTCGCCAGCACGATTGAATACTCCTACGCAGATCAATCCATCGCTAAGTTGGCGGATGCGCTCGGTTACAAAGAAGATGCGATTCTGTTTCAGAAGCACGGCCAATTCTATCGAGATTTGTGGAATCCCAAGACGCAGTTCTTTCAGGGCCGCGATTCGCAGGGGGAGTTCCAGTCCGATTTCAAGCCAGATCTGTTGACCTACGTCGACATCGGAGGGAAATTCACACATGCCTATGTGGAAGGCAGTGCAAGGCAATGGCGTTGGGGCGTCGCTTCGGATGGAGCGACCTTGGTCTCGCTCTTCAAGAGTCGCGAGTTCTTCGTTCAGGAACTGGAGCAGTTCTTCAGTCGTTCGCCTGGAGGCGTTGGCTTGCCTCCTAACGCCTTCTATTGGCAAGGAAATCAACCCGACTTGCATGCTGCGTATCTGTTTCATTATGCCGACCGTCCCGACCTGACGCAGAAGTGGGTCCGTTGGATTCTGGAGACGAAGTACGGAGATCGAGAGAACGGCCTGGATGGGAACGACGACGGGGGTACTCTCTCGGCTTGGTATGTGCTCAGTTCATTGGGTTTATTCCCAACAGCGGGAACGGACCGCTACGAGGTCACCGGTCCACTCTGGAAACGCGCTGAAATCCAGCTGCAGGACAAGAAGCTTATCCTCATTGCTGAAAATGCAGCCCCAAATCATCCCTACATTCAAAAAATGTGGCTGAATGACAGCGTGTTGGATCGGCACTGGATTCAACACGCCGAAATCGCCCAAGGCGGAACCGTTCGATTTGAGATGGGCCCTAAACCGCCGGCAGACCGTTAATCAGCTGCGATTCGGAATATAGAGCCGTTTGTAGCAGATTCCGACACACCATTGAAAACGTGCCCTGGCCCGTAGACCTTGATCGCGTAATAACTTTGGCCAAACCGTTTCATTCACCTCGCGATGCGACCAATACCCAAAAAATGGTGCAGGGCAGTAGCTTGATTTGACTATTAACCTGGGATGACCCAGGGTGTGACATAGGCATAGAACATAACAAGTAGTCCGACCAGGCAAGCCAATGAGATGCTGTGCCAGATCACGGATTTGAATACATCGGCTTCACGACCTTCGAGCTGGCAGGCTGTCGATGCGACCACGATACTTTGGGCGTCGATCATTTTTCCCATGACACCGCCGGCGGAATTTGCGGAGGCCATGAGTGTGGGCGATACGCCGATTTGTTCCGCCGTAACTTTTTGCAAATTCCCGAACAGCGCATTCGAGCCCGCATCGGTTCCGGTGAGCGCTACGCCCAGCCAGCCCAACAGGGTTCCGAAGAACGGATAAATCCAGCCGGTGCGTGTCAGCGAGAGACCTAGGACTGTATCCATTCCGGAATACTTAGTAACGAATGCAAGCCCCACCATGAAGCTAATCGCGAGCAACGATGGTATGAGTTGTCGAAACGTCTGGCCGAGAATAACCAACACGCGTTCCAATTTCATCCCTAGAAACAGAGCTACCAAGAATGCTGCCAGAAAGACGGCTGTTCCTGGAAGCGTAAAGAAATTGAGGTCAATCGAGGCTGCTTCGGGAGTCGCCTTGGCCGCAACTGGTGGCGTACGAATAACCGCGTTATGAAGCCAAGGTGTTGGGAAAGTCAAAAACGACAACTTCAAATATTTGTTGAAGGCAGGCATGGACCACAAAAAGATAAAGACAGAGGAAAGAGCGAATGGCGACCAGCCCTTGATTACAGCCCCAATGCCGAGCTTTCTTGGACTCCCAATCTCTTTCGGATTTGCGGTGCGTTCCCCATCTATCTCTTCCATTATGCGACGTGGCTTCCAGAATCGTAGAAACACGACCGTGATCAACAGCGAGAATATGGCGGAGACGATATCGACAAGACCTGCTTCCTGATAATTGGACCAATAGAACTGCATGGCCGCAAACGAGCCGCCACTGACTAGCAGAGCCGGAAGGACCTCCAGGGCCCTCTTCCAACCGACCATGGTCATGACAAGCCAGGCGGGCAAAATAAAAGAAAAGGGTGGCAGGATCCGGCCAACCATGGCGTTTAGATCTTCCATAGGCAGGTCAGTGACACCGTTCAATACACGTATCGGATTGCCAACGCCGCCCCAAGCGACAGGTGCCGTGTTAGCAACGAGACAAAGCGTCGCTGCTTGGAAATGTGGGAAACCAAGGCCTATTAGAAATGAGCCGGCGATTGCGACCGGAGCGCCGCCACCACCCGTTCCTTCGAGAAACGCACCGAAACAGAAGGCAATCAAGACAACTTGAAGCCGGCGATCCGATGATATTTCGGTGATCGACTCTCTCATGACTTGAAATTGTCCTGTTTCCACTGCGACTTGATACAGGAATATCGATGCAATAATCACCCACGCAATCCGAAAAAAACCGAACACAATGCCGTTGAAACCAGCAGCCGCGATCAACGGAAGAGGCATTTGGAAGACAAATGCAGCAATCCCTATCGCCATCAGCATGCCCACCAACGCTGAAACCCAGACCGCCTTACGAAGCACGAGTAGAACAAAGAAAAGGGTGACCACGGGCATCGCCGAAACAACGGCCGAGAGCAGCCAAAAACCAAGCGGATCGTAATTCTGGTTCCATGTCATAATGCAAGTCCTTTGTCGTTCCAACTAGCTTTATTCTAGCCGATTTTGCGGCCCAACGGTTAATAGCCGTCGTTCCTTTTCTCCTGCCTTGGAATGCGCTACCGTCTATCGCTGCGGCGCTGCGAGACGTACACTAGAATGGCGACTTCGTGATCGAATTCTTCACGACCGACGTGAAAGCCATTGCCCCCGCCGTGTGATTTGACAACTCATATCCACCTAGAGGAATCCCAAAATGAAAGTCGGAGTTTTCACTGTCATCCTTCGCTCCATGCCCTTCGATCAGGCACTCGATTACCTCGCAGGCCTGGGTGTGCAAACTGTCGAGATCGGTACCGGAGCCTATACCGGGACAGACCACTGCGATGCGGATGAACTGCTCGCCAGCGACGCCAAAGCCAAAGACTTTCTCCATGCAATTCACTCCCGAGGGCTGAAGATTTCCTGCCTTTCCGTTCATGGAAATCCAATCCATCCGAATCCGAAAATAGCTGCCGAGCATCATGCTGCCTTCGAGCGATGCGTGCGATTGGCCGCGAAACTCGAAGTCGAGGTCGTCGCGACTTTCAGCGGCTGCCCTGGTGGCTCGCCTTCCGACAGGCAGCCGAATTGGGTCACCTGTCCTTGGCCGCCCGAATACCTCGACATCCTCAATTACCAATGGAAAGACGTGGTGATCCCATATTGGATCAAGACGACCGGGTTCGCTCGACAACATGGCATTTACAAAATCGCATTGGAAATGCATCCGGGGTTCGTGGTTTACAATCCAGAGTCACTTTTGAAATTGCGAGCGGCGGCAGGGCCGGAGATTGGTGCCAACTTCGATCCGTCGCATCTCATCTGGCAGGGTATTGATCCGTGCGCTGCGGTACGTGCGTTGCAAGGTGCCATATGGCATGTTCATGCAAAGGACACAAACGTGCAGCAGTGGAACTCCAGTATCAACGGCGTGCTCGACACCAAACACTATGGCGATGAACTCAATCGATCATGGTTGTTTCGCACGGTAGGGTATGGCAGCTCGCGGCAGTTCTGGTGCGACTTCATCTCTGCCCTACGAATGACAGGTTATGATCACGCGTTATCGATTGAACATGAAGATAGCCTGATGACAGCCCGCGAAGGATTGGAAAAAGCGATACACTTTTTGCAAGGAATTGTCTTGAACGAACCCAAGGGGGATGTGACTTGGGCTTGAGCATTTTTTCCGCGCACTCATCTCGATATTTTCCTCAACATTTTCGAGTCGAAGACAACCTGCCATGCGTCACAATCGTTTGCGTGAATTGTTGGATGCTGGTCAACCAACGCTAGGAACCCGCGTTCTCTCCTCTTGGCCCACGATCCTTGAACTCGTCGGTCACAGCGGTATGTTCGACTACGTGGAGTTTTGTGGTGAGTACGCGCCGTATGATCACGCCATGCTGGAAAATATGGGTCGGGCTATCGAGCTGTTCGATCACCTTGGCGGCATGATCAAGATCGAGCAGGAGTCGCGTGCGCATACCGCGGTCCGAGCGATCGGAGCTGGCTTTCAGAGCGTGTTATTCGCCGACCCTCGCAATGTCGCGGAGGTCGAGCAATGCGTTCGAAGTATCCGTACCGAACGTCCCCGATCGGGTGGATTGCAGGGAGTGAATATGCACCGCGCAGCGCTCCAGGATGCGGGCAGCGAAGCTTGGGCCGACGCCATGGACAAGGTGGTGATCGCTTTAATGATCGAAAAGAAAGAAGCGATCGAGAATCTTGAAGCGATGCTTGCCGTTCCCGGTGTCGACATGGTTCAGTTTGGTCCGGCTGACTATTCCAACAGCATAGGTCTGACCGGACAGTTCACGCATCCCAGGGTAACACAAGCGGAACAAACCATGATTAAGACGGCGATGAGCATGGGTATCTCAGTCCGAGTCGAACTGAACGATCCACGCGGCTTCGAGCCGTACTTGGAGCTCGGCGTCAAGCACTTTAACGTCGGTATTGACGTGAAGACCCTGTTCAAGTGGTTTTGCGAATCGGGCGCGACGATGCGGAGTGAACTGGGAATGGAACCATTGATCGCAACCAACACTGCGCGGTCGCACTACGGACAACAATAGTGAAATAGGCTTCCTAAACCATCGGCTCACCAACTCCACTTTTCGCGAAGCTGAGTGTTGATGACGGCGTGCCCGGGCCACTTGCCTCGATGGAGTTCGGTCACGTAGCTCGCCGATTCAATCGCCATATCCCGCATGGCCAAAGAGTCGGCTCCCGCGGCGTGGGGTGTCAGAACCACATTGTCCATTTCAAACAGAGGACTGTTTTTCGCTGGGGGCTCTTGTTCAAAAACGTCCAAGCCCGCACCTTGAATCAAGCCGTTTTGTAATGCTGCAATCAGGTCTGCCTCGTTGACGACTGGGCCACGAGCGGTATTGATCAAGATCGCAGTTGACTTCATTCGCTCGAAAACACCACGATTAATCATTCCCCGAGTGTCGGCTGTGTTGGGACAGTGGATGCTCAGAACATCGCAACGTGTAACCAAGGCGTCGAAATCGACTAGCTCAATATTCTGCTCCCTCGCGAACGCTGCATCGGGAAATGCGTCATGGGCGATCACGGTCATTCCAAGTGCTGCTGATCGAATCGCCATACTGCGGCCAATGCGACCAAGACCCAGAATGCCAATGGTCTTCTTTCGCACCGGTTCGATCAAGCCCTGCGGCCATTGACCAGCGCGCACCGCGCGGTCACTGACGACGATGTGTTTGGAGATGGCCAGCAGCAGCGCCAAAGCGTGTTCGGCCGCTGCTTCATGAATCGACTTGGGAGTGATGGTCACGACGATGTTTCTAGCGGTCGCGGCTGGCACGTCGACACGGTCATAACCGACACCGTTACGTGCGATAACCCGAAGTTGTGGCAACCGATCGAGCATCCAAGCCGTAATATGCTCCGAGCCGGCGATCACTCCATCCACTCCGCTCAATTCGTCGACGCCCTCTTCTTCGTCACCCAATCCCCGGGTGAATTGCGGATTCTTTGGGAAAGAGACCTCAAATCCGGCCTCTTTGAGAAGATCAATATGTGGACCGTCAGCATGTACCAATGCCTCGGGTGTAATTAAAACTCTAGGCATTGTTGTTTCCATTCTTTTGCTGCGCCGAACGCGTTCGGTAACTTGTGCTGGCGTTGCAACCAGTTCATACGCATTCCATCGTTGCCAAGACGGGTCGGCAGATTGCCCTCGTGGGATGGCAAAACGCAGAAGGCGATAGAGATGGATTGTAGCTGATTTCTACGGTTGGCGAACAGCCATTCAAGCTAGGCTTGATCAAACTCTCGTACCAATCGTCGGTCGAAACGAAGACACCATTACTTGCTGCGTCAAAGGAAAGCACCAACCAACAAATTACCGGGACAAACTTTAACGATTAGGCTAATTGATTTCGGGGCTTAGAGTTTTCTAGTTTTTCCAAGCGTGCGAGTCCGATCAATCTTACCAAGAATGCCGATTGTATCCATCAACCAGTTTGATTAGCCATCATTTCTGAAGCACCAAAGCCACTCAATCGATTTAACGAGAAATTAACAACAACAAAGGCATAACGAATTTACGAAAAGTAGCCAACCATGAGTGGTTACTAATTAGTATTCATTTTGCTAAGTAAGTAAGGAAACATACAATCATGAGCTCTACTCGCGTCGGAATAGTACTGGTCTTATTTGCTTCGTGTTTTCCTGAAACAGCCTTGGCGCTAGATGACGTTCCAGTTGTGTCGAAAACAAAAACGCAACCAAACTTGGTTTCCGACAAACTGGTGTTCTCTCAACCCGCGACCGTAGATCCGATGTTGGGCTGTCCAGAAGAATTCAGTGGCGAATGCTTCGGTTCCGTTGGTAACAACGCTTGCCCACGTGCTTATGTTCAAGTCGGCGCTCTGTTCATGCAGCAGGTTTCACAGTTCAGTCAAACGCAACCAATAGTGGTTGACGCAAATTCTGGTAACACACTTATCTCAACTTCAGATCTCAATACCAATTTCAATCCTGGCTTGCAGGCGACCGCAGGCATTCAATTGAAAAACGGTCGAACAGTTGAACTGGATTATTTCGGACTGTATGGGGGAAGCACAACGGCGACTGCAGTAAAGCCTGACCCTAGCGCATTTTTGATATTTCCCAATAATCTCGCAGGCAATGTGTTTGTGGATATGGAAAACACAAACGTCAACTACTCCTCGCAGATTAATAGTTTTGCTCTTAACCTCCCTTGCTGTTGCGGATGCAGCAATTCAGGTGCATGCGACGCTTGTGCATGCGACGCGTACGGATTCGGATAATCAAAGAGCCAATCATTTACATGGTTTAGCGGTTTTCGTTATCTTAACGTAAACCAACGACTCAATATTGTCGCACAGCGTGTGGTTGCGAATGCCGTCGAGCAAGGATCCTACAATGTTCGTACTCAAAACAACCTCTTCGGTGGGCAACTCGGCGCAAGGATACGGCGAACGTCCGGTAGAGTGGGATGGGATGCGACTGGCTTTGCCGGTATTTTTGGCAATGCTGCTCAACAGACTCAGTCTGTCACCGACTTTCCCAATTTTGCTTTGCGACCTTCCGTGACTGACAGCAAGGGTGGAGTTGCATTTGTTGGAGGTGGCAATCTATCGGGGCTCTATAGTCTTACGAAAGTTTTGAACCTACGAGCAGGCTACAACGCTATTTGGATCGAGGGCTTGGCTCTCGCTCCTGATCAGCTCGATTTCAATCTAGCTGCAGCACAGGCTGGCAGCAAAATAAACAATAACGGCGGCATGTTCCTACATGGAGCAAATGTTGGTCTAGAGGCGCGTTGGTAACGAAGACAAACGGCGTATCCGTGTGAGTTGTTGTCTTCGTTCGCTATCGACGGAAATCTCATCGGACGCGTTTCCTAGCTGGCTAAAATAGGCGTCACTCGCTGATGTTGACGCTTCGCCTTCTCCATTTACCGAATTCAAAGTTGTTTTCGTCGAGTGATTGTTGAGATGATTGATTATTATCAAAACGTCTATCGGTGAAGCAAAGCCGTCATTATTTACATCCAGGAACCGTGGATGGTCTGCAAGAATCTCGTTCTGTGTTGGCCTGTCCGATTTGTTGAGCCAATTGATTACAAGCAGTATGTCTAATGGCGAGACCGTTCCGTCGTTGTCAACATCGAGCGGATTTTGGAGATTTGAGTAAACGCCAGCGGAAACTAATCTGCCAGTCGCTGGCAATTCTGAAAGCGAAACCAAGTTGGCAACATTAACAGGATTCGCATTTGGCACCGGCGGATCTACGAAATGTAAAGCGGGCGACGGATTCTTTATCGCCGCCACAAAGAGTGGGCCAAGGAAACGACTCGAGACAGTGATTGCCGGAGATACTTGTAACGGCGATTCACTAATTATGTTGAACGCTACAATTCGATCCGTTGTACCTCCCGGTCCTTGTACTGCTACGATTGTGTCAGAGATATCATCTCCGTTTGTGTCCATCGCTGTCACTTGAATTGGTGAATTTTTGCTTGAATCGGTGAACGCCGCGAAGCCGTTACCGTTCGATGACGTACTCGCGAGCGTAGCCGGAGCTGTGTTGCTCCAAGCCCAAACGTCAATCATGGACCCACCGTTGACTCCAGCACCCAAAACAATATCCGGTATGAGGTCGTTGTTTATCCTGGCGGTAGCGAGTGAGACACCTCCCTGATAATTGAAAGCGCTGGTGCTAAACGGTGTAATTACCTGCACTTCTGTCGCTGACGAATTGACCTGGCTAACGTCGAAAACCTTGACCGTTGTCTTCATGCCAGCATTGCTGCCGACGATGATTTCCGCCTTTTGGTCAAGTGTGTTTTCGAATCGTCCGCTTAGTGGCGAGATGGAACCCATGTCTGCCGCCGAGACGGCAGAACCACCGATAAACGATGCAGGAAAAGCAAGAAAATTTCTATATGGATGGGCCGTATCAAAAGTCGGATTCCCATTCACAAGTACGTTTCGGAATACTTTTACTTGAGAAGGGCCCCAGCTAGGTACCGTGATGATATCGCCTAAGCCGTCTCCGTCGACATCGGCGACTGCCACTTGGACGCCATTACTAAACGTAGAGCCGTACGGTTGGAACGACGTCAATAGGACCCCACTCTGTGCATAAACTTGTACCTGCGAAATAATGCTCCAACCAGGTGCCGTAACGATTTCGTCAACTTGGTCGCCGGTAAGATCGCCCGTTCCAATTCGGACGCCTCCCAAGAATGATGATCCATAGGGTGCAAACTCTGACAAAATCGCCCCATCTTCCTCGTCGAGCACCGTTACCAACTGTGGTGACATCGCACTCTTTCCCATTCCGATTACAATCGCTCGGTGTCGATGATTTCCAAAGTCCACTTCAAAAACATTATTGCCGCTGCTTGCTTGAATATCTGCTGGGTTTGGGGTTGTTTGTATCGAGACGTTCGGGCGCACTTCACGCACACGGTACGTGCCAGGTCCGAGGTTTGCAAAGCTATAGGAACCGTTGGCAGTCGTAACGGTGGATAGTTCGCCTGCATCGAAGACGCCGTTCAAATTAGCATCGATAAATAGGGTGACACCAGCAAGACCAACATCTCCAACG
>JANMHA010000050.1:0-6389 GCA_031374925.1 Pirellula sp. | reverse complement strand
CCAACGTTGGTGCTGAACCGTAACTGGCAGCCGATCAACGTGGCGACGGTTGCGCGTGCCTTGATCATGCTGTGGAATGATTCGGCCAAGATTGTCGACCCGATCGACTACCAGTTGTATGACTGGAGTGATTGGAGCCGAATGGTACCGGATCGAGACGAGCCGTTCATCCAGTCGGTACGCCAGCGTATCCGTATCCCGGAGGTCATTGCATTGACTAAGTTCGATGCGATGCCGACGCAGAAGGTTACCTTCAGCCGCAGAAACGTTTTCAAGCGTGACAAGATGTGTTGCCAATACTGTGGAAAGCAGCCTGGCAGCGAAGAACTCACGATTGACCACGTTGTTCCGCGTGCCCAAGGTGGTCTGTCGAGTTGGACGAACTGCGTATTGGCTTGTATCGATTGCAATTCGAAGAAGGCCGACCGAACTCCGGCACAGGCGCACATGAGGCTTCGCAAGGAGCCAGTGCGTCCAGCTTGGAAGCCGATCTACGCCGATCGAATGAATCGTGTGAAGAGCTGGTCCAAGTTTATTAGCGAAGCCTACTGGATAGTAGAGCTCGAAGATTAACAACCGCAGAAGCTCAGTTCGCTGGGCTTCTGCCATACAGGAATGTTCGCCTGGGAGCGGACTCGGTCTCCAAAGCCGATGGACAGTGTTCGAATCACTGCGTTCCTGCTTGTGTGAATTCTGTTCTGCTTTGATTTGTGCTATTCTCGAGCTCGATAAACCATGCGAAAACTTGCAACGATTCAGACAATTACTGCAATCGAGCCGATTAAAAATGCTGACTCGATCGAGTTAGTGAGAATTCTGGGCTGGGCGGTAGTTGTGAAGCGGGGCGAGTATCGCGTTGGTGACACAGTCATCTACTGTGAAATCGATTCGCTCCTACCCGAGCGCCCGGAATTCGAGTTCCTGCGCAACAGTTGCCTCAAGCCTGCACAAATCGATGCAGCGGGAAATATTTCCGTACCTACAGGTTTCCGCATTCGGACGGTCAAGCTGCGCGGTCAGTACTCCCAGGGAATCTGTTTTCCCGTTTCAATTGTGCGAGGTGGAGATAGCATTCCGATCGGCACCGAGGTAACAACTGAACTGGGGATCGTGAAATGGGAGCCTCCAATTCCTGCCGGAATGGTTGGCAAGATCAAAGGTCCGTTCCCGGACTTTGTGCCCAAGACAGATGAGACACGTGTTCAGTTACTCGCGGATGTACTTGAGCGTCATCGTGGAAAGGAATTCGTGGTGACTGAGAAGCTCGATGGCAGCTCCTTCACCGCATTCCACTACGAGTTAGGTTTCGGCATTTGCAGCCGCAATCAATGGATCGATGAAACGGATACATCATCGAAGTATGTGACCATTGCTAGGTCCTTTCAGCTGAGAGAAAAGCTTGCCGAAACGACCGCGCGACTGCGCTTTGACTTGGCGATTCAAGGCGAGATGATCGGCCCAGGAATTCAAGGTAACAAGTACAAACTCGACTTTGTAACGCTGAGAGTTTTCAACGTTGTCAACTTGGCGACCCGAAAGCTTTTGGACTTTGAGCAAATGCAAGAAGTGATCAGGTCGCTTGGATTGTCGCCAGTACCATTCCTCGAAAAGCTGACGCTAAACCACACGGTCGACGAACTGATTGAACTTGCCGAAGGAAAAAGTGTCTTGAATGAGTCCACGTTGCGCGAAGGCATTGTTCTTCGCCCCACCCTGGAGACATACGAGGAGGAAACCAGCGGGCGATTGAGCTTTAAGGCGATCAACCCGGCCTTCCTTGTAAAGTACGAGGAATAAAAAGTTACCTAATACACCTTCGTTTCCGAAGGTGTACCTGCCGATGTGGCTCGATTGAGAAAGGCACCTGTCTTGTAAACAGGTCCATGCTGGTGCGAATCCAGTCATCGGATCTGGCAACTGAACTGCCTGTTTGGATTACATCAATTGAACCGAAAGTATCTGAACAAACCAATTCGTTCAGTTGCAATTTTTAGACTCGCTGCGATGGGCAACTATCGCAGCGAGTCTTTTGACTGACAGCCAAGTCAGATTACATGTGTCGTGAGTTCGAATCTCATCAGCGTCTGCAACGATGCTGTAGCTCAGTAGGTAGAGCAATGTCTAGAACAATCTGATTTTCACTTCGTCGGTCATTTTTGTGAACCTTAACAGCCAATGCGAGTCCTTAGTCGCAATCAAGAAACAAATGAATGAACAAGGGGAAGCGAATCAAGCGTAGTGCTTCATTCTGCTTTGCGATTCTCGTTCGACTGCCAGTTGGGATTACATCTATTACCAAGATGGCACAGTGTCACTGATACTGGCCTTTCTCAACAACCCTTCGTCGAACAGTTTTTAGTTTAGGAGATCTTTCCAATGGCAAACAAGTCTTTATTCGCAAGCATGCTTGGCCGACTAAGGAAGCAAACCCGAAGCTAGTTTGCATCGATCTGCAACCGTACCAGACGGTTCAGGCTTGTGAACGAGTTGACATTCTGAACATCGGTGGCTTCAGTGACTCCGTGTTCAACGTGATCAGTGCGTTCCTGGCGGACAACAACCAGCGATTCGTCGCTGAAGTTGAAGCGATCGAACTGTAAACGCGAGTTGGACTCCGGTCCAACTGCTGTATACTTGAAACTTGTAAAACACCCGCGGGTCGAAACTCCGATTCGTGGGTGTTTTTGTGCTTTCTCAACACAAAGCATTTTTACGGGGTCAATAAGACTGTTTCATGCAGCGATTAGTCTTAATTTGGTCGACAGCTCCGAATCGTCGAGGTATGCAAACTGTTGTGGGGGCTGAAACCCGGGCCACCATGCTCTTAACTCACTAAGTCCAACTTGTATGCTCAAGGGTTGAACGGATCGCAAGAGAATCCCTACAGCTTTTTCCGCACCTTCAAAGTAGCTCATAAACTCTGAATGGCTAATACCACCAAACTCACGACATTGTCGCCACAGACTTAGCGGAGTTGCTTCGATGTAGCGATCAATCGTGGCGGTCGCGACAAGTGCACAAGTCGGTGAACTGGCGTAAATTGCTAGCTTTGATCCGGCTGGGGCTTGGCGTGGTGAGCGACGTCGAAACTCAACTTGCTTTGTACCATCAAGAATTGCGGCTGCGAATTCTGGATGGATTGACAGAAGTAGCATTTATTTGAAGCCCTTTTTGTAGATATCAAGGAAATTCTGTTCCGAAATGATCGTTGGCCACTGGAAGTCCTGCGAATCGTCTTGAATCGTGCTTCTTGTTTCGGCAAGCGATAGCGGTTTGGTGAGCAATTCTGTATCTGTGAATTGCAATGCAAGCACCGTCGGTCGGCTAGTAGTTGCAAGTGATTCAACATCAGCCAACTGATAGATTCCGTAGTGCCTAAACTGCCGATACACATTTATCGGTGTGTCGATGACACGTTTGGTCAACTGTGAACATGCGCGAGTCATTTTGGACCCTCCGAAACCTTCGCTTTGGCTTACGTACCACACAATCCTACCGCATGAGAGTTTGGGCCTCGCCCCCGTGTAATAGACGGACGTTGGGTTGAGAAGTAGATCCGCGTTCTCGTCCCAAAACTCCCTTTGTCCCAGATAGGGATCAAACAACGCTCGAGCCCAACGTGGGCGAATGGGAACAACTATCGATTCAACGGTGCTATCGCTAAAAAGTTTACCCGGATAGATTGCATGCTCAAGACGCAGAAACGATTCCGCATCGCCTAATGCTTTGACTTGCTGTTCAAACCAGTTCATGACATCGAAAGGTAGAGAACCAGAACTCGCAATTTTTGCGACTTGCCGGATCGCCTCTTCGGGCGTCCAAACTCCAGGAAGGCAGATCTTGTATGCGGCGGATGAATCATAGATAAACCCCGCATCGATCAAGTCTTCGCGAAAGTTCTCGACCCCTAGGGAGTCACTAACTTTGATCACGCATGGCTCCTTTTTGAGACTCCTGATCATTGAAAGTAGGTACCGCATTAAGGTTCTGCTCCGTCTGCGCCCTTCAATTGCTATTGAGCAGCGTAACAGAGAGACATCGATTGCGTCCTGGTCTGAACGCAGTGCCAATAGACCAATATCCATGCCTTGTGATGTCACAAGAGTCACTTCGTGCTTTTCAGGATGCGAGACATAGGCTCGCAGCTGGCTCTTCAAAACCTTTTCCTTTTCCGTACCTCGCCTGAAGTCGCCTAGCGCACTGATACTGTCTGGATTAGACATCCTAGTCAGGGCGATTCCTACTGCAGTCAGATCGTGCCTATCGTAACGCCCTTGGTTGAGTAGCATATCCGCATCGACAACAAATTTTGATGGGCGACGAAGTGTAATGCCGAACTGCTCGTATATCTGGTCAGATGAATCCAAAAGAAACTCGTCACGCGTGATAAATGCCGTGACGTTCTCCGCGATCGCATGAGCTAAATGCTTACGATCAGATTGATCCTGTGGCGTTTGTCCAGCTCCAATTAATGCTGTAAGCTGGCCAAGAATGCTCTTTACAGCCGCTGGATCTCCCTCGATTTCGTTCCAATTTTGAACGCTGCTGACTGAACCACAATCGGTTGTTGCTCTTCCAATGTCCTCTCGTATCGCAACCGTAACGCAGAAATCAAATTCACTCGAAAGCCAGTCCGCCATCAATCCCATTGATTCATCATGATGAGGCCTGTTTTCATCTTCAATATCGAAAAAGACATTCGCATCAACCGCGACTTTCGGAATTTGCGATCGTACTACCTCGTCTTTAAACAATGGCAGCGGCGTCAGATTGAGACAAAAATCAGTTAACGTTGATCCTGCTTTTGCTTTACCAGGTCTATCTCGGACAACACGAAAGCCAATCTTTTTCCAAAATTTCCATGCGGGATAGTCGGTTCGACAGCTAAGTTGAATTGAGTAGGCATCTCGGTTTGTTTCTTTCAAGTGTTGTACCAGGGTCTTGCCAACTCCCTTTTTGGCCGCTTTCGGTCCAACGGCAAGATAACGAACTTTGACAACCCCATTTCGTCGCACCGACCAAATATAGCCAAGAACATCTTTGCCTTGACATGCTGCCATCACTTGCCCAGATTGAACTGCGGCTTCAAGCTGCGAGTATCTCACGAAAAAGTACTTTTTATATTGTTCCTGAATTTCGAGAACGCTGCGCTCTATGTCCGTTCCTGGCTGGACGATTGTAAACGACATTCCCTGATTCAATTTTTGCCTCGCTCATATTTCCAATGCATGGTTTTTCAAACCCATCATAGCGGAAAAGTGCTAGCCGTAATTGAAATGGCAACCAGCGGTCAAATCCAAATATTCTCAAAAAACGCTGAGTAAAGTCCACAACTCGCGTTGCTTGATCCAATTTGGCTCAAGTGCAATCGACTGCAATTTGCGAAGACAGATCCGATCGCTACCCCTACCGATGCGAGGTAGACTTAGGATTTGCAATTGAATATCGGGGGCCAACAGGCGTAAGTTCATTATCTGCGTAACCCGAGCTCGTGTTACGTGACCAAGTGTGGCGATCTCAGCGTAGTCGTTGATGTGGCCTTCGCGGATGAGCCCTTCGTAGTAGATTGCAAGAGCCATGAAGCGGGTGATGCGTGGTAGGCGGCCTTTCGGACGATCGGGAACTGTCGGCGGTGGGCCTTCGACCATGGCGATGTGCTTGCCAACTCGCTTCTTGTGAAAGGTGGCTCCTACTTGGATTTCGTCGCTCATGCTCGGGCCTCCTCAAGATCTTTGGTTGCATGCTCGGCACGCTTCTTGATACCGATCGGATTGAAAGTGATTGTGACGCGGCCGGTTTCTCCATCGTAGTCAACCTGTTTGATGACAACCTGTACTAGGCGGATCTGATCGCGGAGCGTCATCGATTCCCAGATTGGATCGAAGGTGGTCATCGCAGTCTCGACGTCTTGCTGGGTAAGTAGGTTATTGCTGATCTTCTTGATTTCGCTAAGCACTGCGTTGATCCGGCGTTCGTTGTGAGCGATTCGTTCTTGGAGGTCGGCCAATCTAGCGATCGCAGGCGAGTCGGTCTCGTTGGGACGGATCAGGGCGGAGGTCTTCCGTATCTCACTATTCCAACGGGCGGTGTCGCGACCAAGGGCCAATCGTTCGTCTTCTAGTTGCATTAGCTGCCCCTTCATCTTGTCGGCGACACTCGCGACCACGTCCTGGATCAGCTCCGGCGCGTAACCAATCTTCTTGATCTGCTCGATGACGAAGTCCTCGATCTGCTTGGCCGGGATCGATTTTGACGGACAGGTATGCCAGCCGCGTTTCTGTGCTGCAGTGCAAACGTAGTAGCGATAGCGTTTGTTGCCGCCTTTGGTTGTATGGTTAGGCGTCATGGCACAGTCGCAGCAAACGCATCGAACCAATCCCTTAAGCAAT
>JANMHA010000049.1:0-1585 GCA_031374925.1 Pirellula sp. | reverse complement strand
TCAACAGGTTGTTGCTAAATCCACGATTTCTCCCGATTCCAAAATCCAAGGTCATCTCATGAAATTCCTAGATCAAACGACTCGAAACCTTTTCTTTACGGGCAAAGGTGGAGTTGGCAAAACGTCGGTGGCATGCGCCGCGGCCGTTCGACTTGCAGATGCTGGTAAGAAAGTTTTGCTTGTGTCGACCGACCCAGCGTCCAATCTCGATGAAGTTCTCGGAACTCCACTTGGGCATCACCCAACTGTCGTTCCTTCTGTCCCTGGACTTTCAGCGATGAACCTTGATCCAGAGAAATCCGCAGCAGAGTATCGCGAGCGAATGGTCGGTCCCTATCGTGGCCAATTGCCTGCCGCGGCAGTCGCAAGCATGGAAGAACAATTCTCTGGTTCGTGCACATTGGAGATCGCCGCGTTCGATGAGTTTTCGAGGCTTTTGGGAGATGCATCCGCCACGAGTGAATTTGACCATGTGATATTTGATACAGCCCCAACAGGTCACACCTTGCGATTATTGACCTTGCCGTCAGCTTGGGCAGGCTTCATGGAAAAGAACACGACAGGCACATCTTGCCTTGGACCTCTCGCCGGCCTGCAAGCACAGCAAAAGCTATATCAAGATACGGTCAAAGCGCTGGGCGATCCCAAGGTAACGACCCTTGTTCTGGTTGGTCGTGCCGAAGGAACAGCGCTGCGTGAAGCGGCTCGAACCAGCAACGAGTTAGCGGGCCTTGGCGTGAAGAATCAGCATCTTGTGGTGAATGGCGTCTTTCAAGCAACCGATCTGACTGATCCGTATGCTTTGGCGATGCAAAAGCGTGGTGAAACAGCCATGGACGCTATCCCTAAAGAGCTCGTGAACTTGCCAAGAACGATCATTCCATTGAGTGGAGGTGGCGTTCTTGGTGTAGAGGCACTTCGAAGTCTCGGCGTACCCGCGACAACTTCGTCGACGGCTGCCAATTCAGTCGCTTCTTCGGAAGCAATCGAGCCAAAGTTGTTGACGCTACCGCCGCTTCTCGGAGAACTCATAGAAGATTTGGCCGAAAAGAAGCATGGTGTGATCCTTGCAATGGGCAAGGGAGGTGTTGGCAAGACAACGGTTGCCGCAGCCGTTGCCGTCGCATTGGCCGAAAGGGGCTTCACAGTACACCTCTCGACGACAGATCCAGCAGCCCACATCGCAGCCGCAGTCGCCGGTGAAATGTTGGCGAATCTATCGGTCAGTCGAATCGATCCTGTTGCCGAAACCGCGAAGTACTCGGCGGAAGTCATGAGCAACGCGGGTGGCGGACTGGATGAACAAGGCAAATCGCTGCTTGCGGAAGACTTGCGATCGCCTTGTACTGAAGAAATCGCAGTCTTTCGCGCTTTTGCGGATGCGGTCGCTCAGGGGAGCGATGGATTTGTGGTGCTCGATACAGCACCAACGGGACACACTGTGTTACTCCTCGATTCAGCCTTGGCTTACCACCGTGAAGTCACTCGCCAATCGAATCAAATGCCTGAAGCCGTGGAACAGCTTTTACCAAGGCTACGTGACCCGGACTATACTCGCGTGTTAATCGTCACGCTTCCAGAAGCA
>JANMHA010000016.1:0-1878 GCA_031374925.1 Pirellula sp. | reverse complement strand
TCGCTTACCAAGCACGCGGAAGTGGCGACATGGAATTCCTGCGGCGCATGGAGTCGTCGCCATCGCGATTGATGCGCGAAGCTGCGTTAGAAGTGTTGGCCGTAAACCATGTGCTCAAAGGGGACATCGATGCAGCAAAGTTTACGGCTGAGGCATTCGACAGGGAGTTCGGGAAGAACCACCAATCCTGGTCGATCTATCGCACGATCACTGACGATCGTGTAGTCAAGGATTTAGCTCAACTTTTAACCGCAACTCAACTTGCTTTGCAACGAGTGCCGATTGACTCGAAAGACTACGCCGCTATCGCGGTTCAGCGTGCAAGGTTGCTTGGTCAAGCTAGACCCGATCAACCTTTGCCGGCCGAATGGCTTGAGAAACTCGGCCAAAATCCCAAACTGAAGTATGAAATCGAATTGGCACACGCCTACGGTAGATAGTCAAATGCTCGCGTCATCAAGTGCATCGCCTCTACAGTTGTCCATCGAACGGGAAGAATCCGAGTTGCTATGGAAAGTTCTGCAAACGATTCCGGAGACATACCGGGAACCGATGATTCTGTACTATCGAGAGCAAGCTTTGTAGCCGCAATCGAGGGAGACTGGATAGGGTTGCTGTTCGTAATCGTACTCCTTTCAAGCGTGCTGAGTGTATTTCTACCCAAAGTCCGTCAAGCTGATAATGCTTCAGGGCAATCTCGAGCGACGTGGCAAGCAGCATTTGCAATTTTCGTTGGCACAATCGTTATCGTCGCAGTTCGCTGGTCCATTTGGTCGAATCAAATTCCCCCACTGATGTGAGCAAGCAACGAAGTCTGCCCCCTTCGATGCTTCTGTCGGTGTACGATTCGTGAGAAATTATGCAAAAAAACTGCTACTCTTGTGAAAATCTGCTCGGCCGCGTGTGTGTTTACTTGTAGAGAGCGAGAATACACACATGAAATCGACGGATCCCGAAACACGGAATAGCCTGATCATGCGTTTGCCCAACCAGGGCGATCAAGACGCATGGGGGCAGTTCGTGGCTATTTATGACCCGCTGATCTATCGGCTGGCAAGAATGAAAGGGTTCCAGGACGCTGACGCTCGAGAGCTGGTTCAGGAAGTATTGCTAGCCATCTCGAAAGCCGTTCATCGCTGGGAACCGGACAAAAACCGAGGACGATTCCGTGACTGGCTCTTTCGAATTGCTCGCAACTTGATGATCAATTTCATGACTCGTAAGAGACATCAGTCGATTGCTAGCGGAGATGCGAATTTCGAAGCGCTGCTAGATCAGCAGATCGATCCGGCGAGCGAACAGTCGGCACTTTTCGACATGGAGTATGGCCGCCAGATGTTTCTATGGGCCTCGGACCGCGTGAGGGAGCAAGTCACTCCGCTTACTTGGCAGGCATTTTGGAAGACGACCGTCGAGGGGCACTCCATTCCCGCGACGGCTGCCGAGTTAGGTATGAGCACTGGAGCAGTTCACATCGCCCGCAGCCGCGTTCTCGGCCGGCTCCGATTGGAAGTGATCGCGCTTGAGCAGGAGCAATATCACGGCTCGTTCCATTGCATTGCACAAGATTTGGAAGGAAAAGCATGAAAGCCAACACGAAACACTTGAACGACGAATCGTTGCAAATCCTAGTTTTAGGCGACGAGCAGAGTGATGAATATCGCCGAACTGCGAAGCATGTAGAGACCTGCTCTGAGTGCCAACATCGATTGCATGAGCTGGCTGCTCCAGGAGAGTTTGAAAGCAGCGTTAGTTCTATGTTGAGCAAATCGTACAGCGACTCATTGAGCGTCTCGTCGAACGATTCAGCGATCGCTACGACTCCAGCAGGCGTCCACTCTGATCCAATCAAGTTAGACTTCCTTTCGCCTCCAAGTC
>JANMHA010000061.1:0-12967 GCA_031374925.1 Pirellula sp. | reverse complement strand
CTCAGTCGCCCACGACTCCGGACTTCGGTGTAAATCTGACAAGCAGAGTCTTCATTTCCTGCGATGATCGCCATTTCGAGGTCGCGCAGAAGTCGACCAATCGGCTTCACCGCCGCAAGCGATCGTGAGGAATCCCGATCGCGGAACTCCATCATGGTGTTCAGAAGTGCATTGACCTTGGACCGATCTTTGCTTTCCGAGACAGGGAGTCGAAAAACGAGTTGTCCGAATGACTGCTGACAAAGCTGCTCGATGGGGTCACTCGGCGACAGCGTCGCCAGTTCGCCGTTGAAACTGGCGTAAGTTGGGCCGATGAACGATTGCAAAGACTCTCGCACTGAGCGAGATTGTCGCGAGTCCGTACACAGAACGTACCACCATGTCTGCTGCGAGGTAGTGTCAACGCGAGGCAAACAGTAAGGACTTTGTTGCTGTTGAAATCGAACGATCCACGGTTCTAGCGAGACGCGTATGGCATCGGTCGGTAAACTTGCGGCGTACTGCGACCACTGAATCGCATTGCCATCACCAAAGAAGCGCTCCAAGAATTGCTGTGGATCGGAATGCGTCATTGAATCCCTCCATAATTCTCTTGGAAGTGAATTCTTGCTTCGGCAATTGCGATTGATGAGCGGTCAAGCGAGACTCCTTCGTGATTCACTTCGACTCCGTTGTATGTCAGATTCATAGAACCCTTGAGATAGTAATCCTGCCCCAGCAAGCCCTTGAGGTGCAGCATGTCACGAATGACAACCCTCAAATTGCATGGCGAATCAGAAGCCCTACTGAGGTCACGCATCTTTTGTAAGAACGAGTCATTGTGTGCGTCGGGACGAGCGACAATGTGAACGTTTGACCGCTCCATGATGTGTGCAAAGATTTCGCTCAATCGAATGCGTCTCAATCCCCACGTAGGCACGAGAGAAGAGAACTGGCCAGCTCGATTGTCAAGGATGTCGATATCAGTAATCCAGGGCGAAACCAGCCAGAGGGAATCGCTAGGAACGAGTAATTCGGCAACAAAAATGCCTTCGAGCATTTCGCGGATTTCCGCACGACTCGTTGCTTGGGTCGTAAACGTATTTCTTTGCTCGGACGAATGTTCGGTCATTGCATTCCCTCCGGCAGGGTCAAGCTGATTTCGATGGACGCCGAAAAGCGATCAACCCGATTCACTTTGGGATGCAACAAGAGGAAGCCCGAATCTATTGGCGTGGTCATGATGTCCATCAATGCTTCTCGGAGTGCTGGCAGTTGATCCGGCCTCGCGACTAGGATGACTTCGCTATCTTGAATCAAGTACTCACTGGCAGCTTTTCGCCAGCCTGCTTCATCCACCGAAACTCGTTGAGGTTCGCCGCTTAGGAAAAGACGAACGAGATCATGCTCAGTTTCTGGTAGTGAACTAAACGGGTTGTAGGCGGCAAGACGCGCACTCCTCGACACACCGCCGCGCGGCCATAACAAGCTGAACAGCGTGTTAAATCGCCATTGCCGTCGGTTCGTCCCAATCGCATTGTCGTCGGGATCTCGAATCACGTCGTCAATCGCATCGTTGGCCGATTCCAAATAAGCAAGGATACGCGGATCAATTTCGATCTGTAGCTGATCTTCCAGTGTTCGCCAGCGCGCGATCATCCGGTGAAGCAATTCATCAGTGGCTTCGGTACTTCCGGGACGCAGAATTCGGTTGGCGATGGCTGCGACCACGCCGTGGCAAGTGAATAGCCCTCGCTTCGAAAGGGATTTACGGAGAGCGTCAAACGCATCAGCGTGAGCTTGATGACTCTGGGGCGCGGCGTTGCGATAGTCGGTAATTCGATTGCGTATTTCGGATTCAGAAGGCGAGACAATCCAGTCAAGCAGTAAGGTGAGTTGCTGATCGACGATTTCGTAGTCCGACGGCCGCAGCGAGTTTTCTACCAGATCAAAGAAGCGTCTGGGGTCCTCGCCATAGCGAATCAAGAAAGCTTCAATGATACCGCCGCCCCCAACAGTTCTCTCTGTAATCCAAACTTCTTCTAAATCGGATGGCTTCGGAACCGCGTACGATGGTCTCGGCCCCGCGTCTACGTCTAGTAGCAAGTCGCCCGCATCAAGATCGCTGCAAACCTGCTGTACACCGTCAAGCACTGCAGCACCGAGCGTCGTCTTGAATTTCCGAGAAAGCCAAAGGTTCCACGTCGCATCGGGTAATTCCCAGAGTGTTGGCGCGTGGCGGTGAAGTGCAGTCTGAACCATCGGCTCATCGAGCAAATGGGCGAGATCAACCTGCAATTGTTGCTGCACATCATCTAATACCTCTGCATCTGGATTGTGGTCATCTTGTTGTGAGGAAACTGTAATGCTTTGAAAGATGACGCCGAGCACTCCGTGAAAGTCAAGAATGCCTCGGTTCGCATCCGAGTCCTGCCACATCTGTTCGATCGTCGAATTACGTTCAATGGCGAGAGTTGCCAATGCAGAAAGGTAGACTTGCGAGAGCCAACGTCGTTGGAAGAAATTCGCAACGCCTTCTAGAGTCGGATCATCTGCCAGTGCGTCTCGGAACTTTGACACTCTCAAACAACGAAGCATGGCGGGGTTGGCTGTCAAACGCTCAGCAAGATTGCTCGGGGTTCTGAAGTGAACGACCAGGCCGTCCACATCGATCGCAAAACCGATTCCTATGGGACAAGGCTGCGCTGCAATTTCGCCAGTAACTTCCTCTAGTTTATCCTCTATGAAGTTAAGCGTGGTCTCTGTCGATTGACCGCTGTCAAAGTTGATTGTTGCCTTGGATTGGGTCGCAAACCTGCGAACTTCGAGTGGGTTATTCAAGTTGTGCGCGAAAAATTCGATTCCCTGCACCAAGCCATCCCAACGGGACGGAGTTGGGAGATCCACCGAGGTGCCGACTACTTGCGGATTGATTTGCGTACTCCAAGTAAGCGACGCATTCGTACTGTCCATGACTCGAGTCGGTGGCACAACCAACTGAAGTTCACGCGGGCGCACACAGCGAATCGGTAAAACTTCTCCGTGATCGTCGTAGCGTTCGAATAGGCCAAGTTCGTCGTAGCGACTCACAGTGTTCCGAAGTTCAAGCGTTTGATCACCACTCATCGTAAGATCCCCGGGTTGAACCCAGTGGCGAGCGTAGGCGTTCATCACTCCGAATCGGCGTGATACACGGCCAGGGGAAAACTCTCGCATCGCTTGTAAAATCGGTAGAACGTCAAGTCGTTCTTCTGTGTTAGTTTGCTGCGCTGGTGATCGCAGCGTGACCTCGGGAAGATTAAGGTCTCCGAATAGATTGCCGGGAACGAATTCGGGTAACGGATTGTTGCTGACGAAGTTGTCGAAGGTCTGCGGATCGCTGCCAACTCGTCGCCAGTTCGATTGAAGTCTGCGAAGAAGCGTCGGTAACGCAGCGTTCATCAACGCTCGTGGAGGATGCCACAACAAGGCTTCGATCACATCTTCCGATTGCTGAAGTGCTTTCGTGAGAAAACTGACAAGTTCGTGATATTGTTCATCGCGAAGCAAAAGTCCTTCAATAATCTTTGCCGAAGCGTTTTGACGAGTTCGCATGTTGCTTATCTTCGTCTGATTATTGAATATCTTCTCTGCTGGGCCAGAAAAGTCTCTATAGACGCTTCCCCTTGGTAGACCTGCCTGCGAGCGCAACTGCGTCGCGATCCAGTCAAAGAACGCAAACACAACTTGCATGCGAAGGACATAGCGATTTCGAACAGGCAATTCACGCGGTGGAAGTTCTGGATCGAAGAGCAGATCGAAGCTTTCCCAAGCGAGTCGATCCCGCCCGTAATCTGAGAGTGTCACGATTGTCCACGGTCGCATTTCGATGCGTCGACCAGCACGTCCTTTCCGCTGTAAAAATTGTGCCGGATCGCGAGGAGCTTTGTGCTGCAAAACTACGTTGACTTCGGGATCATTAAAACCGACTTCGAGTGCTGCAGTCGCTACGATGATATCGGCATTCGTTGCAACGCCGGAGTCTTGTGAGCTTGTTCGATCAACTACGATCGGCGTTCCCTGCAGGCGATGGCCCAGCCATTCGCACATTGCCCAAGACTGGCCGAAGCGGTTTCGAAGGCGTTCTTCTGGCAGTTGGAGATTTCGTAAGTTTGCGAGCGATCCGCCGGGGTGTTTATTCAAATCGGGAGTGCCCCAACTGTTTTGGCCCTCGGCATCTCGTAAGTTATAGAACATACGGTTCGTAACATCGAGGTCATCCGTGAATACGAATTCCTTCGAACCGTAAACTTGCGAGTCAATCGCGGTGTTATTGTTCGTCGCATCAAGTGTTCGCCGCATCAGCATCGCCGTTTGAATGGATGTCGACAACAATGAGCTTTGGCTAGCTGGATCGCCACGCAACGCGATCAAATACTCCATTCCAACTCGTTTCAACTCAGACGAATGCGGAGCGATCTCTTCGACTCGGGAGTCTTGCTCACCAATGAGTGAAGCGAAGAATGTCCGAGCGTCGGCCAAGGTCGCCGATAGTCCAACAAAGTGTGGCGAAACGGACGCGAGGTGTTTCCATCGGCGAATAAGCATCGCCGTTTGCGCCCCTGGAACGCCGGAGTAAGTATGAACTTCATCCAGGAGCACCATCATGGGCTTTTTGTTCTTGGGCGTTCCGATACCGAATACATGCGAGATTTCTGAGTCGCCCATACGTTGATTGAGCATCTCGGTTGTCGTGAACAGGATATCAGCCGGCGTCGATTTGAGGCGTTCGCGGGTTAGGATCAGTTCATCATGCTCAATCCGACAACTGCAGCGTCGGCAGCAAAGTTGTTGCAGTTTTCGTTCACGGTCCGCTGTTCGCCAAACCATTTCTCCTTCGCAGTCTTCGTTCGGACAAGAGAGAAATGGACAAACATGTCCGCCAGTCGTCGTTGTCCAACCTCTGGGCGGTTGCTCAAAACCGAAATCTCGTTCACTCTCCGGTGTTGCTCCAAAGAGGGTCGCGATTGTGAGTTTGCGTTTCCCTTTCGCTTTTAGGAGTGAATCTAGCTTCCGTGCCTGCACATAGGCTTCTGCGAGTTGATCTTTGAGCAGTTCGTTTCGTGGATAGATCGCAAGGCACCTTGTCCAATCGTTCGAGTCGATCGACTCAACAATCGCCAGAAAGGCAGGAAGGTAAAAAGACAGCGTCTTTCCGCTCCCCGTTCCAGCGCAAACAATCGTTCCCGATCGTCGTCCAATTTGCAGTTGCCGAAGTATGTTCTCAGTTGCTCTGGATTGGAAAACAGCCAAACGCATAGACTCGCCGTTAGCCAAGGAGAGAAGGGCATGAAGAGCGTCTTTCTGCAGCAAACTGAGAGTTACCGTCGCCTCGATTCGAGAAAGAATGTCGCTGGAACTCAGTTGTCGGTCTGGCACCGACCTCGCACGGAGCATGAATCTAAAATCGCCCACAAGTGGCTTCGCAATTTGCCACGGTCGATTTCCAGCTTGTAAATGCTTGGGGAAAAGCTGTCGCAATCGCGAGAGTAGACGAATCGTTTCGCCCATTCGAGTTCGATAACGCGAATTTAATCCATCGTTAGCCTCAAACAGCAGACCGGACTCCTCCATCGCCGTTTGGAATACGTCCTCGTCTTCGTATATGCTCCAGAGATTGTGCTCTTCGAGATATCGCTCGCAAAGTTCAGCAATCTCATCAAAACTAAATGAACCATCTACCAGCCCCCAAGCCAATAGCTTTGACTCGGTGCGTTCGAGAAAATTCAAAAATTCGAGACGGTGATCGTCAACCTTCATACAGAATCCATTCTTACAAATTGACGATTCGATACTTGTCGTGCGTTTGGTTTTCCTTGAGCCACGCAATCACTTCATCGGTGAGCATGTCAAGCGAAGCCCCTTTTTGTGAGTTCGCTGCTTTAAGAAATTCGCGAACTTTAGGATCATTAGTTACTGCAGGCAGTGCTTCGAGGAGTCCTCGGATATCTTGCCAAATTGCTTCCAACTCGACAAAATTGGCTTCTGTCAAAGGTGGGCGTTTACTTGATTGCTCCGCATGTTTAACACGTGTTTTTATCTGAACCGCTTTTGTCTTAAAAGCTTCCTGTTGTTCAGCCTGTGCAACTTGATTAGCATCAACGTTTGGGCGCGCGCGAGGAAGGTATTGGTCCCAAGTCAACTCAGTTGCTTTGGCTGCCTCATCTGTGAATTTCTCAAATGCGCTCTTCATGTAGGTTAGATCCCGCCCTTTCGTGATGGACTGGGGATCGCTCTTTAGGGCTTCTCGAACTTTCTGGACACGTTCGACAGCCTTGGTCGCATCCAAATTACCAATGATGGTCGTTCGCTGTGCCAGTGCCTGCAACGAAACCACAGCAGCAACAACCTTATCTTTCAATTCAAGCAGATCCTTCCGTCTCTCACTTAACTGCTGGACAGTCTGCTCGTTCAATTTGGCGTTTGATACCTGTTCCAGTTGTAGTCGTAGTGCCTTACAATCTTCCGCTATCATGATTGTGACTCCACATAGGGCATCACTGAAATCTCAAGTTCCGCCAGAATTTCATCAATATCGGCTTTGGATGACTCAACAACATCTTCTGTAAATGTCATGATCTGCCCGGTTGCCTTGCTTGATTTTTCTTTCAAGAACTGAGCACAGGATTCTGCAAACGTTTTCATGAAGGTCAGCGTATCGATATCCAGTTTCGCGATTGCCGACATCTGCGTGCCTAGGTCTTCGCCGTTGGTGATCGCGGCAACTTGCTCGCCGACCTCCTTCGCTTTTGCTGTCCTAAACTCTTCAACCAGTTTGCGAACCTGTCCGATGGACACAGTACCGCCGAGTCCATGCTTTTCGGACAGATCGCAGACCTCCACTAGATTGCGAATCAAATCATTCTTGTCATATTCAACTCCCAATTCGGCGACAATCTGTTTCGATTGCTCGGCAATTCTCTTTCGTCGGTCGTCAATCCTGGAAATGCCGAAACGTGAAATCTGGGTTATGTGCTCGTGGATTTGCTTGAGTTCATATGCTGCACTAGGTGCTGGCTTCGGGAACTCTTCATCTACGATCCACGTTTTGCGAAAAGCTTGCAGCGTTTCGAGTAGTTGACTTACATCAATCGCGTGCGGAGTCTTCCTGCTTTTCCCCTGAAACGCCCCAACTCGCTCTAACAGTTCTGCGTGTAGAAGTGTTCGTCTTGCTAACAACTGGTCAAGGAATTGATTCCATGCTGTGTCATCGCCTTTTGGTGGAATGGCAGATTGGGTCGCGAAAACCGCATTCATTTGACTTGCGTCGTCATTACGATGTGCGGATTCAATATTCAGGACACGAGCTTGCCATAGCAGTGCTTGTGTTAGAACTGGAATCGGGCTTCCATCCAGATTCTTATACCGAATGCGAATTGAATTGATGGCGGCCTCAACAAAATGATCGACAAAATTCGCAACCTCAATGTAGTCACTGTCGGACCCGTTATAACTCCATTCGTTGTAATGCTCGTACCGAACCATCGCTCGGATCGCTTTGAAGATTCGATTGGCGACGTCTGCGTCGGCAAATGCCTCATCAGTAGCCACGACAACAAAAGCTTTTTCGAAGTCAAACGAATTCCCCTTTGCGTTCGGAAGGTAAATATTCTTAATGTAGGTATCCGTCGCAGGATTAATGGGACGTAATAATTCAGCCTCCCAATTCAGAGAATTCACCAAATGTATACTAATCAATCTACGAACCTCAGTTGCGTCTTGCTGACCTAAAGTATCTCCTGTTCTCCAAGCGTCCAAACGACCAATAAAACCTTTGATTTTAAGGGGAAATTGATCAGCCTCCGGTTCGCGTCGTTCGGGCTCGCTGACTTCTTTCTGCTTCGTGTCAATTAAACTGGAACCAGAGGTTACACTTTCGTTAGTAAGGGGTTTGAGTTCAACTGGCTTCTTCGACGTAACGCTCCCATCCAACGGTTCAAGACCGAAGGCTGTATATACTGCAAGCGGCAAGCCTGCATCCGCAATCTTCTCGGGGCGATCACCCCAAAATTCAAGAACGTAGAGGTACTGCAATCGCTTTTCAGAATCACTGATGCGATTCCCAACCTCGGAATCAAGGTCAGCCTTAATCAAAGTTCTTGGGTATCCGATAAATTGTTCGGGGGGAAACCGACTACGCTCATAGTCGCTTCGGTACTCTTTTAAGACTGGCAATATAACCTCGCTGATGATGCTACGAGGATTAAATCGTAGTCGCCCGTTCAATCGTAGTTTCCAGTCCGCGATTGTTCGAATCGCCGCCTGGTTGAATGGGAACATTTCGTATCCATGGGCAGACTTCCCAAATCCATCTAAGAGCGAAGACTCATCTTCCTCGACACCAATAACCTCGACGGCGTTTGGTGCTCTCTTACCTGCGTTCGAAGATTTTCCATAGAATGCTTCGATCCGCTCATTACCCAATCGCGCTGCGTTGACATAGGTGGCGACAAAATCGCCGATTTGATTCTCGATATCGGATTCCTCGTCATTGTCACCGCTTTCAATCCGCCATTCGTAAACTGCTCTCGTCTCAACTGTTTTATAGTTTCCTTTCTTAAAATAGCCGTCAGTGACCGCAAGTGCCGTACGGATCATACATGCCTCTTGTCTGCCGCCGACTTCGCCTTCTCTGATGATGGCGTCGAGTAAAGCTTTCTGGACGCCGGCAAGAACGGCGAAGTCCTCGACCAACAAAACGAGTTCGCGGCCATCGGCGAGCAACTGCCGGCGAACTTCATAGAACAACTCTGCCAAAGAAGTATCTTGCGGGGTCGCCAGCGGAGCGATCGCATCGTCCACAATGCTGTTTAGTAAGTCAACAACTTCGTCAAGTGATCTTGAACTCGTAGTCTTCAGCAGGTGATTTCGCAAATAACTGGCAGCAATCACCCCGGCCTCAGATATGTCCTTTTCCAAAGCCGTCGGAATCTCAAAGTCCGCCGTTTCGAATTGCCGACGTGGGGCGTCTGATTCGGTTGTATCCTTAGTGACGTGTTTAGCAAGTTCCGAGATAATACCCGGACGCTCTTTAGTACCAACGAGAAATAGTTTCTGCGTCGCTGGATCATCGAACAGTGCTGGCAGTTTCCGAGGATCACCATGCTTGAGCCACAGCGTATCAGTATGGCCAAGCTTGTCGCCGGATTCCTTTGATTTGGCCTGTCTAGCCGAGGCCGCTTCGTAGTTACGTTGAATTGCCGAAAGCAGTTCTGCGCGGACACGCAACTTCGCGCTAATATCGTCCATCTGCTCGCGAGCGGACTGAAGCTGACTACGAATTTGCTTGTATCGCGGCCCTTCCAATCCACCGAGAATCCGGCCAAGAACCGATTTAAGGCTTGAACTCTTGGGGATTCGAATAACGTGACGCTTCTCAGTGTCATCTCGCTGGCGCAACTGAACGTCTAGCCAACGAACTAGATGCGACTTGCCGATACCGGACTCGCCTAAAATCGGAACGATGACGCGTCCACTTGGATCGTCCTTGAGGAAGTCGTTAAGGAACTGTCGCTGACTCTTTTTCTCCGGCAAACTCGAATCTGAGCTAAAGCTCTTGCGTAGCAGACGCATTTCCTGATGGACCGCTAAGAACACCGCATCCGAAGGATTCTCAGCTTCCGGTTTGATGCAGGCTAGGCAATCCGCCTCGGTGGGCCAGAACTTCAATAGATTCATTTCGCCTCTCCTCGTCGCACGTGCGTTACTGACTCAACCACTCGATCGTCACGACCAACGATCTTCATCTGTTCGCCGGAGTCCGACCGAGATTCGAAACGTAGGTTGCCTGACTCTCGAAGTCGCAAAAGTGCACGCGACAACGATGTCGAAAGCTCTCCCTCCTTGGGTCGTTTCCATTTATCCGACTTCAATTTTGATTCAACCTCGGTCCGATAACTGCCCCCGTCCAAAACGGGAATCGCGGAAGCCAAACTTCCGATGAAATCGTCAATCGCCACCTCTCCGCGTTTAGGCAACACATCATGTAAATGGAATCGAACAACCGGAGTCACATCCGTGATGAATCCGCCAGATGCTTTGCCGGTATCTGCACGTCCAAATCCAAGGAACGTCGCCCAGGACATATATCCAGCCCAGCGAGTATCGTTTTGCAGCAGAATAACGTCAGGGGGCGCCTGGTCGTTGCACAGTTTTTCAACAACAGAGTGCGACGTGGGTATGAAAAGGTGGATATCTTGAGCCAACATCCAGGCTGCGGCACGCGTGAAGTCCGCTGATTTGTTTTCGGTATCACTCCAAAAGTTTCCGTTGTTCCTACTAGCAAGTACGATCTGGCGTGCGACGTGCGCAATGACGGCTGGTGTTGCACCCAACTTCTTGATCTGCGAACGGCACTCTTCCTCAAGTCTCCATTCCCCTTTCTCAGTCTCGATAAATAAGCCTAAGTCGAACCATCGATTCAAAGTGTTTCTGGCCTTCTTTTGGTCGTTCATTCCATCATCAAGTGACAGCGGGCTGACGATGTCTAAAAGTTTCGTTTTGGAGGTCGGGCCAATCGCAATGCTGGCCCTCACAATTGCAACCAAAATACTAACTAGGCCATCGCTTTCCCTGTTTAGAATTGCCATTATTCTCCCAGCCTCCGAATCAAGTCGTAGTCGCGAATGTGCGGATGGAGATCGAAGAAGCGACGGTTTGATCCTAGCTCAACAGCATCCTCCGGTGCAAAAATGATATGCAACGGTCGGTTCATATTGATTAAGCTTTGCGGGATTACAGGCTTCGCTTCATCCAATAAAAATGTTGCTCGTGGAAGTGGAAGGCCGTTGCAATGTGGATCGTAATCGTGCAGCTCGCTATTCACCACGAATCCAGAAGCAGATGAAACGTGAAGCGTCTTCCATTCACGCTTCTCTTTCCAGTCGGCGGGCGCTGCGAACTCAGCAACACCCTTGCCCGCCAAACGTTGTACGAACCAAAGTCCGCGTTTGACTCTTTCACGAGGACTGAGCGAACTATCGAAGCGGACGTAGACGACTTCTGCATTCGTTTTAAAGATGCTTCGAAGGGCCTCAATGTCTGCATGGGCGACACTGGTCACTCGATCCGGTTCGGGATGAGTAAAACGCTGCTCGTCGCTCGAAGGCCTCGCTCGGCACGCAGGGCAACCCGCGCAGAGGAGCACCGGCGATGCTCCACCATTCGCCGTATTGATCGAGTATGTCTCTTGCAATAAGCTCCCAATCTCCAGATTGCCTCGCAGCAATCGTTCCATGCGATCAAACGCCTGATTGCTGCTCGCAAACATTCTGTCACGCTCCTCCTTTACTTTTGTATTCCAAACATTTTCATCGAGATGGCCAGATTCACGAATGGTTAGGAAAGCGGTAGCGAAAAACTGTTCCATAACCAATTTGCGTCGTTTCTCGAATGCCAAATCCGACTCGTCTTCAGTTTGCTCGATCTCCGGTGGACGCAACGCCTCCAAACGAATGACGTCAGCACGATTCAGGAGTAACAGCGTGCAAAGATTCCAAGCAGCGTTCGCGTCACTGTCTTGCCGAATGTGTTTTGGACGCGTGTTGAGGTCAATTTCCCAGATTCCGTGCTGATTGACTGACTTTCCCGACATTATCATGTCAGACCAGCGGTCGAAGCCATTCCTAAGAGAATTTGTTTTCGCGCTACTTAGCCTTCTTGCCATCTTTTCGTCTGCTTCGTGGCAAGGCAGTAGAAGCGATACCGACGCATTACCATCGCGCCCGGAACGGCCGACCTCTTGATAATAGCGATCAATCGACTCAGGGATGCAAGCATGAATCACCGCTCGGATATCACTCTTGTCCATTCCAAGGCCAAACGCGGATGTTGCAACAACGCAATCAATCTCGCCGGCACGCCAGGCACTAATCACACGCTCCCGTTCGTCGTCTAACGATTTCCCATGAACGCAACCAGTTCGTTTGATTCCGAGTTGCCGCACGCGACTATGCCATTCATTAGCGTCCGCAGGTTTTGTGACATACAGCAAAAACGGACGCGGCACTAATCGCAAGAGCTCGACGACCTTCTGATCACGCTCAGATTTGTACACCGAGTTGGAAATCCAGTACTCCGGTTCCGGCCTCAGAGAAACCGCATTCACGGAATCAAAACCCCCGTCCGAAAACAGTGTTTCGAGGACATCAAAGCTTTCCTGAGTCAATGTCGCGGACATTAGCAGAGTCCGAAACTCCTTGCCTGATGGACATTGCCTCAACAAGTCACGACGCATGCCACTCATCGCTTGGAACTCAGGGCGAAAGTCATTTCCCCACTGGGCGACCAAGTGAGCTTCATCGACTACGAAGTATTTCAGAAGGCCCTTTTCCGCAGTCTCATAGAGCACACGACTGAGCGATCCCACGAAACTCTCTGGCGATGTTATCAATACGCGTTGGCTGCCGTTCTTCAATCGCCCCCGGATGATCTTGCGAGTCTCTTCCCCCAGACCGCTATGCCACGCCACTTCCCTTGGTAGTCCGCCGGGAGCGTTTGGGTACTGTTCCTGCAACTGCCTTTCCTGGTCAATCGCTAAGGCGATGGTAGGCGTGATCATCACCGTCAACGCATTCTGTTCAGAGAGCAATGCAGGTGCCCAGGCAACAAGACTCTTCCCAGTGCCAGTCGGAAGATTTACGACAAGTGTACTGCCGGGCCGCAGAAAGAAAGCTGATCGAACGGCCAATCGTTGCCCCGGTCCTTGGTATCCCGTGAACGGCAATTGCAATCCGTATTGAAGCGCCGTATCGAGCGGCAAGTGCGGGCACGAAGGCCAACCAACCCGACGGGGAGTCTCTCGAAACGCTGCTTCGAACGGATTGAAATCCAGACTATTCTCGAGCCAACGTGCCGACCATGCCTTACGGGTTCTCAATCGAAACGACTGTTGGTCATCCGCAATCACGTCAATGTGTGATTCGTTCCAAAGTTCCTTTGAGGGCCACGG
>JANMHA010000490.1:0-25683 GCA_031374925.1 Pirellula sp. | reverse complement strand
GGGGAGCGTGAAGTGCCATCGGCGGAGCGACGGATCTACGTAGGCCGGTTCGCTCCGCGACCGGCGGTCAGTGTAGTTGAAACCGCACATGCGAGCTTCCTCCAGAAAACGGCGGACAGGCGGGCTACCGCTGGACGATATATCATATCTGTGCGACTAACCAAGCACAATAATTCAAATCAAGTCACGCAATCGGCATCAAGAAACAGGACATCCGTCGGCGGAGCGACGGATCTACGTAGGCCGGTTCGCTCCGGGACCGGCGGTCAGTGTAATTGAAACCGCACATGCGAGCTTCCTCCAGAAAACGGTGGAGAGGCGGGTCGTCGCTGGACGATATATCTGTGCGACTAACGAAGCACAATAATTCAAATCAAGTCACGCAATCGGCTTCAAGAAACAGGACATCCGTCGGCGGAGCGACGGATCTACGTAGGCCGGTTCGCTCCGCGACCGGCGGTCAGTGGAGTTGAAACCGCACATGCGAGCTTCCTCCAGAAATCGGTGGACAGGCAGGCTGTCGCTGGTTCGACACATCTGTGCGACTAACCAAGCACAATAATTCAAGTCAAGTCACGCAATCGGCTTCAAGAAACAGGACATCGAATCCGTGGCCGACCGAAAGGTAGGCAGAAACGAGAGGTTCCCGCGCGGGTCGCGTTTTCGTTTTTCTTGCAATTGTTCGTAACTTTCGGTACCATCGAATCGCTACAACGGAGGAAAGTGCTATGGTGGTAACCTACTCGAGCACCGTCCAAGTCCATAAGTGAGCCAAGGGTTGCTGAGGTAGCCTCAACCGCAGCCTTCAAGAGTATCAAACGGTCGTCCCAATCGCGATCAACCACGTTTCCCCACCTCCCATCCCCTGGAGTTATTCCATGTCCAACCAGCCCAATCGATTGATAACACCGCGTCGTGACTTTTTAGTTCGATCATCGGCTCTGACTTTATCGCTTCCTTTTTGGGCGAGAGCCGTTCACAGTTCTACCGAACCAAACGCGGGGCGATTGCGGCTGGCTAGTATTGGCGTTGGAGGGATGGGGGCCTCGGATTTGGGGTCGCTCAGTTCGCACAAGCAAGTCGATATCGTGGCCCTTTGCGACGTCGATTCAACTCGATTGGCGTCTGCAGCGGAAAAACACCCAAACGCAAAGCGATTCAGTGACTTCCGAAAAATGCTCGATGAAATGCAAGATCAGATCGACGCGGTCCAAGTTTCGACTCCCGATCATACGCATGCCCCCGCGGCTTTATCGGCCATGAGTCGTGGCAAACACGTCTACTGCCAGAAGCCTTTGACGCATGATGTATTCGAGTCGAGGCAGATGCGACTGCTGGCCCAACAAAAGAAAGTGGTTACTCAGATGGGAACTCAAATCCACTCCCACACCGATTATCGTACCGCAGTCGCATTGATCCAAAGCGGCGTGATCGGGCAAGTCAAGGAAGTACATTCCTGGAGTAGCAAGACTTGGGGATACGAAGGCCCAGAGCCAATACCAAGCGAAGTTCCGGCAACCTTGGATTGGAATCTGTGGTTAGGCACGGCACCAGAGCGACCTTATTCCGATTCGCAATACCATCCGGCCAATTGGCGTCGCTGGTATGACTTTGGGTGCGGAACGATGGGGGACATGGCGATTCATATTTTGGATCCTGTATTCACTGCGTTGCAATTGGGAGCTCCATTGAAAGTCGTTTCCAGCAGTCCAGAGCCTCCGAAGAAGTCGTACGGAATGAAGAACCAAACTCGATATACGTTTGGTCCCTCAAAATTCACAACGAATGGCTTTGTTCTCACCTGGAGCGATGGTGGCATGATGCCGGATACCTCTAGTTGGCCTAAACAATCGGGGAAAGATGGCAAGGCACGAGAACTGCCAGATCAAGGGTCGATGTTCGTCGGCGAAAAGGGATATGTTCTATTGCCTCACATTGCCCAACCCATACTCCTGCCCGAGTCCAGTTTCGCGTCAACCGCGATTGAGCGTAAACCGAATGGTGACCATTACCATTTGTTCGTGGACGCATGTTTGGGAGGCGAGCCTACCACGGCCCACTTTGGCTATGCTGGTCCGCTCACCGAAGCAGTCTTGTTGGGAGTCTTAGCAAATCGTTTTCCACAGCAAGAGATGCAATGGAATGCCGAAGCGATGAACATACCCAATCATGCGAGCGCTAATGCGATGCTTCGCCGCAAGTACCGAACCGGATTTGAAATCAACGTACCAAATCTGTAGGGACGCTTTTGTCGCCTATCGCTTTGAGAAAGCTCGCCTCCTTAGGGCGCTAATGCGGAGCAAAAGGCGACCATTTCGGTGCGGCATGCTTAGACCGCTAGTTTCAACAAAAGTCACCCGCCCTCCCCGGCCCTCTCCGAGAGGGTCGGCCGCAGGCCGGTGAGGGTGTGTGGCACGCCCAAAGCGAAGCGTGGGCATGGGGGCGCGAAGCTTGTTAGTCTCGAGAAACCATTGCCACAATTCAGCGATCTGTATCTTCGAGCTGCTGGGCGGAACTCGACACGGATTCCTTTTCTGCGACTGCCATGCGAGCAGGTTTATAAACTCGAAGATCCCAGTCCGCTTGAGTCGGCAGAAACTCGATCGGGGTGGCTTCTTCGAGTTCCACTGCAAAGAGGGAACCGGGAGGGGCGGCCAACCACCATCGTTCCAGCATCGCAAGCAACTGTTTGCCGTTGGACTCCCAAAGCGAGTAGGGAGGGCAGCAGAATACAACCCAGATTTCGTCTGGGTTTTGGCTGAATCGGGCGCAATTTCCGGGCAGCCCTTTCGACCAGTCGAGGACATCGGTTTGAATGACTTCGACCGAATTGGAGATACCAAGAGATTTTGCGTTGGCTTGTATTTCTCGCACAGCGGACTTCAAGATCTCAAATACGACGCCTTTGGCTGCACCTCGCGAGACAGTTTCGAAGGCCAAAACGCCGGTTCCACCAAATAAATCGAACGCAATTGCTTTCGGAAACGTACCACCCAGGAGGCTCATCACAGCTTCGCGGGTTCGATCCTTCATGGGTCTGGTCCTCGGGTCAACCGCAAATTGAATCTTGCGAGTTCGCAAGTTGCCAGCGATGATCCTTAAGGTGGTTGTTTCCAATGTCGATTTTGTCCTATAAAGTCGTGATTCACGCTGAGTTCTCCATTTGGAGCAGCTTTGATTGATACAGAGTATGCCAATATGCCAATCCAAACAAACCGTATAAAGACCTTTTTCGTCATTCTGTTCTTCGTTTTAGAACAGTGTGCATTTCCCGTTGAGCGTTTGATTGGTCAAGACACCAATTCCCCCGAAAAAAAAGCGGTTGGTCCACTAGCCAAGAAAAGCCGGACTCCCGAGGAGCGGGCTGCGGAAAAGCAAAAAGCCCTTGAGCTTCAGAACCAGATGACCCGGAAGCGGATACAGAGTTTTGGGATGTTACCCGATAACGACGAAACCGAAGTAGGCAAAAAGTACCAAGCAGCCTTCGATCGATTTCGTGAAGCAGCTGTTGGTCTGAATCATGTCAGAATGAATTTTCATTTGGCCGAAAATCTAGCCAAGCCTTTTCGGGACCAAATCAATCAGGAATGGCAGGAAGGAGTCCATCAAGGATTTCTTGCCAAGGCGAATTGGTTGAAAGTCGGGAGCGAAACATATTCGAGTGATCCCGACAAATACACTAATATTGGGGAGTCACTGGCTGAAATGATGTTATCCGACGTCGAGCTGGATCGAACAGATGGCTGGTTAGAAGCAGCCAAAGCAATCGTCCAAGCAAAGAAAATGGGGACGCAGGAAATTCTCCGCGCGGCTGGACTGATCGGCTATGCGAATTCAGATTTCGATTTTACCGAGGAGTGCTTGGCCGGAGCAATGGCCTTAGATAATGCAACCGAAACAAAGCAAGATTTCTTGGCTGAGATCCGCACCGTCAGAGAGAAGTGGCAGCGAGAACTCGAGATTCGGCAACGGGAATCCCAAAAGAACGACAACCCACGGGTTGAATTCCTAACGACCAAGGGCAAGTTGGTATTGGAGCTGTATGAGGACTCTGCACCTGAGGCGGTAAAGAGTTTCATCTATTTGGTAGAAAAAGGGTTTTACGATCGCAAGTCGTTTTTTCGAGTGGAGAAACACCTTTGTGCTCAAACGGGTTGCGAAAAAGGGGATGGAACCGGCGATGCTGGTTACACTATTCCGAGTGAAGTAGATCACGCCGATCGACGCGATCATTTCCGTGGATCCATGGGGATTGCGCTTGGTTCAGATGCAAAAACTGGCCAAGTCCTATCTGAAACCGGTAGTTCGCAGTTTTACTTTTCATTCTTGCCGACACCTCGACTCGATGGCAAGCATACGGTTTTCGGACGGGTCGTGGAGTGCCAGGAGACCATGAGTTTTTTTCGAGTTCTAAACCTGGGGGAAGAAGCTCAGCGGAAAGAAGGCAAACAACCTGACCTCATCATTTCCGCCAAAGTCCTTCGAAAGCGAGATACCGTTTACAAGCCAACGATCATCGCTGGAAAACTCCCGAAGTAGGTCCTTTCCTGAATGTCAATGGAGAAAAGCGAAGCCATCGTCTTGAGGGTGGTTCCGTGGAGTGAGACCAGCATGGTTGTTACTCTGTTCACTCGCGACTTTGGCAGAGTCTCGGCAATCGCAAAAGGGGCTAGGCGTCTTCGCAGTCCGTTCGAGTCCTCTCTGGACTTGCTAGCAAAATCGCAAATCGTGTTCATTCAAAAGAGCTCGGATGCACTCGATCTGCTAACGGAATCCAAGCTCGTTCGTCGGTTTCGGTCCGGGCAAATTGCGTTGCTGCCCCTTTACTGCGGTTACTACGTAGCGGAATTGCTACTGTGTTTGACCGAGGACAATCAAAAAGCCAGGGAACTCTATGAAGTAAGCGATCGAACGTTGGTGGATCTCGATGGCGGGCTAAGTGCAGCGGAGATTATTCTCAGGTTTGAAATGCAGATATTGAAGCTGTTAGGACATTTGCCAACTTTTCATCTATGCGCGAGTTGCGGGAATCCTGTACAGTCCGACGGAAATGGTCCGGGAGCATTGCTAGGCATTGCTGCGGGTGGAATCCTATGCGCCGATTGTGTGCCTAGCCAACAGCACGTAATACGCATCCGATACCCAACGCTCGATTGCCTGATGACTTATGCTTCTGAGGAGTGGAGCGGCCATCCCTTGCCGATTCGGGCTGAGCTGCGTGGCGAGGTTCGATTCGTAATGGAACGATTTGTATCCAATTTGGCAGATCGCCGCCTAAGGCTCACCGAATTTTTAGAGGAATTGAAGCGTTGACTACGATGGGCAACCTGCAAAACTACCCGCATAGCAAATCTGAAGGAAATGGAATGGATTGCCGCACGAAGGAGAATCGTCTGTCCAACCGACGCGTTGTCCATTTCGCCAAAGCCAATACTGTTCGATTTGCAATGCTGATTTCGTTGTTGATTCAAGCCGGTTGTGCTTCGTTCAACCTATTCAAGAAGGAAGACGACGAGTACCGTCGAGCACGCAACGCAATCGAAGGCTATGAGGACAAAGAAGGGAATTGGATTCGTCCGGAGGGCATTCGCGCCGACAAATCCAGGGACAGCAATATACCTAAAGCCTTCCACTTCATTCCTGGCCTGGGACCTGCCGCCGTAAACAAAGATCTTGCCAGATCGACCTATCTCGAGGCCGATGAAATCTTCAAGAACGCATCGAAGGCCTCCGAAGCCAATGGACGACGTTCCATGTTTCGTGCCTCAGCAAAGAAATACAACGAAGCGGGAAAGCACTGGGCCAGTAGTGCGCTAGAACAAGATGCTCTCTACATGACTGCTGAAAGCTACTTCTTTGCAGAGGACTATCCCAAGTCCGAAGATTACTTTGTCAAGCTTCTAAAGGAATACCCGCGAACTCGCTACCAAGACATGGTGGACAAGCGTCGTTTTGAGATAGGTTTGTTTTGGCTTAAATTCGACGACGAATTCTATCACCTCAACGTTTCGGACAATCGTAAACCATGGAACGATACGAGAAAGCATGGCGTTCGCGTTTTGGAAAAAATGCGGCTCGACAATCCAGTGGGTCGGTTGGCGGACGACGTGACGATGGAGTTAGCAAACACAGCCTTCAAAAAGGGAAATTGGAATGATGCTTTGGACACGTACAGCGATTTGATTTCGACTTACCCCGATAGTCCACACCAATTCGACGCACATCTTTTGGGCGTGAAAGCTGCCCTGCAGTCATACCAAGGCGCTGACTACTCTCAAGAACCGCTGGAGAAGGCGGAGAAAATGATCAAGCAGATGGCTCGACAATTCCGTGAGAAGGCGGAGGGCGAAAAGAAGCAGATTGAAGACGCGATGAAGGAAGTGCGATATAGCCGAGCAGAGAGAGAGTATTCGCTCGCCACCTTTCGCCTCAACAAACAGGAAGCCAGAGCCGCGAGAATACATTGCATGAAAATATTGACGGATTTTGGCGATACGCCGTTTGCCGACAAAGCCAAAGCCATTATGGAAAAGACGGGCGGTATGCCGGCAGAACCTATTCAACAACTAAGCTGGCTAGCCGATCTTTTTCCCAATAGAGACAAAATAACCCCGTTGTTGAAGCCGACCCCCAACTTAGACGAACAGGATAAAGCCGCCCAAGAGCGCTATGAGCGAACGGCAGGGAAATCAGGGCCTGGCTCCGTCACCCAAGGCGGAACTAGTCAACGATGATCGGGCGAATTCTGATTCTGACGGTTGTCTTTGCAGCCTCGAATGGATGTGCTGGTTACCAAATCGGAACACGGACGCTCTATCGAAATGATGTCCGAACCATTCATGTTCCAATCATCAAAAGCGACTCATTTCGACCTGAGTTGGGAGTGATGCTGACCGAGTCGATTCAAAAGGAAATAGAGCGTCGGACACCTTTTAAGCTAGCAAATGTGGAAACCGCGGATTCAGTAATGGCCTGTATGCTAACGTCGGACTCCAAGCGAGTGGTCAGCGAAACCAATCTCGACGAGCCACGATTGCTTCAGTCCGTAATGACAGTCGAAGTCAAATGGACCGACCGCCGCGGTATGCCATTAATTGAAACACGGTTCTTACCTCCGGGAGAGTCCACTTTCTATTTTTCAGAAAACGTCGACTTTGTTCCCGAAGCAGGTCAATCCATTTCCACCGCCAACCAACGCTTGGTCGAACGCCTGGCCAACCATATCGTCGATCAAATGGAAGCCAGATGGTAGCACGTAGGTCCGCATCACGTACGTCCGCATCACGTAGGTCCGCATCACGTAGGTCCGCATCACGTAGGTCCGCATCACGTAGGTCCGCATCACGTAGGTCCGCATCTCCGAGGCGGACGTATTGCACACTCGAATCTCCCGCAATTTTCTTATGATCCAAAAGCGATGTGAGGGATGGACCGAATTCCAGCGTCTCGGAGATCCGCTGCCACGCTTTACATGTGGTTGGACGCAATCAAAACGAATACAATACGGTCGTATTGACCTTCGCGGATAACCCCAAAATTCGATTTGGTACTCAATATCTCAGCTAAAAAACGGAACTTTTCGTCAGTAGGGGCATCCGAATGAAGAGAAATCCTATCGCCGAGAAACAGAATTCATGGAATCCCCAATCAAAAACCTCGACGAATTGCTGAATGGCATGCTAGATAGCACGCTGTCCGAGGCTGAATCAGTCGACATTCATCGAGAGATGGCAAGAGATCCATCTCTTAAGAGGCGGTTGGATGAACTTGCAGCGATTCGGCGGGCATTGTTAGGCGGTCGCTCCACCAAGTCACTTGGGCCGGATTTTGCGGGTTCTGTTTCGCTCGCGGCCAAAAAAAGAGCCTCGGAAATGGAAACTAATCCGCCTAAATGGCTCGTTCGCACAAAAACTGTTGAGCAATTACAGAGATCATTGTTTCCGAGAGTTTTGGACTCAGTTCCCTCGCGTAGATGGATCTACGCCGGTCTATCCCTGGCTGCCTCTTTATTGTTGGCGATTTTGGTCATTCCAAAGGCAGAACGCCAGGCAATGGTAAGCGTGCCTAGCAACGAAAACATTGCCTCCAACGATGCGTCGAAGATCCCCAGCGACCCAACTGGATCACTGGAAGCTATAGCGGCTAGCGATTTAACATCGGCTGATCCAGCGACGGCAAATCCAGCGACGGCAAATTCGGTAGCTTTCTCTCCAGTCAGGGTTTCCAACGCGGTTCCGAAGAAGGAATCCGTGGCTTCGACTCCGTTGGCGGAGGACAAAGTTCACAAAATGGATGTAAATGAGGATGGAGCCTTCAATGCTTGGGACCCTTTGGCTGTCCTGGCAAACATCAACCAGCAGGCAAACGACGCTCGTGCCTCGCGACAAGGCAACACGGTTGGATTGCCTCAAGAGTTAAACGACAAGTCCGTTCCAAAACAGAAATTGTACTTTACAGTGGTTTTAGACGTTTCAATCGACCCACAGGCGGTCGAGAATCGCACTTTGGAACGAATTCTGGAGAAGTACGATATCGTTTCGACCGATGATTTGATTGTCAACGACGAACAGCTCAAGCAGCTTGAGGAGTCGAAATTAGTTGGAAATATTGCCAATACCGAAGAGAAAATGGGGGTAATGTTTCTGCGATCGACCGCCAAGAAATTGGATTTAGCGATGGTAGACATCATCAATCGGTTCGAGGACTTTCCCGAATTCGCGATGGATGTGACGACCGATCAATCTGCTTTATTGCTGGTAAATCAGCTTGGTTCCATTCGAGTGGCTGAGGGAACCAGTGACACAGCAAGTCGACTTCTACTTGAAAAAGCTCCTGGTCGCAGTTCCCCGTTTGCTACGTCGGCACGGCGAGGCAAACCGATGGACAACGCAAGTAGGCAGAAGTTCAAGGGTGGCGGGGTACCTCCGAATCCTGTTAGGGATGAGATTTCGTATGCTCTTTTACTGTTGCGGCCAGCTAAGAAGTAGTTGTAGCCATATTGACAAATAGGCTAAATTTGTTCAGGCTGATAGAGAGTCGCTTGAAGTTTCAGCAGGCGATCGCCTTCCAATTCCGCGTTTTCCGTAATAGAGAGTGCGGTCCCACCTTACCCTTAACCATTCGGCGTCCATGATGTTGTCGATCTTTGGTCAGCATGGGTCTTCTCGCAGCTATTGTGATGGAGAGTCTCGACGTTCGTTCTTGAAAATCGGCGGGATGAGTTTTGGGGCTACGGCCCTTGGCTTGGCGGATGTTTTACGGGCCGAATCGGCACAGCAGAAAAGCAATCCCAACAAGTCTCTCATTCAGATCTTCCTCGGAGGCGGTCCGCCTCACCAAGACATGTGGGACATTAAGTCGGACGCACCCTCCGAAATTCGAGGTGAATTCCGAGCCATCCCGACCAACGTTGCTGGCATACAGATTTGCGAAGTGTTTCCAAAACTCGCGAGACTAATGGACAAAGCAGCCATCATTCGTTCTGTGGTTGGTTGCAAAGACAGGCACGAATCCTATCAATGTTTGAGTGGTTGGATACCTGATGACTTGAAAGCGCTGGGTGGTCGACCGTCGATAGGCGCGGCTCTAGCCAAGCTCAAGGGAGCGGTGGATCCAGCCGTGCCGCCTTTTGTTGGACTTGCTGAGCGATCGAGCCATGTTCAGTGGTCTGATTGCGGAAGCTCAGGATTCCTAGGTGCGGCTCATTCGGCCTTCAAGCCTGATGGTCCAGGTATTGAGAACATGAAGCTCAATGGGATCACCCTCGAACGACTTCAGAATCGTAAGCAACTTCTAACAAGCCTAGATACACTTCGGCGGGACATCGATACGACTGGAGTTATGGAAGGGATGGACGCATTCGGTCAACGCGCCCTGGATGTCCTTACCAGCAGCAAGCTGGTCGACGCGCTTGACCTGTCCAAAGAAGATCCAGAGATCGTTGCTAAGTACGGGGACGGCAAGCCATACAAATATCAGTATGATGGCTGTGCAACTCGCAACGACCACCTTCTGATTGCGAGGCGACTCATTGAAGCTGGCGTCCGCGTTGTCAGTCTGAGTTTTGGGCGATGGGATAGCCATGGAAAGAACTTTGATTTGGTGCGTGACCACGGTGGAAAGCTGGATCAATGCTTGAGCGCGTTGATTGAGGATTTGGATATGAGGGGAATGCTCAACGACGTAAGCATCGTCGTTTGGGGTGAATTTGGACGTACTCCGAAAATCAACAAGGACGCAGGCCGAGACCACTGGTCACAAGTCAGTTGTGCCTATTTGGCTGGCGGAGGTATCCGGACAGGGCAAGCCATTGGGGCCACCAACCGATTGGGAGAGTATGCAACATTGAGACCCGTTCACGTTCAAGAAGTGATTGCAACGCTTTACCATAACTTGGGAATTGATGTGACGAACACGACCATCGCCGATCCAACCGGGCGACCACAATTCTTGGTTGACCACGCACCCGTAACCGAGTTGATATGAGATCCTTTGCGATGATAACCATACGGCTTGGCAGTCGCCTCGCCCTTCTGTTGTTTGTATTGCAAGCCGTTTGGCAATTCGATATTTCCGTTGCGTGGGCAGATGAATCGCTACCAAACAGCATTCGGTCCATTCGAATCGATAGAGGTCAATCCGTCTTAGAAGCTGGTGAGCTTCCAAAGGTCTTTTTTCGTGGCAGTGATGCACGTCATCAGTGTCTTATCACGGGTACGGATTCGAACGGACTCGAGCTGGATCTGACGCGAAACGCAACCTACAGTTTCGTCCCCGAAGGTGTCGCGTCTATCGATCGCTTTGGCCAGATCGCTCCTCTCAAAAATGGATCGACGACATTGTCAGCTAATCTGGCAGGTGCTACTTCTGCCGTGCTTCAGATCGAAGTCACCAATTGGGATGACAATCCGGCCGTCAATTTCCCAAATCAAGTTGTCCCGATCTTTACGAAGCTGGGTTGCAATGGCGGTGGTTGTCATGGAAAAGCCGCTGGACAAAATGGCTTTAAGCTCTCATTGCTCGGGTTCGAACCAAGCGAAGATTACGAGCACCTCGTAAAGGAATCGCGAGGCAGGCGGTTGTCAACAGCCCAGCCTGATTCAAGCCTGTTGTTGACCAAAGCCATCAATGCGGTCCCGCATGGTGGTGGCCAGCGTCTCGAAGCTGATTCTCAAGAGTATCGGGTCCTGCGCAGGTGGATTTCACAAGGGATGAAGCCAGGAAAGGCTGATGATCGGCGCGTGGTATCCATTGCGGTTACTCCTGAACTTAGACGGATGCTTCCAAAGCAAGAGCAACAAGTATCTGTTGTCGCCCGCTACTCCGATGGATCGGTTGAAGATGTAACGCCCGCTGTTCAATTTGAGAGCAACGACACCGAGATGGCTGACGTCGACAAGCGAGGCTTGGTTTCGATGAAATCGCTCGCCGGAGAAGTGGCCATTATGGCTCGATTTCAAGGTCAAGTCGCTGTTTTTCGCGCAAGCGTTCCAATCGTCGAAGGAGTCAATGAATGGCCCGAACCGACCAACGCAATCGAACGTGCAGTGATCGCGCAACTGCGATCGCTCAATATACCAATTTCTCGGCTTTGCGATGATCCAACTTTCGTACGCAGGTCGACGCTTGATCTCGCTGGCAGGCTACCGACACTCAATGAAGTCGAGAACTTCATGAAAGATCCCGCGGCCAACAAACGAGAACGACTCATTGATCGGTTGTTAGACAGCGATGACTACGCTGATAACTTTGCGAATAAATGGATGTTGATTCTTCGTAATCGCCGGGAGAACCAGGGGCAAAAGGCAGGTACGTTTGCGTTCCATCGTTGGATTCACGATCAGATCGCGTCCAATCGTCCTTTCGATCAATTTGTCCGCGACATCGTAGCTGCATCGGGCTCCATGGATGTTCACCCACCCGTGGCTTGGTATCGCCAGGTTCCGGATACCTTTAGCCGACTGGAGGATACGGCACAACTTTTCTTGGGTCAGAGAATTCAGTGTGCTCGTTGCCACCATCATCCGTTTGAAAAATGGGCTCAAAAAGACTATTTTCAAATGGCGGCGTTCTTTTCCCAAGTGAAAACGAAAGCGGGCCAATCTCCGGATGAGTCGATTGTGTACGCAGCGCTGGGGCAAGCCCGGGCGTCGCATCCTAAGTCAGGCGAATCCCTAAAGCCTGCTGGCCTAGATGGTCCACTGCGTGAGGACACCGACCTGCGAGATCCTCGAGAGTACCTTGTGGACTGGATGGTAGCTCCAAACAATCCTTTCTTCGCAAAATCAATTGCCAATCGATATTGGAAACATCTTTTTGGCAGGGGACTTGTTGAGCCAGAGGACGACATGCGAGTCACCAATCCACCCTCCAACTCTGAGCTTTTAGACGTTTTGGCAAAGCAGTTGATTGAGTCCAAATACGACGTGAAAGCGTTGGTGCGTGCCATTTGCAACACACGGATTTACCAGTTGGACAGTGAGCCAAACGGTGAGAACCTCCGCGATCGCAAATGCTATTCTAGGAACTACCCCAAGAGGCTGTCAGCCGAACAAATACTGGACGCCGTCGATCAAGTCACCATGACAGCCACATCGTTCGATGCAATGCCCGATCGCACGCGTGCCAACGCACTTCCGGACTCCTCCTTTCGTTCCTATTTCTTGACCGTTTTTGGTCGTCCCGAGGCAACGACTGCATGCGAGTGCGAACGAGCAAATGAATCGACGTTGGCGCAAAGCCTTCATTTTGCTAATTCGAAAGAGCTAATTGCCAAGTTAGCCGAAGCCAATGCGCTCCCGGCAAGTCTTGCAAGTCGGACAAGTCCGCACAACGAAAAGCTCCAAGAGCTTTATTTGCGAGCCTTTTCACGCAAACCGAACGACTCCGAGTTGGGGCCTGCGATCGCCTACGTTGAAGCCAAGACGGACAAGCTTGAGGCATTTCAGGATTTGACTTGGGCCATCCTGAACTGCAAAGAGTTTTTGTTTAACCACTAGTGCGACACGGCTATTGTCGTCTTTCGCTCCGCGAAAGTTCGCCGCGTTAACACACTTTTGCGGAGCAAAAGGCGACATACTTCTGCACCTTGCGAATAAACTCACAGTCTAATAAACTCACAGTCTATCCGCGCCGTGATTCTATCGGAACCATTGCCGAGCCCTGCCCTGGGTCGCGAAGCGCACGCAGTCTCCCCTTAACCTCGTTTTGGCGTACTACCCAGCTCTGCTAGGCTACCTGACGCACTCCCCTCGTGCCTCCACCGCAACTATCGAATGTCTCTCGCAACATTCCGCGAGACGGCTGATTGCGACGGGGACTCTGGGGTCATTGCGACGGTAATCCGTGATCGCTTTCTAACAAGATAGTATTTTGACGCGCCAGCACTTCGGAAGCTTGAATTCGATAGGATCCATGCAAGCGATTCCATCTTCGGTGTCTGCCAATCCATCACACCGACGATGATGTCTCCCTGTTGTAGATTGGCTCGTTGTGCTGGGCTACCGGGACGCACTTCCATGATTCGCAAACCACCCTTGTAGTCTTCCCCAACCCCAGACACAAAGGAGGCGGCAACTGCGGATAAGCGAATACCAAGCTGGTCCCAAAACGTCTTCGCCACGTCTATCTCCGACTTGCCTGTAGACGCGTTCAGAGTAATGGAGTGGGTTTGTTGAGCTCCGTTCCTTTCCAAGACGAGTTCAACGGATTGCCCGGAACGAAGGTCTAACATAGCGAGTTCCAGCTCCAATCGGTTGGAAACAGGACGGCCATCCACAGTGGCTATGCGATCACCATTCCGGATTTCACGGCTTGAGTTGGAATCTGATCCTCGATAGTCGCGAATGATAAGCTGATTGGCCTGCTTCTCGTTTTGAACTACTTCGGAGGCTTTGGAGAAGGTAAAACCATGAGCCGCTTCACGATGATCTGCTACCAAGTCAGCCATGACTTCAACGGCCGTATCCATGGGAATGGCGAAGCCTATGCCTTGTGCTCCAACCCGGACCGCTACGTTGATACCGATCACTTCACCGTCAATATTGAGCAGCGGACCACCGGAATTGCCTGGATTGATGTCCGCGTTGGTTTGAATGAGGTCGTTGTACTGTTGCGATCCATTGACAGGAATGTCTCGATGAAGTGCACTGATGATTCCAACCGTGACTGAGTTCTGATAGCCGTAGGGATTACCGATGGCGATGACGCTCTCGCCTCGCATTAGGTTATGGCTTTTGCCTACGCGAATTACCGGCAGGTCACGATTCGTAGGTATCTTTATCAGAGCCAGATCGGTCTCAGGATCATAGTTAATCAATTTGGCGATAGCAGTGGTACCGTCAGCCAATGTCACTTCGATCCGAGCAACTTCATCCACAACATGGAAATTGGTAACAATGTAGCCGCGACGATCGATTAAGACTCCTGTACCCATCCCATTGACTTCTTGCCGGGTCGACTGCCCGGAAGAGGTCGAGTTCGTGATCGTTTTGTTCCCTTGAATGTTGACGACTGCGGGTTCCGCTTTTTGGATTGCTTGAACGATGGGTGTGTTTCTAGTAGACTCGGCATAAGAATCGGTTGCGTTGAATGCCGCCACTCCAACGGCTATTAGCAACGTGCCAGTTCGTGCGAACAAAAGCAGATTCTTGGTTACGCGAGATTTCATTCTTGGCCGGGTCTTTACTCGGAAGAAACGTTGTACCCACGCGATGAGTTGGTAGGTAAGCAACGCTTAACTGCCCGCCACACGCCTGACGTGGGGTAGCATCGGTTATCCGGTTCGATTGGCATGATCGGGTAGTAGTGACCTATTCACATTCGCCCTATGCCGTCAACTTCACCAAACTTACCTAAGCTGCCGATTGTGTAACAGACGCTGGCTAAATGCTACGTGGCGGACCCAGCTTGGGTCCGAAGGCGCATTTTCGTGGATAGGCTGTGAATTAGCTTTGCCTGCCGCCGTTTCCTATCCCGATGCGTGAGCGAGGGACGATTTGTCGTCCCTCGCTCACGCATCGGGTTACTAGACCCACGGTTAGCTATCAATTGCCCGGTAGCTGACCAATTTTTGTAATGACTGACTCAGAATCTCGCTGTAGTCGTAATGTTCGACATCTTCACCGAGCAGTTCCACTTCGTAATAGCCTTTGAAGCCATACTGTTCAATCGTTTGAACGAGTGCTGCCAAAGGGACTTTTCCGTCTCCAAGCAAACACCGGTTTTGTTCTCCTATAGGTGCTCGTTTCGAATCACCTAGCTGAACCAAGCGAATAAATGGCACAATAGATGGCAACCAGTCGATCGCGTTCTCATCTTGAGCCATGTGATAGCAATCAAAGACGATCCCGCAGTTGCTATTTCCAATTCCGGAAATGACATCCAGAGTATCTGGAATGCTGGTCAAGAACGTGAACTCGTGCGCGCAACCCACATGCATCGGCTCAACCGCTAGCTGAATCCCGACAGCTTGCGCTGCCTCAGCCAGCACTTTCAAGGCTTGAGAAAGCAGTCGTTTGGCATGATTGCGAGTATGACCGGATCGACTCCCGGCCAAGACAACCAAGCAGTCCGCTTCTAACTGAGCTGCCACTTCAATCGCGTCCAAGGCATCGTGAAGCGACTCGCGAAACGTTCTGCCGTCACTGCCTGTAAAGCCTCCTACCCAGTTTAGGGAGGACACCTTCATTTGTTGATCCACAAGCAACTCTCGCCCTTTTGACTCGCCGCAATCAGAGAGCTTCGGTCTCCAAACACCGATGGCTTGAAAACCATGTTCCTTGTACCTCAACACATCTTCTTCGAAAGTCCATCGATACGTTGAGATTTCCGAGACTGCCATCCGCGACAACCATGATGTTGGCATCAATTCTCCTGCGAGTGTGGGCAATCGAACGCTTTCCAATCGATGAACAACAGACATCGATCGCACGGCAAGTATCTACGTCTCGAACCGGATGTAAAGAAGGCATAGGGGTATTCCAACGAAATTCGATCACCATCCGTCGCGATCGACCAAACGACCACACCAGAGTGCGGCTACAAACTCACTTAGCCAATCCGTGAGTTCATCCTAATCCTTACTGTTTTCGATTGCCCAACGGACTGCTGCTTTTTTAGCATGAAAACTGCCTTGTTTCTAGGCAGAGAATCAACCAAGGATCAACGAATCCATTTCTGCTCCGACTTAATTCGTGAGCCATTTCGAAAAATTAAGGGAACTTAGGCACCATTCAGCAGGCAATAAGATGGAATAGGGTCCTTTTTCAGTTCAAAAACCGAACGTGAATGCTAGCTAGCCTGCCGGCATCGACAATTTGGCACGCTAGCTGCTTTCTAAGATAGGACATCGGATGGCTAATGTTGGGCGAGTGTGTGTGCAAGAGTTCAATTTGATTCAACCGATACAATGGCATCGCGATTAGATCGAGGCTGGCTGGAGGAGGGAGAGGACCTTCAGTTGATCTTGATCTTGTCGCGGTGCTTTTTTTATTTTTGGCGAGTCACGGATTGGATTATCCAAGCCCGAATGGGAAACAAGGGCCAATTTCGCAGGTCCTTTTTTCTATCCGCATTCTTCCATTTGCCTACCTCGCTAATTTACGCCCTGATTCAACGCGAGGAGCGCGTAAAATGGCTCTAGTGCCGCAGACGAGAACGGACCAAAAGAAAATGCAATGGTCCATCAGATATGCTACAAAATAGAGATTAATTCTTGGAGGTCGGTTTTGTAAGGATAAGCATTGAAAATGTCGGACTGGCGCGGAGGCAAGGAGAAGGGCGGGAAGAAATCACCCGAGGATAGGACGCCGAGGAAGCTTCCGGTTATTCCTTCCTTAGAAAAAAATCCGTCGGAAAGTAAAGAATGGCGAGCGAAATCCAAACGTTCGGTTGGAGGCTCATCCGCTGGAGAGCGTTCCTGGACAGGGGAAACCGCGAGTCCTGCTCCCAAAACCTTCATTCTGAAAAAATCGGCAATCGTTGGAATCCTTGGCCTGATTATTTTCGGGTCGATCGTTACCTTCATCGTCGTTATTTTAAGAAGCAATCCAAGGCTGCCGTTGATCGTCAGCGTCTCAAAAATCTACGGTGTCGGTGATCTTGGCGAGAACCCATACAGTTCTCAAACGCTGGATCTTGGTACGCATATTCTTAAGAACAACCTTGCCCCAACGATTCCGAAAGAAACTCATGAACAGTTTCTGAGAGAGGTTAGAAAAAGCGGAAACTGGATTAAAAGTTACTCTGACCTAAAGTCAACCGGATTGGCTTCCACCGGTAGTATTCAAGGCGGTGGTCCCGGGAGGAATGTTACGGCATACTTCGTTAGTTGCTATATTACCAGGGTCGCAGATTCCGAAAACAGCGACTGGCAACTGATTACCGAAGACGTAGATCCCTACGGTTCAAGGAGTGATCAACTTAGTCTGCCGATCGGAAAATTTCTTGAGAGGGTCGCCAATCAGACAAAGCCAAGTTGTTTTGCGTGGATCGTATTGGATGTAAAACAACCTCCAGTTGTTTCCAATCTCGGTGACCTGTCGTTTCCTTTCCACGCTTTCGAGAAAGCGTTTGGAGATCTCGATGAAGCTATGCGAGATCGGTTGATACTCTCATTACCCTGCGATGAAGCGCAAGAGAGTTGGATGGCGCCGGAGTTCTCAAACTCGGTGTTTGCGCATTATTTTTTCCAGGGAATTGTTTCCGGGTTCGGTAACTCAGAAAAAGTCTTCACCTTGGAAGCATTTGAGCACCAGTTATCAGACAATGTCCGTCGCTGGGTTGCCGTACATCGGGTCGCGCACCAAACCCCAAAGTTTTTGATGTCGGAAAAGACGCTTAAGCGAAAGTCATCGATCAAGCTGTTTGAAACAACCGGTGTCAAAAAGGATGCTCTTTTCGTGACTGGAACTTCTAAGCAACAACTTGCGGACAAGTTTCTTCAACTGGACAAGCTTTGGGATAGTTTTGCAAAGCTCCGGGCGTGCGGTCGATGGGACCCACTTGCTTATGCGGAGGTCGAATCTCAACTCATCCTGATGGAAGATCTAGCAGAAAACAATGCCAGCGCTACCGTTTGGAAGGAGTGTCTCAAGCAGGCCGAACAGAATATTGACAGGCTGAGAGCAAACGCGACGTTTGATCGACGAGTTAGTTTGGTGGAGGCGAAATCAAATAGCCTCGTTCGTCCTTGCAATTTTTTTTCATCCGGAGTCCTGGCTGAATCGGATGCGGCAGAAACGCCTTGGATGTCCAATCCACCCTTTTGGCCATCAGGGTCACAAGGACCCACGAGCGACGTGAAGCAGGAGATCGCAAAACTCTCTAGAAATGATCGATGCTTGCAGGTTTGGAGCGTCATGCAGAAGTTCGCTCAGGCGAATGATGCAAGCGGTTGGTCACGTGCGTTTACCAAGCAAAAGATAGTTAGTTCTTTAGAATACATTGGAGCTCGCGAGGGAAATGACGAAACAGAATGGTTGGAAATTCAAATCCTAAAGATCTTGTTGGATGAGATAGATTGGGAGAACGAGTCGGAAGAGTCCGCGGGCCAGGCCCGAGCAGCCGTTGCCAAATTCATTGCCGCGTTTTCTGACATTCAAGGAATTGCTTCTTCCCCCAACACAGAATTGAGTTGGTGGACCGAACAGCGATTGTTGGAATTAGATCGTGATTTCCTCCTAGCCTTCGATTTGTTGATCGCCAATCAGTTCGATCTTTGTTTCAATAGGCTAAAAAACCTAGAGGAACCGATGGCGGGGCTGAAGAAGCTTAAGAATCAACTCGATGCTGGTATGGAGAGTCGCGATCGCGCATTTGGAATAGCGCCTCACGCGTTGGTGGCCCTCATGCGGTTGCACCGATATGTTGCAGATAACTCTACCAAGGATCAAATACGATCGGAATCGCAATTCGAAATACTTGCGAAAAAGCTTGGAGACGCAGTTCGTAAGGCTGTCGAAGCCAAAAACTTTTTGTTGAATCCTGACGCTATCGATATTCCCCCGAGTATCGGTCCGAATGCAGAATTGGATACCGTTGTGTCGGAATTGAACAAGGAGTTTGCATCTCAAAAAGTGCTGGCCAAACGGGATGCGGAAACCATCCGTAACTGCCGTATCGCGCTGCGTTGGCCCCTGTTGTCCATGGACACGAGGAAAGAGTTTCACTCGCAGTTAGCGAATTACTATGAAAGTAACAACAGCAACTCAAAAGTCGATAGCGGCGAGAATGCAATTACTGAAATTTCACACCGCTCACCGCGCACGATTGCGGAAGTCTTCAAAACTCGCATCCGAGAGATTCGCGAGGGTGACTTGTTTGCTACGATCGCAGAACGGGATTTACGGATCGATTTGAGTACGAGGTTTCCTGGATTGCCAACATCGAATGCCAAGGAATTATGGCGTGAGATTTACAACACGAACCATAGTGCTCGCATCCAGGCTGGCGCGTACGGACAACGCGCTTTAGCAAAATGCGCCAATGAAAATGAATGGCCGTGGAATGCGGTAACGCAGTTTCAACGGCTCAGCCAAGCCAACTACAATCGGGTGCAAATCGAACGCCTGTTCGTGTCGCGATGGGGCGATGGGGATCTCAATGCTCCTCGCAATAATAAGTACTTTTTCCAAAGGATTGCGGACCAGTACAAACGCCCTCGCGAGGTGCTCAGTCCATTCCCTCTCGCATCGAAGGCGATCGAAACCGATCCCAAATCTTTGAATCAACTCGAGTCTCAGGCCCATAGCGAACTCAAGAACATCCAGTTAAGACTCTCGGCAACGGCCGTCGAGCCGGGAGCGACTCCCGATCGCTCGACCAAGATGCGTGTCGACTTGACGACGCAACCGTGGCAGGCCATGGTTGCCATCAAACTTGGCAGACCCGTTCGCAAGCCCTTTTCGACAAGTCCGTTGGAAATGGCTAAGTCGCTGAGTCTCGACAAAGCGAGCTCGTCCAGCGAATTAAAACTCCCTACCGAGTCGCTGGGCGAGGACGAGCTCTCGCTATCGCTGCGCGGTCACTTTCATAACTATCCCATTCCTCCACCGACACCGAAGAACAGCTACCAGATCACCTTCGAGCGTGTAGCGAAGAAGGAATCAACCCTGCAGGTGACGGCAACAAACTCTGACCCCATTACTGTCTGGATCCTTTTGGACTGTTCCGCTTCGATGAGAGAATCTCATTTCGAAGCGAAAAAAACAGTTTTGAGTCTGCTCAGTGAAATTCGAAATAACATGAAAGGGGAGAATCCAGTGCAAGTTGGACTCATGCCATTCGGGCTCAAGCTAAAGCGATCCAAGGACGAGGATCCGAACGATTCGATCCAGCTAGCGAATAGTATTGGGCTAAAGGAAAGCCAAGTTGGCGACCAGATTTTTTGTTCTGAGATCGAACGCGGAGGGGACCTTTCTCGAATCGAAAAAATCGTTGGGTCAGGAATCGTAAGTCCGACTGGATGCACGCCTCTCTACGATGCCATTTACGCTGCATGCACTCTTCAGCCTGACCGCAGGACACGCATCGTCGTAGTGAGCGATGGAAGCAACGATGTTCCTACTCCCGAGCCTGGTGACCCCCCAGGCTATATCTATTACAAAGGTAAGAACAGGGACTTCTCAAGTGTGTTCGAAGAAATCAAACGATCCAAGGCAACGCTTTTTGTCTTTCAATTCAAGAATGACAACTATTTTCAGGGGCGTGATGCAGTGGAACGAGCTCAGGCCAAAAAGTCCAATGAAGAGCTTGCGACTCTTTTGCGGCGTCTCTCGGACATCGGGAAAGCCAAACGTGACTCCAAGTTTCTATACAACGATTTTAGCGAAGCCACGCAGGATCTCCTGGCGTCGTTTCCTCGATCCAAGGTCCGAATTAATACAGACGATTCACAGGCTCGACCGATCGCGGAGGGCATTTTTGGCGAAGAGATAAAAGTCCCATTCGATGGGGTTCCATACCGGGCAGTTGCGGAGGTTGAAAGCATGGGAGACAGCCTTCTCCAGGAGCAGAGTGCCAAGGTATGGATCACAGGCAACCAAAAACTGCAACTCCAGTACAGATCGGGTATCAATGAACTCCATTTCATGGAATTCGATTCGGAGACGAACGCCGACTTTTACAACATTCCATTTGCCACCAATGAGACTGGTTTGAGTTTACGGGCTAGGCCGATTCCTGACCCGAACGGTGGCTCCAAGCCTGAACTGATCTTGGAAGCGGCCATTCGTGGGAAATCGCCAGAAAGTGAAAGAAGGAATTTTACGAGCCCTCCGAAATTTGCGGTGGGGCTATTGAAACCATCCAGCGGAGATGTCTCGCGATCCTACTTACTTGCCGATGTCGACTTCCTCGCGGGAACGCATTATCCCATATTGCGATTTCCCTTGGTACCTTGGGGTCAAGACAAGCAGAGGTTCTCAAAACAAGCTGATTTTGAGGTCTGGCTTTCGGACGAAGTTCCTAGCTCGTTCACGCGAGTCCCATTGGATGCAAAGGCGTCAACAGATCTGCAAGAGGGAAGAGTGCATTGCGTTCGTACTGAGAACCGCATCGTGGTGACCATCAAGTCAAACGACGAAGACCGACTCTTTGTTTATTGCCCAGCGGCCCAAAACGCGAAACGCACATATCCCATCGCGACGACGAGTCAAGAAACGGAGAACGAACGCCATGAGTTTGAACTAAGCTCATCGCATGAAGACCCAATCGATGTCTTCTTGTTCCGATTGACTGATCTAAAAGAGGCTACGTCACAAGGGTATCTCAAGTACTTCTCTTTCCGGAACAAAGGCATTGTCAAATAGCTGCAGCGGCGAGAGAGCCGCGGTGATGTCATAATCGTGTTAATCCTAGCAGACTGCATATGCAGCGAGTTTTTGAATTGCTTTAGGAATTTTGCAACCTGACTCGATAACATGATTGATTCTCTCGGCAGGTCGGCAAGACCGTAAAAGAAGCCTATGGTTGTTTATTGTTTTTTGGGAGCTTTGAAATGAGCAGTTTGAAGTGGAGTATTTGTGGAGGGGTCGTTTCGGTTCTAGCGTGGAGCTCATCGACATCACTTGCGTTGGGGCAAGGCGGATGTGCTTGTCACCGATCAGGAATGGGTGACGGCGTGGTGTACGAATCCAGCACGACTCCCATTTCGGAAGCGGATGCGCTGCTAGCTGAGGTTGACAACCCGGCTGAACTGATCAATCTGACCGTTATCGTTCACGAAAAAGCAATCGTCTCGATCAATGGTGAGCCTACTTTCACCATGGGCACGACCCGCCCCTACATTGTTCGAGGACTAAAGTCTGGTCTGAGCTACAAGTTCGAGATCAAGGGCCTGTTGAAAAACGAATCGGGAGCAGAGTACGCTGCGAAAGAGACAGTGACGCTTAAGGCAGGAGATCCGACGAAGCAAGTTGTGCTTCATCTGCGCCGTCAAAACCGTACGCCGCTCGATGATCCCAAGAATCCTAGGGCAGCTATGCCCCCCGCAACCGCCACGGCAAAGTAGCTCTTGTTACAAGGGGCTGTGATTTCATCATTGTCGCCTTTTGCACCCAGGCTGTGAATTCATTCGCAGCCCAGGAGCGAGAGGCGACAGTGTTATGGCTCTATCTCAAAGGCTTAAACGTAAGCCGAACGTATCTCACAAGGTGTTGCAGTACGGTGCTCGGGGCAAGTTGAAAATGGATCGTAACGCGTGATCCTTTGATACGGAATGGGATGGGCCTCATGGCTTGGACAGTGACCTGATAGTACGGAGATTCTGGTACAAAACTGCCCCTCTCGTTGCGTTGCGTAATGATGTACGAGTCACCTAGCAATTCGGATGGCATTGCCTCGATTGGGTCTGGGGAAATACGGATGACTTTGCAACTGTGCGTTAGTCCCGTGTTTGAGTCCAGAATGCAATTTGCTGGACTGCCAAGTTGAAGCGATTTTATGTCTACCTCCGACACGAGTGCTTGGAAAACCACTTCATTCTTGGATGTGAACCATCCCAACTGGGTCCCTTTTTCGACAGTGCAATTCAGTGAATTGGGGTGGATTGGTGAAGCCAACAGCCGCACATCGATCGGAGCGGTTAGCGAGTGAGCAACTCGCGCGGCGGATGGGACGAAGAAACCGTCTCTAGACGCAGACTGTGTTAGTGACTCCATCTCTGGTGCGAGCAGAACTCGTTTTGCCTCCAGGTCTTTCGCCATCTCAAGCAGAGGTGGTAACTCGTAGGAAGTCGATCGTTCGTTGACGGACGATTTTTTCAAAATCTCGATTCGCAACTTGGTGTAGGAAATCTCATTGAGCAGGCTTGCCAGTTCCAATTCTTTTTCCGGACAATCGATTTCGAACATGCGCTCCCCTTCGACGAAATGCAGTTCACTGGCTGCCATTTTGTCCGAAACAAACTTAATCGAGCCCGTTTGGGCTGCGTATACGGGAACTTTGTCCCCAAAGTCCAAGTAGCCACGCGTGCGAACGTAGCCGGGAACATTTTGAACGCTAACTAGGTAAAGCCCAACTGCGATGATCGCAATCAATAGGCCAAACCTAAGGAATCGAATTGGCATAGGAGCAAAGAACTCCGTGATAAGACCATGACTAAAACGGGATACTGCGATGAGTATACCAAGGCCAGTGGTTGCGAAAATCAGCAACGCAAAGAGCCCCATGCCTAGGGGGACCAAGGTATTCCAAACAAGCCACATCACCAAAACTAGCACAGACAATCGGTAAATCGTCGAAACCATAGCAAAACCAGCTAGGGCAAAAACATTCCTTTCAAATTCGTCCGACCGCCATTTGCGCCCGCCGAGGGAGTATACGAAAATACGCCAAAGCGCCGATGAACTTTGCTGAGCTAGATTGGGGACTCCCCACAAATCCGAAAGAATGTAATAGCCGTCGTAGCGAAAGAACGGATTTCCATTGATGAAGATGGTCCCAAGAGAACACATCAACATAACGCTGGCCGCTACCGTTCGTTCTAATCCGTCGTAGGCTGTCAACCATACGATCGACGCGATACATGCCAGTATGACCTCGACGTACAATCCCGCACCGCCGATCGCAGCCCGCTGCCACCTGGATGGCAGCTTCCAACTGTCCGTCGTGTCGCAGTACAAACAAGGAGTAAAGAACAGAAAAAGAACACCGATCTCTCGACACCGAGCACCCCATCGAGCACAGGCCAAAACATGCCCCAGTTCGTGGAGCGATTTCACGACCAAGTAGCTGATCAGGATAGCGATCCATCGATCTCCTTGTATCTTTCGAAAATCAAAGACGATCCAATTAGGATTTTGTAATATCTGATTGAGAACGAAAAATACACATGCTATCGATGCAGCGAAAGTGATCGCAGCTACGAATGGATGAAAAAGAACAAACGCAAGATTGCTAAACCATAATGAGAATTCGGAAGGTTTCAGGATTGGGACGCGGATCGATAGAGGACTGAGCACCATCTGTGTGACTGCTGCTAGCCAGGTCCGAGAGTTGTTCCTGGGAAGTCTCCCTGGGGTCGGAAGCATCAAATTCGAACCGCTCAATTTACCAACCAGGACGCGTAACCATTGTTCCGTAATCGGTTCGCTCAGGTGAAGTTGGTTGAGGGCCTTTATCACATCCGCCAGCGAATGCTTACCGTTGAGCAATTTCGCCGCGGAGAATTCCAATTGGCTAAAATAAAAAAAGGAAGAATTGAGCGGATCCTTTGCTACCCACTTATCACTTTCGGGGTAGAGCACCCATTCGATGTCGTCTCGAAATCGCAATGAATGTGACACAATTTCTCCCAAAACGTCCCAATTCCTTTGCCCCCAAGTTCCAACTTGAGGTTGCGACCTTTTGAGGGGTTCGAAAACAGTTTTATTCCAATCAGGCCGGAATAGACTCGCCCGTTCGCATTGTCGCCCCAGTCTTGAACCATTGCAAGAAGCTGGCCCGAAATATCGATGTAAGAATAAACCGCCTCTCGTCTAGAGGAGTTTCGCCAAGAATTTCCCGTTTTCCATTTGCCTCTTCTGCGATCTGCGATCTGCTATCTGCAATCTGAGATCTGAGATCTGAGATCTCAGATCTATCTTGTTACCGCAGATTTTCAATAAAGGCACGGACCTGTCCTACGTATGCTTTCTCGTTGTTGAGCTTACGACCGATAACTCACATATTGCGCCGTAGCGATTGAAACATGTCAGGCTTGTAGGCACTACCGTTTAAGACCAACTCCCGTCCTCGCCGCTCCCTTACTCATGCCTGACCAGTCTGGCGATCTACCCCGCGTAAGTGTTTTCGGTAAATAGAGAGTCTGCTGAACATTCTTGTTGACTCTCGTTTTGCGTGGCAGTATATTGCCAGTGGCAGTGGGTTGCCACTTAGTACGGAAAGTGAGCGATGGGTGAACCGACCTTGAGCCATTGGATTTTATCGAACGCTATTGGCTAGGAGTAAGAGAATGACGAAACGATCAAAGCCAACAGAACTTGGCGGTCGCGAGCGGCAGATCATGGACGTGATCTATTCTATGGGAGAAGCTTCAGTGGGGGACGTGTGCCAACGGCTCGCCAATCCACCCAGTTATTCTGCTGTTCGTACAATGATTCGCCTTCTAGAGAGCAAAGGGCTGTTGCGACATCGCAGTGAGGGCAACAAATACATCTATCGACCGACTCAATCGCGTGAGAC
>JANMHA010000483.1:0-8415 GCA_031374925.1 Pirellula sp. | reverse complement strand
GTCCGTCTCTTTGCATAGCTTGGGCAAGCCGCCGGGAAGACCACCATGATGATCCCAATCTTGATGGTAAAGCTGGATGAAGCGAACGCCTCGCTCGGCCAATCGGCGCGCCATTAAGCAATTGGCCGCGAACGTACCTGGCTTCTCCACGTCGGGACCGTAGCTATCGAGCGTGCTCCGCGATTCGCCCGACAAATCGGCAACCTCAGGCACGCTCGACTGCATTTTGAACGCCATCTCGTAGTGTTCGATCCGATTCTGAATTTCCACGTCGTGCGCTTCCGCTAGTTTGTGCTCGTGCAACTCACGAAGCCGATCCAGCATCAACCGTCGACTCTCGCCACTTACTCCATCTGGGTTGCCCAGGTATAGCACTGGGTCTTTGGCAGCACGCAAGAGTACACCTTGATGCCGAGTCGGAAGAAAACCGCTGCCCCAGAGATGGGCTCCTAGCGGTTGTCCTCCTTTATCCTTGGTGATCAAAACAACATAGGCGGGGAGATTGGCGTTCACCTGGCCCAGCCCGTAACTCAACCATGAACCGATACTAGGTCGACCCGCTATCTGCGTCCCGGTTTGAAAGAACGTAACGCCAGGCCCATGATTGATCGCTTCGGTAAACATCGAACGAACAATGCACAGGTCCTCCGCAATGCTGGCTGTGTGCGGTAGCAAATCACTGATCCAGGCGCCAGCGGGCCCGTGCTGCTGAAACTTGAACGGCGAACCGACCAATGGAAGCGAAGACTGATTTCCCGACATTCCGGTCAGTCGCTGCGTTCCACGAACGGATTCCGGCAACTGCTCGCCTTGCAAGGTATTTAACGTTGGCTTGTAGTCAAACAGATCGAGATGTGATGGACCGCCCGACATGAATAGGTAAATGACACGCTTGGCTTTGGGAGTGAAATGCGGAGAGCCCAAGACTCCGTGATCGACCGACGCCTCCTTCTCCTCGGCTGCTTTCGAATCCGCGGAGAGCATTTCGGCCATGGCAATCCCACTTAACCCCAAGCCAGTGCAGCCCAAACCTGCATTGCCAATAAAGCTCCTCCGCGTGGTTTCGGTGGACTGCATGTTCTGGTCGTTTGGGTTAAGTGGATCGTTCATCTTATTGGCCATTTGTGTGGATGGTTTATCGTTTCACAACACAAAAATCATGGTTGAGCAACGCTTGGGCGAGGATCGTCGCAGCGGCCGCATCCGGCCCAGGAATTTCATTGTCTCGCGGAGCATTGCCAATCTTCAACAGCAACTCGGCATCCGCTGGATGGGCTCGAAAATGCTCCAACTGTTCGCGATAGAGGCGACCAAGTATTTCCGCTTCTTTCGAACTTGGACTCTGGCTTAAGCAAAGCTGGCATCCATTCTCGATCATTTTAGAAACGTCCCCTTGATTGTTGCGATGCAATTTTTCGCCACAAACGCGGGCGGCTTCAACATACTGAATTCCGTTGAGCAAAATCAAGGCTTGAAGCGGTGAATCGGTCCGCTCCCGTTTGGCTGTGCAGACTTGACGTCGTGGCGCATCAAATGCAACCATCGCCGGCGGTGGCCCGGTTCGTCGCCAATTGGTGTAAAGACTTCTGCGATAAACTGTGCCGTCGTTACTGGTCTTGACGGGTTTAAACGATTCGGCCATTTCATACGGATTCACCGGCGCACCACCCATTTTTCGGTTTAATAACCCTGAGACGGAAAGGACATTGTCGCGAATCATTTCTGCCGGCAATCGAAAGCGTGGTCCGCGAGCCAACCATTCATTGTCGGGATCATCGGCCATGATTCGCTCTTCCGCAATACTTTTCTGCTGATACGTCCTGCTCATCACAATCGTCTTCACAAGCTTTTTCATGTCCCAACGATTGGCGATCAAATCCGAAGCAAGCCAATCAATGAGGTCGGGATAAAGCGGCCGCGACCCTTGACTTCCAAAGTCCTCTGAAGTTCGTACTAAACCACGGCCAAACATATTTTGCCAAACTCGATTGACAGTCACGCGAGCGGTCAACGGATGTTGCGGCTCCGTTAACCACTGAGCCAACCCAAGACGATTCTTGGGCGCGCCTGGCGGGAAAGGGGAAAGGGCTTTGGGCGTGCCCGCGAATACCTCATCCCGAGGTTGGTTGTACTCTCCTCGAACGAGCGTAAAGGCCTTCTTCGGTTCGGGAAGCTCGCGCATGACCATGATCTCTTCGGTTCCATCAGCGGATTTATAATAGTCGCCGCGGGCAGCCCGCAATTCGCTGAGACGAGTCCTCCACTCAGTGTTTTGGGTCGCAAGAAAATACTTAAACATGTCTTCACGAACCGGTTCCGACATCTCCGTACCGGATTTTGAAAGTAGTTCGCTTGCAGCATTTTCATCGAACAGGTAGAGCGACTCGAGCGGCGTTAGTTGACGATCGAAGACACGAAATTCGTCAATCAACCCACCCTTAAAACCTCGATCGCGAAATCGCTCGCCTAATGCAATGTTGTCCCCGCCACCTCCGGTGATCTCTTTGGTAAGTTTGTCTTTGACGACGATTGACTTGGCCGATTTGCCATCGACGAAGATCTCAAGCCCTTTGGCTCGACTACTTCCATCCGACGTAACGACGACATGGAGCCATGAATTGAGCGGAACTCTGTCATGCGTCGCGATCGAAATCGCATTCCCAGGCCAGAAGTGGATCAAAGACCATTTGAGACGCCCCTCTTCGATGAGCAGTTCATAGCCACGACTGGCCGCATCGGTCCAAGCTCGCGAACGATGGAAAACAACAGCACGCTCTTTCTCATCCGGCGTTTTGAGCCAAAGGGAAACGCTGAACGGTTCGTGCCTCGCAAAATTGCCGATCGGCAAATCAACGGGATCATCCCCCGTAAACTCAATAGCGTTTTTGAACTTACCCGGAACTATTTTATTCTCGCCTCGAAGCAGCGCGGGCTTGTCTGGCTTAATTTGGTTCGCCAGTTTGTCCCCATTCAATTCGTCAAACGAAAACTTTCCCAACTCATTCTTGGCTAGGCCCTCCTGCAAGAGCAATTGGTTATTCGCAATGTTGGATGACGACTCACGAGACTTAAGCCATTCTGCAAAGGGGAGTTGCAATGATGGTTTTATGGTCTGCAGACGCAATTCCCATTCTGTAACGACTCCTTTTAAACTGGCTAGCTTTTCCTTGGCACTGGCATCGTTCAGCCAAAGCGTTGGCGTAGGAGGCGAGCGAGTGAAGTAAGAGTAGAGGCCCGCTTCATCGATGTTTTGAAACATCGCAAAGAGCTGATAGTATTCCTTTTGAGTGATTGGATCGAATTTGTGATCGTGGCAACGAGCGCATTCGAACGTCAGACCTAGAAATGCCGTTGCAAACGTCTGAACCCGATCACAAACGTACTCAACTCGATACTCCTCCTCGACACTTCCCCCCTCAGACTCTTGTTGATGCAAACGATTGAATGCGGTCGCAAGGATTTGATCGTCGGTTGCATTCGGAATCAAATCGCCGGCAAGTTGAAACTTGATGAAATCATCGAATGGGAGATTGTTATTGAATGCTCGGACAACCCAATCTCGCCATGCCCACATGTCTCGTTCCCGGTCGACTTGGAACCCATAGCTATCGGCATAGCGCGCCACGTCCAGCCAATCGGTCGCCATGCGTTCGCCGTAGGCAGTTGATTCGAGCAGTCGATCGACTACCCGTTCGGTTGCGTTTGGGGACAAGTCGTTCAGAAAGTCCGCGATTTCCGCAGGTGTTGGTGGCAGTCCTGTGATATCAAAACTCAACCGACGGATCAACGTCGCACGATCAGCGGATGGCTGTTGGGTAAGTCCCCGCTTAGCGAGTGCGTCACCAACGATGGCGTCAATCGGGTTCTGGTTTGCTTGCTTGTCGGGAAGCATGATTGGCCGAAGCGACAAAAAGGACCAATGACCTTCATAAATCGCTTCTTGCTGGATCCACTGTTCTAGGATCGCTACTTCTCGCACAGTCAGTGGCTCAATTTTCGAAGTCGGAGGTGGCATCTGTTCATCGGGATCATGACTTTTGATTCGTTTGACCAGTTCGCTTTGCTCGGGTTTACCGGGAACAAATGCATTGGCCGAGATAGCATCTTCGCGCGCATCCAGCCTCAAGTCCGCTTGGCGTTTGGCCGCGTCCGGTCCATGGCAAAAGAAGCACTTATCGGACAATATCGGACGAACGTCTCGATTGAATTGGATCGGTTCTTCTCCGAAGACCGAAAGGGAAAGCAAGATCAGGATGGGGAGGAAAGGCAGGTATCGCATGATCGTCTCATTCTAATCGAATCAACGTACGGATCGTAGACTTTCCGACCGATTTCCAAATTTGGAGTGCTGGGATTCATCCCAGCTTTTAGATCGCGCTGCGGTAGTCGTAATTTGATTTGTCAATCGAAGATAAGAGTTCCAGACGCAGGACCGTCTAAAAGCTCCGATGAATCGGAGCACTCCAAATTTGGAGTGCTGGGATTCATCCCAGCTTTTAGATCGCGCTGCGGTAGTCGTAATTTGATTTGTCAATCGAAGATAAGAGTTCCAGACGCAGGACCATCTAAAAGCTCCGATGAATCGGAGCACTCCAAATACCGGCTTTTTTCTAGAAACCCACCTCGTTAGACTGATGGGATGCCAAGCCGACCACACGCATCGCGATCAATACCAAGCAAGGTGATTTTGAGTTTCTGCTCTCCGAATTAGCGCTAGGCAAGTCGATTCCAGCACTTGGTAAGCGGATCGAAGTAAGCGAATCGAAATCGAACGCACCGCGTCGACCATGTCCATTGCTTCGACGCGAGTGAATTAAGAAAAGTGCTGAATTTTCACGACTGCCTAGGATTCATTACCTTACCAAAAAGTAATCGGAACTCACGACGACATGTTGGGTTAGTTATCCTTGTGAAGCTTGAACGTCAATAAAAGGACATCAGATGCCTAAAAGAACATGGCTTTGGATTGCTGCCATTTTGTTTGTAGTAAGTATTCGATGCGTAAACGCGGACGATGAAGAGGATGAAGAATCTGGTTTTTCAACTCACAAATTCGCCCGTTCCAATGCTCAGTCGACGTCGCGGGGGTTCTTGTTCGTTAATGGCAAATACGTTCCGCTACCTTATGTTATTAGCATGTCAGAAGAAGACAGACTGATAGTCAATGGTGAAACACTACAATTCGAGAGTCATTCGGAGCGCACACGCTTATCAGGTAGATCCGATTTCGCGACTCGCGGATCGAATCGAGGACAGGGAGGGAGAGGGGCCTATTCCAGCCTAGCAGATCGTGTTCGTGGTTGGTTGGAGTCCGACTCGTTGGTGATCCTGTCGGAGGAGCAAAGACAGCCCGAATTGTACGCTAATTCCGAGGTGTATGACATCCTTCAGGCCCTGCTAGACAAGAGAGGTGCGACCGTGAATGCGGTTCCCTTGTCGCTTCGATCGCATTTGCCACGGTTACGGAGCGACACGGAGTTGATGGCGCGCTCAGCGGAACTCACTTCAGCCGAGGATGCGATGGGGGAACTCAATCGAAGGTCCTTTCAAAGTGTTCGACGGTTAGATCAGTTTGCATTTCCTTTGTCGCTAGCTGGGATGTTGCTAATAGTATTTTCTACCGGCCAATTGCTTCTCAAAAGACCGCCAGAAGGGAAGGAGTTGAATAGTCGATCGGACGAGTCTATTTCCAATACCTGCTTATTCGTAACTTTGATTGTCGCTTTTTCAGTCCTCGATCTGATTTGGACGATCCTTGCATCGCACGACGGTTCCATGCGCGAGCTAAATCCTATTGGCCGGCATCTCATTTCGAATCCGAATTTGCTGATTTGTTTTAAGGCTTGCACAACTGGCTTGTCAGTCGGTATTCTCTTTTTCTTGCGAAGCCATCCACGCGTGCAACTGGCTGCATGGTGGATGTGTTTGCTGCTCACGCTTATGACTGCACGCTGGTTAGTCTTTAACTCATTGCTCGTGTAGCTAGGTTGCGATGAGCTCTTTAATGACCTGGCCACCGAATTGGCTGAGCTGTTTGAAGCGACCCGCGTGATAGTACGTCAATTTGTGGTCTTCCAGCCCCAGCAGCTTTAGAATGGTGACATGCACATCGCGAACATGGGCTACGCCTTCAACGGCTTCGGCGCCCGTTTCGTCAGTCGCTCCGATCGTATGACCCGCATTCACGCCGCCACCAGCAAACCAAATCGTCATAGCTTTCGAGTTGTGATCTCGACCGTAAGCCGTGCCGCCCCGAACTCCGTTATCCGGACTGCGACCAAACTCGCCACACCAAACGATTAAAGTACTCTCTAACAACCCCCGCTGCTTGAGATCGGTGATCAGTGCGGCAATCGGTTGGTCGACTTGCCGAACAAGGTTCCCATGCGCTCGTTCGATGTAGTCATGGCTATCCCATGACCCCGCGTAAAGCTGAACAAATCGAACCCCTTGTTCAACCAACTTCCTAGCCAGCAAGCACTTTCGACCGAACGTATCAGCTGGCCCATTGCCAATCCCATACATGGCCTTGGTTTTGGCATCCTCCTGTTCGATGTCGATAACGCTCGGGACCTGCATTTGCATTCGAAAGGCTAATTCGTAGCTATCCATGCGAGCCACCAATTCGTCATGCCAAGGATGCGAGTCGTGATGATGCTCATTCAGCTTCGCGAGAAAATCGAGGTTCGCCCTTTGATGCTCGGTTGTGATCCCCACCGGCGGTTGCAGGTCAAGGACGGCACTCCCTTTGGCACGCAACGGAGTCCCCTGAAAACTTGCGGGTAAATAACCGTTGCTCCAATTGGCACTGCCACCTTGCGGGTAGCTGACCTCGGGCAATACGATAAAACCGGGTACATCTTGATTGACCGATCCAAGGCCATAAGTCACCCAGGAGCCGATTGCAGGGTCGCCACCAAATCGATTCCCGCAATTCATTTGGTACATGGCCGTTGGATGATTGACGCTATCGACTTGGCAGCCGCGAAAGAAGCAAAGCTCGTCCGCAACATTGGCCAAGTTGGACCAATTCTCCGCCATGTCCGCCCCGCTTTGGCCACACTGTTTGAATTGAAACGGACTTTGCACGAAGTATCGTTTGCCGCTCTCCATAGCGGATTTCATCTTGCCTTCACGAACGAACTCCTTCAGATGAAGGTCCGCCAACTTGGGTTTGGGATCAAACGTATCGATGTGACTCGGCCCACCCTCCATCATCAGAAAAATGCAGTTCTTGGCCTTCGCCGGCGTATGTTGTGGCTTTACGGCAAGTGGACTCTTCGAATCCGCTGCTAGCAAGGAAGTGAGGGCGATACTTCCAATGCTCGCACCCAGTCCGTAAACGAATTCGCGACGCGTCGGAGCATGCAGTGCGCGGCGTCCAGCACAAGTAAAAAATGGTTTGGCACTCATAATTTCTAGTATACAAAAGCGAATTCGTTGGAATTGAACAAAGCCAGGCAAATGTCTGCCAAGGCGCGAGTCCTGGCGTCTACGTTCGAAGGTTGCAGATCAGGAACAAAATCGGCATAGGCATCCAGCTTCTCGTGAAACGTGAACTTCTCGCCGGTGTTTTCCTCGACCGCTTCGCGAATCACACTCAATGGCGGTGCCGGTCGATCCAAACCCAACTTCGATTGAACGGCTGTCATCTTGTTCCAATGCTCGATCGTCAATCGCTCTTCCGCTGAAGTCGGCTTGCGACCGTACGTTAGCTCAAAGAGTCTTTGCACGCTCCGATTGTCGTCAGCCTTTTCCGTCACGACTCGATTGGCAAGGGCTAGAGCACGGTCGTAGGAGGCTTGGCCATTGAAGAGGCTGAACACTTGCGGGGTCACCGTCGAAAGTTCGCGAGCTTCGCACGAAAAGTCAGGACCTGGTTCGTTAAAGACTTCCATGAACGGATCGCGTTGGCCGCGAGTCTTTAAAGCGTACAAGCTTCGACGATGACGTTGCTCGGGTAGCGGATTCGGAACCCACGCGGCAGCAAAAGTTCCCATGACTTGGCGAGGCTGGAGCGCCGCCTCCAAATTGATTTCAGGCCGGTTGGGAATGCCACCCAGCTTCGGATTAAGTTCACCCGAAGTTCGCAACATCGCATCCCGAAATTCCTCGGCCGTCAATCGCCTTGGCCTAAAGACGGCATAGAACGTTTCCAATTCACCGCGACTCCATTGCGCATTGGGCGAATCGATTTTGGCGCTGCGCTGATAAGCGTCGCTTCGTAGGATGGTTCGATGCATCGCTTTGAAGGACCAGCCCTCGTCGACAAACGTCGCAGCCAACCAGTCAAGCAGCTCGGGGTGTGTCGGCTTCTTGCCTGTCGAGCCAAAGTTGTTGGGGTTGCCGGCTATCGGCTGTCCGAAGTGCCACATCCAAATGCGGTTTACGATACTGCGTGTGGTCAGAGGATTG
>JANMHA010000054.1:0-1715 GCA_031374925.1 Pirellula sp. | reverse complement strand
CCGGGGACGATTGAGCGGAGCTTGGGGAAGGCTAAGCGGGTGATTGATAAGCGGCAGAAGTAGTCGTCACTTTCTGCGTACTGCTTTTTTTGATACGTTCCATTTTGTATTAGCAATGAAAGAAGCCACATGAAACGTGTACTTTCGATCGATGGCGGTGGAATACGTGGCGTCATCCCCACTGTAGTCCTGCGAGCCTTTGAGACCTATACAGGCAGTAAATGCATTGACATGTTTGATCTGCTAGTCGGCACAAGTACCGGCGGGCTTATCACCCTCGGAATTGCACACCCAAATCAGTTTGGCGCGGAGCAATTGCTAGAACTCTTCAAAAATAACGGATCTGCGATCTTCGGTAGTCCTAGAGGACATTTACGCCAAAACTTGCTGGGCAGACCCAAGCACTCTGGAGAAGGGCTATCGCAAGTTCTAAAGAGCTATTTTGGCGACGCTAAACTTAGTGACGCCAAGAAGGATGTCATGGTGACAACGTATGACATCGCCGAGCGAAGACCACGAATCCTAAAGTCTTGGAATGCAGCGAAAGACGCTAGACGCGATATGGCCATGTGGGAAGCTGGGCTCGCGACCACTGCGGCACCAACGTACTTTCCTCCCTTCAGCACCGATGAGAGGGCTCTTGTGGATGGCGGAGTAGTCGCAAACAATCCTTCCGCTCTGGCATTAGCTGAGGCTAGGCGGCGGTGGCCGGACGAAGAAGTTGTGCTCGTATCACTTGGCACAGGACGGGTAAGGACGCCGTATTTGCCATCCGAGGTCACGAAGTGGCGCGAATATAAATGGACTCTCCCCGTGATCGACCTCTTATTTGCTGGGACAAGTGATTCGACGGACTATGTTCTCAGGTACTGTCTGCCAAAGGATTGCTATTTTCGCTTTCAATGCGATGTGCCAGCGGAATGTGGTGCCCTGGACAATGCATCTGAAAACAACCTCGAGAAGCTCCGCGCCGTCGCCTCAATGCTTGTTAATGATCAAAGAGATCAAATTAGCTACGCTGTTTCTGCGCTTCTTGCGCCCAGCCTCAAAAGCAAATCTTGACGTAACGATTCCATACAAGGATAGTCATGGCCTCCACTAAACCCATCGCCCTAATCACCGGTGCCTCCTCCGGCATAGGCGAAGCACTGACACACAACTTCGCAGACTACGGCCACGACCTCGTTCTAGTTGCCCGCAGCGCGGACAAACTGAAGACGCTGGCCGCCGCGCTTGAGGCGGAGCATGGCGTCAAGGTTCTGGTGTTGCCTGCCGATTTGTCCGTGCCGGGTGCGGCCGAAACACTGACGGCCACACTCAAGCGCCGCCGCAAAGTGCCGGACGTGCTCGTCAACTGCGCGGGTGTGCTGGAGCAAAAACAGTTCGTGAAAATGAAGCCTGCGGGTCACCAGGCGATCATCGATCTGAACATTTCCGCGCTGACGGCCATGCTTTCGCACCTGCTGCCGCTGATGGTGGCGCGCGGGTCGGGACGGGTGTTGAACGTGGCGTCCATTGCCGCGTTTCAACCGATTCCTCTGCTCGCGACTTATGCGGCGAGCAAGGCGTATGTGTTGTCGCTGACCGAGTCGTTGTCGGAGGAATTGAAAGGCACCGGCGTGACCATCACCGCGCTCTGCCCCGGCATCACGGCGACCAATATGCTCAACACCGCGCTTGATGCGAACGGGCAGTTGTCAAAGCTGCCGGGCTTC
>JANMHA010000053.1:0-72188 GCA_031374925.1 Pirellula sp. | reverse complement strand
AGGACCCCAGTCCAGGCATCGATGAAATTGCTTACAACACCGATTCGACCACATACCAATCCGGGCATGGCGGTAACCCTCAGTGATCCTCGTTACGTTTCCTGGAAGACATTCCTACCCAGCGCCGTCGGCAACTGATGGTGTAAGCGCTTACGGATTTTGGTAGTGTGCTTTCGTGCAAATCCGATTGAGATTTGGGTTGAGCGGGAGCTTGTCTCCCCTCAACCATGTTTTGGCGTTCTAGGAGCGGCACGTTACCTGACGCGCCCCGTTTCCGCCTCGACCGCCTTAGGCGGTCGAGGCGGAAACGGGGCGTGTGAATTGGCCGGATGAACCGCATCCTAGGACGCCAAAACGGTGTCCGTCGGAGACAAGCTCCGAACGGACGAAAATCTTTCGCGTTCTGGACAACTCCATCACTCCATCACTCCATCACTCCTGGAGCTGTTCTTTCAACTTGTCGAGCCGTTTGGGAGATACGCTGACCCGAGTACCAAGTTGTTGTGCGTAAATCGAGACGCGAAGCTCTTCGATCAACCAACGGTACTCCAGTAGAGGTCCCGTCGGCTCTAGGCGAAGCTCTGTCCCCCCAGGTACCGACTGCATGGTTGTTGGCGAAGGTTGCAGTTTTGACACGCGAGTTGCGCAGTCCTTCCAGTAGTTCAATACCGTTGCGTCTGTTGCCAGGTCTTTCAGGTGACCTACTGACTTGAGTCGATCCAGTCGAATAGCGATGGCTTGTAAATAGCGTGGGATTTCGCGGACGAAACACCACGGGACTTGGTACGACAACGAATCGTGAAACAAGGCGGCAAGTTGCTCTCGAATCGATCGAACATTCTCCAACCATAGTGCCGGCGTTTTCTCCAAGAGGGAACGGACTTTGTGGTTCGCCTCTGCAAATCTTGGCAACCAGCGACCGATTTCAGCGGCTGCACCTGCAACCCGTTCGATCCGCTTCAGTCTGCAAATCTCAAACTCAATCTTGGTTCGAAAGACCGGTGCAACGTGTTCGCTGGCCCAGTTCGTATCGATAAAGGCAAGCCTGGCAATGAGATCACCAATTAAGTCTTTTAGTCGATCGCCCGCGAAGCGATCCGATAACCAAAGTGAAGAGGTTGTCCACTGAGGCAAGAACTGTATTTGGCTCCGAATCTCGCGCCGCTCGATTTTACTTAACAAAGAAGTCATACCGCGTCGAAACAACTGCTCCGCTAAGGCTTCGTGATCCACCAGACCTGTAGAGATCTTTTCCTTGACGACGAACAACGTTGGGTACATATTCATACGAACGCCCCCACGCAACTCCACCACGCTCTTCGGAAACGCTTCGATATCCCAGGTATCCATCGATGAACGAGTCCAGTCGTATGCGGCTGGCTTAGCCGACGTAGCGACTGGTAACGCTTGAAGGGCAGACGCTCGTTGAGTCTGCTGCAATTCGGCTAGGTCGCGACTAGATTGCACCGCGACCCCCTTTTCATCCACAAGCTCGACTCGCATTCGCAAGTGCTCAGGCAAGCCGGTCAGATCAAAGTCGCTTGGCTTCACCACTTCGCCGAGAAAACGGCTCAAAACATCGCAGATCGATTTCCAAAACGGTGCCTGTTGGCTTTCGAGCTCAACGATCTTGGGCAGCAATTGCTTGACCGTATCCGGGACCGGCACCAATTGACGCCGAAGTCTCTTGGGCAACGATTTGATAATGCATGTCAGTTTCTCCTCAAGAAGTCCAGGCACCAACCACTCGAGTCTTTCGTTGTGCAGTTGATGCACAATGGCTTGAGGGACGATGAGGCTAACGCCGTCCGCAGAATCGCCTGGTTCATACAAGTATTTAACAGGTAGTTGGCTGACCCCTATTTCAATTTTCGATGGAAAGCACTCTTGGATTGCATCGCGGTCAATATCGACCACGATGTCATCCCAGGTCAAATAGGGAGTTGGGAGATCCGCCACAAGTTGTTTGCTCGCTATCGTAGCAACCGTAGTTTTTTTCGATGGCTGTTTGGGGGGCTGAACCGTCCGGTCCCATTTTTCAAGGGTGACGCGATCGACAACAAAGTCCGGAATACGTGAACGATAGAAATCGGTCAACACGTAGGGGTCAACAACCAAATCGCGACGCCTCGTCTTGTCACCCAGTTCCTTGACCGTTTCCAGAAACGCTTGGTTGTGCTGCCAAAAACGAGCCCGAGAAACCAATTGGTCCTCTGCGAGTCCCTGTTCAATCAAAATTTTCCTTGCGAGCACTGGGTCAATGGGGGCCAGTGGTACGGCGATCCGCGGGGAGACGAGCATCCCATAAAGAGTGCCTCGACGCATCACGAGCGCGCTCCCCTGTTTCTTGCTGAAGTGCGGTTCATCGAAACTATACTTGATCAAATGATGCGCTAACTGCTCAATCCATTCGACTTCGATTTTGGCGACCACGCGAGCGTAACGTTGCGTGGTTTCAATGAACTCGCCTGCGACGATCCACTTCGAACGACATTGCTTAAGGCCAGAACCTGGCCAAATGTTGACCTCTAGATTTTGAGCCCCTTTGTACTTGCCGGTGTCCTCAAGCATGGCAACGCTGGACAACAAACCGCTCAGCAATGCTCGATGCACCGCTTCATAACCGGTAGGCAACCCGGTCGGTTGCGGCGCTTGTGGCTGTTGCTGTTGAGCCAACGGTAAGAAGCGTTGTTTATGCCGTGGAGCTACCTCTCCCGCATTCACGGGCAAATCGGTCAAAACCAACTTTCGCTTGCCAATGGCTAGTTTCAGTTCTTTGCATTGCTCCAATAGCTGACGGTGAACGTCGGCCCATTCACGCAATCGAACGAGCGATAAAAAGGAATCGCGACAAGCCTTTTCGAGCCTGGAGCGGCCAAGCTCTTCGCGTAACTTGTGATAAAAATCCCAGATGCGCAGGTAGCACAGAAAGTCGCTGTCGGGATCGCGAAACTTGAAATGGGCTTCATCGGCCGTGGACGCTTTTTCCGGTGGACGAACGCGCGGATCTTGGGTCTCAATGGCGGCGGCAATGATCAAGGCATCGTTCAAACAGCCGTTTCGCTCGGCTTCGATCAAGATGCGACCCACGCGAGGATCGACCGGCCAGCGAGCGATCTTGCGACCAATTTCGGTAAGGTGCCCCGCTTCGTCGACGGCACTGAGTTCCCGCAAGACATTCATCCCCTCACGAACAGATTCAGGTCTCGGCGGATCTAGCCAAGGCAGGGATTCAATATCATCGATACCGAGCGATTTGATGTGAACGATAGTCGAGGCCAAGTCGCTACGTCGGATCTCCGGTGTTGCGAATGCGGATCTAGAAAGGTAATCGGATTCGTCGTAAAGACGGATGGCGATGCCCGGCCCAAGTCGGCCGCAACGACCTGAGCGTTGGTTGGCAGACGCTTGGGAGATCGGCTCGATCGGAAGACGTTGCACTTTGCTCTTGGCAGCAAAACGTGAGATACGAGCAGTACCGGTGTCAATGACGTACCGAATGCCGGGAACTGTTAGCGAACTTTCTGCTACGTTGGTAGCGAGGATAATACGTTGATTGCGGTGCGGCTGAAAGACCCGTTGCTGTTCAGCTTCGGTAAGCCGCGCGTAGAGCGGCAGGACTTCGATGGCGTTGTGCTGTTCGCGTTGGGTCAAGTGCCCGCGTAGTTGTTTGGCCGCATCGCGGATATCGCGTTCGGTAGCAAAAAAAGCCAAGATGTCGCCGCGACCTTCGCCCAACAGTTCGTCAATCGCATCGCAAAAACGTTGCGTCATCGAATCGAAATCGTAGTCGGAGTTGCCTTGACCTTCGCGCGCGCTCATCGCCCCGCGATAGCGAATGTCGACGGGAAAGCTTCGGCCCTCAACCAAGACAATCGGCGCGGCCCCGATCGCATCGGTAAAGTGACTGGCATATTGCTCAGCATCGATCGTGGCACTCGTAATCACCACTCGCAAGTCGGGCCGGGTAGGAAGCAATTGTTGCAAATACGCCATTAAAAGATCGATATTGAGCGATCGTTCGTGGGCTTCGTCGAGGATGATGCAATCGTAGGCGTCCAAGAACCGATCTCGCTGAATCTCGGCCAGCAGCACACCATCGGTCATCAACTTGATTAGGCTGGTAGGTTGTGTTTGGTCGTTGAATCGCACTTTGAATCCGACGACATCGCCACCCTTGGTCTCCAGTTCCTCAGCCAAGCGATGGGAGATCGAGCGCGCCGCAATTCTTCGAGGCTGGGTGTGCCCGATCCAACCGAATTGGCCTAAGCCTGCTTCGAGACAAAACTTCGGCAATTGCGTGCTTTTGCCAGAGCCTGTTTCACCGCACAGCACGAGCACCTGCCGATGAATCAACAGATCGATGATCTTGTCGCGGTAGGCGGTAATCGGCAAGTCTGCGTCGTACTGAAGCGTGTACCTAGAAGCTTTTCTCGCGGCGAACTGCTCTCGAGCTTGGAGAACCGCCGAATTCCAACGCTGCAAATCAGCGTCCTTGCGACTCCCGTTTGGCAGTCGATCAATGCGTTGGCGTTGGCCTTGCAATCGGAAAAAGTGCCGGCGCAGCACTTCATTTTGTTGCAAGGTTTCGATTGTGTCAGTGTTCAGATCCTTCTGCTCCAATGGCTTAGCATCACTCATGTGCGTTCCCAACGGATCGCAAACACACGAGCAGCCACAATGAAAACAAACCCGCTGGCGGTGAGGACAGCCAGTTCCAGGCCAACATCTCGAAGCGGTAGTTCTCGCCAAAAGATCTTGTTGTATCCGTCCAACGCCCACGCGTTGAACGTCCATAGGCCTGCCTTTTGAATGGACTCACTCATCAGGTAGCGAGGTACCATGCTGCCGCCAAGAGCGCTCATGGTTAGAATCACAATCGTCGAAACCCAGCCCAATTGCATTCGCGATTGGCAGAGCGCGGCGAGCATAAGAGCAAAGCTAGATGCCGCACCTGCGGTGACGAGCGTCATAGCCACAAAGCCCTCGATGTGATGTTGCAGATCGATTCCAAAGACGACGGCTCCCCAAACGAACATCAAGGTCATTTGAATGGATCCGATAATGGTCAAGAACGCCCACTTGCCGAGCAACAGTTGGTCCATAGTGAGTCGACTGCATAGCAAGCGGTCCAGCGTCGAATTCTCACGTTCTTCCAGCAACGAGCCACTGGCGGTTGTCGCGCTGAAGAGCAAGAACATAACGGCGATTCCGGCAGCATACATGGCGATGACTGGATTGGTTTTCTTGCCCCCCATGATGTCGACGGTCGCAATGGCCGGTGGTTGGGGCAAAGTCAAGGGTTGCGACATGGCGTAGTTTGCTGGCGAAACGCTGGTGTCACCTGGTTGCGTGGCGGTTGATATGTTCCCGTCGTAACGATCGCGGAGCGCTCGGCTGCTCTTTGTGATTTCGGCATTTGCAGTCATCACGGCTTTTTGGACAACTGCCGTCAATACCTGAGAAGCCACTTGGTCGAACGAATCGGTGAGTATTTCAATTTCCCCAAAGTCGCCAGTGGTATTGGTCTGGTTTTGCTTGGAGAATACAACTGCGGCAGAAACCATGCCGCGACGCACAAGGTCCTCTGCCATATCTCGGTTCACCGAGTTCGAACCTTTGGCATGTCCCTCCGACTTCGCAGAGCGATCGGTCAATCGCAATGACTTTTGTTCTTGCAGCAAAGCGACGGCCCGGTTGGATAGCTCCGAGGGCCATTCGTTGCTGATGGCCACTTTGATTTTCGGAGTCGAGGAGGCGGAGTCTCGCGAACCAAAAATCACAGCGAAGATGCTAAAAAACACCATCGGCACAATGAAGGTAAGCAGCAATTCGGATCGGTTGTTCCGAAGGCGCCGCCAACTGGTTTGGATGACTGTCCAAATCATGATAGGCAGTCCGTTGCGAGGCGGGTATTGAAATTCATTCGCGGAGCTCCTTGCCTGTGAGATGCAAGAAGACATGATGCAGATTAGGCTGATGTACTTCTAGGTCGCGAATGGAACCGCCAACGCGTTGAATGCGTTCTAGGATGACGGGTAACTCTTCCACAACGTTATCAACGAAGCAGACGAATCGATTGCGGGCTGCGTTCCAGTCCATGCCCGGTGGGGCCGCAACCAGAAGACCCTGTGTTTCAATTGCGACTTCGCGACGAGCCCCAATCGTCGTTGCAATCAATTCCTCAATCGTTCCATCGGCGACAACTTTTCCGTGGTCGATGATCACGATCCGATCGCTGCGAGTCTCGGCTTCATCAAGATGATGTGTGGTAAGGACGATGCTAGTCCCTTCTTGATTGAGTTCATCGAGCATGTCAAAGATGCGTTGCCGACTCTGAGGATCCACGCCAACGGTGGGCTCATCCAACAGCAACACATTCGGGCGATGCAAGACTCCGCACGCGATATTAACACGACGTTTCATGCCACCCGAAAATCGGCTTGTCAACTCGTTGGCCCGGTCCTCGAGACCTATCCACTTTAGCGCCCAGGAAACACGTTCTCGCAATCGGCGAGATCGAAGACCGTGGAGTTGTCCAAAACACTCAAGATTTTGTTTGGCTGTTAAGTCGGAATAGATAGCTAAGTCTTGGGGTATGACCCCCAAATTCTGAAGGACATCTGGCTCCCGAATGGAACGTCCGAACAATCGCACTTGCCCGTCATCTGGCTTTACCCGACCGCACATGGAACGGATGAGGGTTGTTTTTCCAGCGCCGTTGGGGCCCAACAGCGCGAGTCGTTCCCCAGGTGCGATCGAAAACGAAGTCCCGCTTAACGCTTGGTTGTTACCGTACTTCTTCCAAAGATTAACAACTTCAAGGGCTGGCGTTGCATTTTTACTGGCGGTGGACTCAGGTTGAGCTAGCAAAGCGGTGGGACTAGGCACGTTTTGGAAATCTCATTTTGATCGTGACAAGACACTAGCTCGAGAGAGTTGGCCATTATAGGCTTCCTGGCTGGAAAGAAAATGCTCCATGGAAGGAAACGCTATGAAGCATACATGATCTATTCGCGTTTTGTCAGGAACACCCGCCTCCAATCGAGTGGGATTTTGTGAGCTGGGGTCTTGAGTATATCTTTGAGGGTGCAATAGTCTTAGCAGGGAGATTTGCTTGGGACGAGATGTGAATTATGGAAACGAAACTTGGGTCGAGTCAACGGCCCGTCGGCTTGACCTGGAATCAACGCTTCGCCGCGTGAACGGCCACGAGTCCATCAACCACCAAACAATGACTCCTGACACCTTTTTCTCAAACAATGACTCCTGACACCTTTTTCTCTGCCGATGACCTGCGTCTCGGAGAGACGCAGCTACGTAGGTCCGCATCTCCGAGGCGGACGTCTCTTGCCAAGCAACGTCTCGGAGGAGACGTTGCTACGTGGATTACACAATTGTTAAACTAGCTAATGTATATTTGTCATAAAACCGTCAAAACCAAAAATGTCAATTCCGGCCAGGAGTTGAGCAAGAGCAAGGAAGCAAGGCAAGGGGACACACCGGAGTGACCCCGATTGTCCTTAAAGTGAAGTGTCCAGTTTGTGTATGGACGAACCGCTATTTTAGACCAAGCAATTCAATGGCGTGCGCTACCAATAGGTCTCGTTCCGCTTGCTCCCGCCAGTCATAGGAACCAACCACATCCCCGTCTGCATTGACCAGACAAAAGCGGTCCGGATGGCCTCGTTTTTCGACGCCACCTAAGAAGAACTTTTCGGCCCCAACCCGCATGATGTAATCCATCGGGCCGGTCAAGAACAACCACTTGTCCTTGATCGCTTGAAACTTATCTGCGTATTCGGTCAGTACCTCAGGCGTGTCTATGTCGGGATCGACCGTGATGCTCACAAACTTGATTGGCTTGCTCTTGAACTTGCTTTGCAGCAATTGCATCTGATTGCTCTGACGCGTGCATGAGCCTGGGCAAGTTGAGAAGAAGAAGCATGCGATGTAAGGCTCGCCGCGCAAGTCCTCCGATTGAACAGTGCGGCCACTACGTTCGGTCAATCTAAAATCCTTCAGCCAGGCGTCTTCTTTTTTTGCTTCGGCAACCATTCGTTGCAGTTCCTTTCGATTGCCTGGGTCAGGGGGAGCTTTCCTCGCAACCTCTTCGCTATCGTCACCTTGGTTCCCTCCAAGCTGAAGAGTTCCGACTTTATCCTTACTGGATGATGTGAGCGATGGGCCACGGAACAAAAGCGCCGCGACTGTACCTGCCAAAATTCCCGCAAGGATTCCGAAAACACGTATTGCGTTGCGATTCACTGCAAATCCCCGGATTGATTTCGTCGTACTACTATGGACGCGGCTATGGAAGTAACGACTGCGAATGCGATCGTCACCAAGACACTTGTCATCAAGGAAGGTATCCAAAAGTGTTCATCTGCGGTAACGCTCGACATGAGTTGCCTCATTCCAGAAACGGCATATGTCATGGGATTGCAACGCATGATCCAGTGCAAGGCGATTTGCCCCAACGGCTCTCCTCCGGCCAAAGCGGGTATTGGAAAAAAGGAACCGCTCAGCAGCCACATCGGCATCAGTACCATGTTCATCAAAGCATGAAAGCCTTGTGTGCTATCCATAGGCCAAGCAAAGCAGACACCAAGACTGGTCATGGCAATGGCTGCAACCAACATGAAGAAGACCAAAGCAATCAACGGTGGTCCGTAACCAACCATGCCGGTAGCAATCGCAATCAAAACGAAAACGAGGGCTTGGACCCAAGCGATAGCCGAACCTCCCAAAACCTTGCCCATTGCTATCGTCCAGCGAGGTGTTGGTGCTACCAAGACGCTCTGCAAAAACCCTTCCCGTCGGTCCTCGATAATGGAGATCGTTGCGAAGATGGCCGTGAACAGGAGAATCATGGCCGTCGTGCCCGGCAAAAAATAGGTCATGAAATCGCCAGCCTGACCGCCGCCGCGAAAGGCGCTGTGCATGCCAGTGCCAAACAGAATCCAAAATAAAATCGGCTGACCCAAGGCGGCAATCACACGAAAAGGTTGCCGAAAAAAACGGACCCATTCTCGATGCGCAAGCATCCATATGACTTGGGTGGCGACACTCTGGTTTGGTGCGGATGAATTCATGATCAGCGACTCGATTTCGCATCGGTTCTGAGCGAGGGCCTCGCTCAGCGTCAGCGAGAATTATACAGTTCCGTCGAGCAAGTCCCCTTCGGTGATCATTCGAAACCCTTTGAGGGCGAGCGTTTCGAGCGCTTGCTCGGTATTGTCGACCATGATGGCTACTGCCGGCTCACCGTTAGGACGGAATAGTAGCGGGTAGGCTTGAATAATATTGATTTCCGCTTGAAGCAGCGCCGTGCATATTTGCAAAAGGGGTTGCGAGCTTTTGGGCAACTCTACTCCGATCAGATCGCTTTCAATAATGGCGAGACCCGCTCGCTCCAAGATCTCACGACCTCGTTCGGCATGACTGAGCAAAAATCGAACGAACGCGCACTCAGCCGAATCATTAATCGATAATGCTACGATACGGATTCCAGTACCTTCAAAGCGACGCACCACTTCAAGCAATTGTCCAACTCGATTTTCTAAAAAAACCGTAAATTGACGGAGGGTTGGGTAATTGCGACCATGAATGGTCTCAAAAGACGTGGAGGATCCCTCTCCCGTGCTCATGTTTCGATCTTTCTAAAAACGGTGTGGTTGCGATGATGCTACCACGCGTAGTGTACCAGAAAGACCGCGGGCTGCAAAAAGGTGCCCCTTTTAGGCAAGCGGCGGATATGCCTCACCTAAACTGACGGTTGAACACGTCTGGATCAAATGGATCTTTCTTTGCTGCCGAAGTGCCGTTAGCACCGGTTTGCGTTTCGAATTTCTCGATGGCTGCTTCGAGATCTGCCAGTTCCGACATCGACAGGAATTCTGTCGGTTGGGCTGATTTGGCTGGCTTTGATAGTTTAGCGTTTCGGTCTTGTTCGACTTCGTCAACGCGTCTGGATTTGCGAATGCCTTGCGGCGGAACAGGGACATTGGCAACCGCTTTGGTGACGCTGGACTTTTCTTGAGAATTCAACGGATACTGCGCAGGCATCGTCGTTTCCGGTTTTTGTGAAAGCACAAGCGATTTTACCCAAAAACTGATCCGCTCTATCAATGCTCGCTCGTCGGCTCGGGCTGGATTTAGACTTGGATTGCGTTGAATACCATGCGCTTTCGTCGCATAAGCCAACAGCGGACTTTCAGTTACACGGTCACGGTCAACGTACCTCAAGACTTCATCGAGATCGCGAGCCAAAGTGGTTGCCGATAGATCGCCTACCGGTTGATATACGTGAAAATCCGATTTCCCTAACAGTCCATGACACCCTGACTGACCACAGCGGGAGACGAGCACTGGTAGAATCGAGTTTTGGAACGTTTTTCGTATGTAGCCAGGAATTTCATGCCTGTTCCAGTTTTCAACAGATTCCTGGTTGGCCTCCTGTGGTAACGGCCTAAGTCGAGGAGTTTCGGAACTAGCTTGAGTAACCGCACTGGTTTCTCTTTGCCTATTCGATTCTTGTGACGTGGGAGGCATGATTGGCGATTGCTTGCTAACCGTCTGTTTTGCTGTCTCTTCTGCAAGCAACGCTTCGCGCAGGGAATGTTCAAGTTGCTTGAAACGCGGTGAATCGGAAGCGGATCCTTCGAGAACCTGGTAGTGTTCGATAGCATGATCGATAAGGCCCTGCTGAATGCACCAATGAGCGAGTTGCCAATGCTCGCCCGTTCCCCATTGACGCACCCCATTACGTTGGTGGTGATAAAGAGAATCAAGGGTTGGACCAATAAATGCAACTTGCTTTGGATCAACATAAAGGTTGCTGTTGCCATCCAACGCGATAGAAACGCGATCTTTTTCGGAGCGAACGACGCCCTTCAAAACGTTTCCGTTTCGCAAAAGCAAAAACCGTTGCTCGTTCGTCTTGGGTTGGTCTGCAACGACAGTTGCAAGAAATAAGGATGTGCCGAGAAATAGCTTGAAAATCACAAGTTTCTGAAATACCATGTTGGCTCGACGCGAAAAACGGAGTGAGCAAAAAGGGAAGCTCGCCGTCAGTCGAGAACCGCGTGCGAACACCCACGCGGGAGAGTATCAAATCGAAGTGCGCCGAAGCAATACTATGCGTACACGAATTTTTTGTCGTGGGTTTCGCGTTGAGCAAGTTCCAAATCATGCTCTACCATGATTCGCGCAAGTTCTCGGACGTCGGTTTGTGGAACCCAGCCCAGCTTTTCTTTGGCTTTGCTGGCATCCCCGAGCAATAGGTCCACTTCTGCTGGACGAAGGTAACGTGGATCGATTTCAACGTACTTGTTCCAGTCAAGATCCAACCGTCCGAAAACCATTTCCAAAAACTCTCGAATCGTGCGTGTCTCGCCAGTTGCGATGACAAAATCATCCGGTTCTTTGTACTGCAACATCCGCCACATGGCGTCAACATAGTCTTTCGCGTATCCCCAATCTCGCTTGGAATCAAGGTTTCCGAGGTATAGCTTGTCCTGAAGTCCGAGCTTGATACGTGTTGCTGCACGCGTAATCTTGCGGGTGACGAAGGTCTCTCCACGGCGCGGAGACTCGTGGTTGAACAAGATGCCATTGCAAGCAAACATGCCGTAACTGCGTCGATAGTTTACTGTTTGAAAGTATGCATATACCTTAGCGCAGGCGTACGGTGATTGCGGATTGAACGGTGTTTTCTCGGTTTGAGGCGTTTCCAAGACCATTCCGTACATTTCTGAGCTACTCGCTTGATAGACGCGAACTTCCTTTCGCTTGTTTAGCAATCGCGCGGCTTCTAAAACGTTGAGTGACCCAACTCCATCGCTCATCAACGTATAAACAGGTTGATCAAACGAAACGCGAACGTGGCTTTGAGCACCCAAATTATAAATCTCATCGGGTTCTACATCTTGAACTAGGTTTGTCAGCGACTGGCCGTCGGTCAAATCTCCATAGTGCAACAACAGCTTGGGCTTTTCGTGGATGTCCCGGTAAAGATGGTCAATTCGCCCGGTAGAAAAACTGCTCGATCGACGAACCAATCCGTGTACGGTGTATCCTTTATCAAGCAGGAATTCGGCGAGATAGGACCCGTCCTGTCCAGTGATTCCAGTGATAAGCGCTGATTTTGACATAACGAACTTGACTTGCGGAGTGAAGGTGAGGCGGACTGCGTTAGGAAGCAAGCTAGTTTAACAAAACAAACTCTTTCTGACATAGGCCAGTTCAAGCTCAGTTGTAATTAACTCACTCTCACTCTCGTCAAACAATCACTCTCGTCAAACAATAGTAGATTTCAACGAAAAAGTCGCCTTTCGCTCTGCGAAAGTGCGCTGCATAAACGCACTTTTGCGGAGCAAAAGGCGACAATGAATGCCATCGCCTCTCAGCACCCAATGACGCCTCTCGGAAAAAATTCCGAGCGAACCCGATGAATTACTTCATCGCAACTTTGTTTGCCGAATCTGTCGGTTCAAAGTTGAAGGTGAGTTCAAGTTTGTCACCAGCCAACAATCGAATGGTTTTTTCCTTGGTAACACCTTCGTGGGTCACTTCGATTTTGTAGTCGTCCCACGATTCGCCTTCCCGCAGTTGTTTGGTTCGGAAAATCCTCGAAGAGCCTTCGCTTTTCGTTGAGTTTTTCGCCAAAACAACCTTTGCTTTTTCGGGCACGTTGAGAGTCAAAATGGTTTCAATCGGATCGTCCGCCTTGAGCAATTCGAAGCTCAGTTCTTCGCCGTTTCCACTCTCGACGACGACCGTCTTGGTTTGAACCAAATCGGTCCCGTCCGGTTTGGTCATGACTGCTTTGACCTCGAAACGATACGCATCGTTTGGTTTGAGGTCGCGACTGACGAAGTGTCGTCTCGAACCGGGAGTCGTTGTCGGGTTGCCGTTCACATAAACCCTCGCAGATTCAGGCAAATTGACCGTCAAATGAACTTCGTTTGGCTGGATGGATTGGCTCGCGGCCAGCTTGTTTGCAGTTTGCGTACTTGGAGATTGTCCTAATGGGATCGAGCTGTTTTCTGGCATCCCAATCGAACCGGAGCTAAATCCATGGTCGATCATCGGCATTTCGGGAGAGTAGCCATCGTAGTTGCCGTAACGCATGGTCGAACCGGTGCTGCCGCCATACGAACCCGTGCTGCCACCGCCGTAAGTCGGAGTATAGCTGCCCGAAGAACCACCCGAGGAACCGCCGCCAGAAGATCCAGCATAGCGAGTTACATATCCACCATGCGAACCACCAGAGCTGCCGTAATTTGCAAGGTAGGCTCCCCCAGAGGAGCCACCCGAAGACCCGTAAGCCGCTCGATGAGCAACTTTCGCGTGGAAATGATCATGAATGCGAGCTCCGAGACGTCGCAATGGCCCAACATGACCGCCGGACGAACCGCCGCCCGACGAACCGCCGTAATATCCACCGCTCGAACCATATCCTGCAACGTAACCGCTGCTACCGCCACCGGAGCCGTATCCAGCTTCGACAGGGTTAGCAACTGCAAAAACCAACGCTACCAGCGTTGAAGCCGAAAGCCATTTCTTCAGTGTATTTCTCATGACGCTCCTCCAAGTCCAAACGTAAGACTGCGCTACCTCGCAATCCAATCAATAACCGATTGAGAATACATGGAATCGCGCATAATTCAAGCAGGTTGGGCGGGATTTAGGGAATGGGCAATTTGCGCAACTAGCTATTTCCTACGATCCTATTCCAGGCCCAATAACAAATCGCTAGACAAATCGCGATCAAAGTCGACGTGTACAGAATGTTGACAACAGTCCAAAAGCATTTCTCTAATCTCGAAAAAGAAGGGCTCAACCATAAGATTGGTAGGCCCAAAAAACCGGTAACTGCGAAGAGCAATACAAAGATCAGAAGTCTAGAATTTAGAATCTGCTCCATCTGACCTAATTTCTTTACCCGTTTTGTTTCGGCTGGATCTTTGGGTATCAACATGTCTCAACGTGTATTTGCGTTTGCAATTTCTAATTCGGTAGACGCCCCTCGGCAATTTCTTGCTCCCACTGTTTTATCAACGGCCAATCGACAGCGCAGGTACCAAAATCGGACAAATGCAGGTAGGTATTTAGCCGCACCAATACCTTGTCAATCATGGCAGGGTCCTTTCTGAAATAGGGGCCGTGGCTAGGCAATAGCCATTCGATATCCGAATCCCGTATCCGTTCTAGGGAGCGGATAAAAGAGGGAATATCGCTGCCATGATGGGCGTCGATAGCGCCGACTCCCCCGTCCCTGTAGATATTGTCACCGCTGAGCAGCAGGTTATTCAATCGAAATGCCAATTGGCTGTCCGCATGCCCCGGTGTAGACCACACCTCAAGCTTGAGTTTTCCGATGCTGATAATGTCGCCATCATTCACATGTTTTTCCACGGTCACTGGGGGCATTGCCTCGCTGATTCCTTGGGCGTGGATTTCGGCAAAGGTCTGCAATCGATCGCCAGCTTCGAGCAAGGCCGCCGCATTTGGGTGGGCGGTCACCGTGGTTTTCAACATCTGCTTTGCCTTAGCAAACCCTTGACTATGGTCCACGTCGGCGTGAGTCGCAATGAGCGACTTGCATTTGGATAGAGGGAAATCGAGTTCACGAATGAGATCGATCACTTCTTCCACCGAATCTTCGTAACCGATATCGATCAAAACCCATTCATCGGAATCGTGAATAAGGTAAACGTTGCACCCGATCAAGTGACCAGCCTGAACGTTGAGTTCGATTACATTCGGAAATATGGGCTTGCGTTGGAGCATCTAATTCCTAAATGGAAGATTAGTTGAAGTAAGTTATCCGAGATTTTAGGCTGCAATAAGTACCAAGAGCAACGGTGACGGAACGATCCTTCGTGGAATTGTTGCCATGTCCTTCCAATCAGCGAGGTTCCCGACACGGCAGATCATAACCTACCTTAGCTGTATTCGTGCTATAGCTGAATTCGTGAGAATTCAGTTCATTCCAGAATTCTCACGAATTCAAGAACTGAACGAGCGAAGGGCCTCTCTCTTCCACTGCTACAACTGCCGGTCAAAAAGTGATTTCAGCCCTTCGCGATAACTCGGGTACTCCAAACGAATGGCCAACTCGGTCTGAATTCGACTGTTTCGAATCCGTTTGTTGCCGTCGCTTCGCGAGCGCCATCGCCCTGGTTCAGGCGGCTTGGAAGGTTCAAAAATGGGCATGGGCCAATTCCCAAGGGCCGAGATGTATTCGTAATACTCCCTGCGGCGAACCGGCGTTCCGTCGCTGATGCAATACAACGAAGATTGCATGTTGGTAAATGATACCGCGAGGATCGTCTCGGCAAGATCATCGGCATGGATCAGGTTCAAGTAACTTTCTGGATCCACGTGCAACGGAGTCTTGTCGCGAATCGCTTCCCAACGCGGAACTCGTTCTGGGCCATAAATACCCGCGGGTCTCAAGACCACTCGTCTGCCCCCCGAAACATGCGCCGCAATCCATTGCTCGCCTGCCAAAGCCGCGATCGAACCAGGTCTCTCAGGAGAAACCGGTGAGCTTTCGTCCACCCAATCACCCGACGGTGATGGTCCGAAGACTCCTGTCGTCGAAAGATAAACCCACTTCGTTTGAGATTGTTCCCGATCCCACCAAGGGACCGTTTTCAAGAGATTCGCAAGATGATTAAGCCCTCGGACGTGTGTCTCGATGGGAGGTAAATCTGGCTGCGGTGAGTGCGAAACTGCAATCAAAATGGTTTGCAACTCAGGTGGTTTTTGTTCGAAAAAGGCCCGCAAGTTGTTGTCCGATGGCGGTAGTTCACCTGAGAGCCAATCCCACACAATCGGTTTGATTCCAGAACGGCTCAATTCGTTCGCCCGAGCGATGGTACGAGTGATCGCAAATACTTGATCGCCTTGTCTCAGCCAACGGCACGCCACCCGCAATCCGATATAACCGCAGCCGACGACGAGTCTAGCAGCCATGTCCTACGCCCCCGGATAAATCGGTACGATCACTACAAAATCGCAGCATTTGAGGCGCCTATCGGATGCTTTCTTGAGTTTCTTGAGTCAAACGGGTTTCATTTTGGAGTTTGTTAGCGAATAATCGAACCCGCCTGACCAATGTACGGATTTTTCGTAGATTGCTTGCAACAACAGCTTATGGTGATGGAGTCTATCGTGCCCAGCAAATGCTGCAATTTCGACAAATTATTGCTAAAGCATCTCTACCCACATTGGTTACGTTGGCAGCTATCGGCCGCTCTCATGTTGGGTTGTTTGACTGGCTTTTCGGTAGCACAGGATACGGTTCAGCCCCCGAAAACGAATCTAGACCCTCGGCAGGGATTCGATCGAACTTCCTTTCGGCCATCGATACCTGATTCCAAAATATCTAGTTCAACGAAGTCGATTGGGATTACTTCCGTAGATCTCGAGCCGGGGCTCGGACGGATACTCAAGGGGAGTGAACCTCGCAATCAAGCCGAGTTGATTTCCCTAGAAAAGCAGCAGACCAAAGTTGCGGAAAAAGTAAATTTGGTCACCGTAAACTTGCAGCATGGCACCACTCAAGGTAGCGGGGTCATCATTACGGGCGAAGGATATATTCTCACTGCCGCACACGTGGCTGGCCGCCCCAATCAAACGATCCGAATCACTTTGCATGATGGAACCCGGGTTGACGGCGTGACCATGGGGGTGAATCGAAATATGGATGCGGGTTTGGTGCGAATCACAAAAGCCAGAGACACGGCAATCGACCCTTGGCCGCATGCATCCCTGGGGGCATCTTCTAATTTACAGGAGGGACAATGGGTTATTGCAACCGGCCACCCGGGCGGTTGGATGCCAGATCGACCAGCCGTGGTCCGAATTGGCCGGCTGCTTAAAAAGATCCCCTCCACGCTTGTGACGGATTGCTCCTTGATCGGTGGCGATAGTGGCGGCCCTCTTTTCGATCTAGAAGGCAAACTGATAGGGATTCATAGTCGGATCGGTGTCGATGTGGACGACAACATGCATGTTCCTGTCGATGTTTTTGACGAAAGCTGGACTCGTTTGGTGCGAAATGAAGCTTGGGGCAGTTTGCCTGGTTTCAAGCCTGCCATTGGCGTACGAGGCACATCCGATGAAGAGAGTGAAAACAGTTGCAAGATCTCTCGCGTGGAACCCAAAGGTCCAGCGGACAAAGCTGGAATTCGGGCTGGCGACGTCGTCTTGAAATTCGATGGCCAAGGGGTCCAAAATTTCGACGAACTCAAAGCTGCCGTCGAATCGGTAACGCCCGGCGAACAAGTCACAGTTGAGTTGCAGAGGGATGGAAAGCGTTTGTCCCTGAGATTAATCGTTGGTGTCAAGGAATAATTCGTTCCAATGTCGGGTTCCCCATTGTTATAATGACTTGTGGAATTTCTCGAATCGAAGCAACGTAAGGCAAGCCCCGATGAAGAATAGGTTTTCTTGGATTGTTCGCGGAACCGTAGCCGCAAGCATTGTCGCTTATGCCACGCTCGGTGATCCATTGTTCGATGCTTGGATCGCCGTATCGTCTATGGAGAAATCCACTCAAGCCGACAACGACGAAGGAGTGGATTCTTTTTCAACGTACGACACGGAAAAAGGTCCAGCCAAAGTAGGACCAGGTTGGAAGTCCCGTTTGGTTCAACAGCAAGGGACCGGGCGATTCGGACGCGAAACTCAAAACGAAAGCAGTCGAGCCCACCAACGCAATCAATCGTCCACATTGCGGGCTTTTCGTGAATCTGTCGGTGATAAATGGAAGTCGACAGTACAGGTTCTGGACAAAAATCGCCAAGTCGCACTGGGTGCAATTGTTTCAGACGACGGATGGATTGTCACCAAGTCAAGTGAGATCCCCGACCGAACGATCGAAGTTCGTCTTCACGACAATTCCAAAGCCGAGGGAACCGTAAAGTTGCGAAGGAACGACTTGGACTTGGCCTTGATCAAGATCGAGCGAAGCAACTTACAAAGCATCCAATGGAACACTTCTGCAGCAGTGCGAGTCGGGGGTTGGATAGCCACGACGGATATTCGCACGCTACCTGTCGCGATCGGCGTTTTGAGTGTTACAAGTCGCAATGTTCGGAGGGAGCGAGCAGTCCTGGGAGTGGAGTTAGGCTCTTCGGTAAATGGCGAAAACGGCGCCCTGGTTCAGAAAGTCGTTGATGGAAGTGGCGCGGATCGCGCCGGAGTACAAGCCGGAGACTTGATAACTGCCATTGATGGCGAGGTACTGACGTCGCAGACAGAGGTGTTGGCGCGACTAAGGGGATTATTGGCTGGACAACGTGTCGACGTTGGAATCCTTCGCGACGGAAAGAAGGGATTGATTACCGCCCAGATGATGGACTTGAACAACTCGCTTCTCGATCCGACCGAAATGGAGGTAAATGGAGACATCAGCTCGCGTTCGACCGGCTTTCAGAACATCATGCAGCACGATACGGTGATTGCCCCGCACCAATGTGGTGGTCCGGTGGTGGATGTTTACGGGAATGTCGTCGGCCTAAACATTGCCCGGGCCGGGCGTGTTTCGTCCTACGCCATCCCTGCAAGCGTAGCTGGCCCTGCTATCGAGGAAATGTTAGCTTCGGCGACTGGCAAAAAGACCACAATCGACGAAAATGTAGCTCTAGCATCCTCGAAATCGCCAACCTCACGAAAGCCGATTGAGTTGCCTGCGTCCGTACCGAACGGTATTGTAGTGGAAGTTCTAAAGCCGGAAGTAGTGCTTCCGAGCAGTATTAGCCGACCTTAGTCCCTGGCTGAGTTCGAAACTCAGTCCGTCAAAGCACATTCCATGCGCGAAGGATATTTGTGATGAGAATCGATTTTGGTCGCGTGTTGACAGTGGGCTTGATGTTGCTCTCGGTCTTTCTTTGTTTTTCATCCCAGGCAGTCGAACCTTATGGACCGGCGGATGCGCAGATTACTATCGTTGCGATGGATCCGATGGCCGCCCCTCTTGCGTGCGATTGCGTGAAGGGTTACGCGCAGCGCAAGTACGAAAGACTGGTGGATTATCTCCAGGCAAAGACCGGCATGACGGTTCGAGTCGTCTGGAGCGAATCGCTTGTTTCTGCCCTCGCTTCGCAAACCAAGACAGCCCAAATTGTGATCGGTAAGGACTCGGTTGTACGCAGCGACGCAAAGCAGGCTAAGCGAAATCTACTGCCGGTGGCCCAACTTACGGACATGAATGGGAGTACCAAACAAAAGGGACTCTTTGTCGTTTTGCAAGACAATCCAGCCGCGTCGCTGCTTGACTTGGAGAACTACCAAATCCTCTTTGGTCCCGCCGACTGCGATGAAAAAGATGCGGCACCCAAAAAGAAATTGGTGGAGTTGGAGATTGAATTCAAAACTGGAGAAGTCTGTGCTTCGTGTTCCATCGGGGCCAAAAAGTTAACGGAACTCGATGCCAAGGGCAAATTTGCCACGGTGATCAGCTCGTATGCTGGTCCACTGCTCGAAGGATGTGGCACCATTAAGAAGGGCGATCTCAAGGTGATCGGAGAAAGCGATTCGGTCCCATTTGTCTCTGCCTTTGTTGACGGCTCCCTTTCCCCTGAAGTTCGACAATCCATTACCTCAGCTTTGTTGTCGATGAACGAATCGCCTGACATGCTCAAAGCCATGGAAACCAAGCTTGGCTTTCTGCCTTATGAAGTTGTTGAGTCGGCGCAGGAAAAAAAAAGTGGACAAGCAGTCCGCTAACTGAGACCAACGAAACCATCAAGTTATTGCAGACTGGAAAGTTGTCATCTTGGTCGCAGTGGCGAGGTGCGTTGGGTGACGGACATGCATCTGGTCTTCCCTTGAAATGGAGAGCTCCCAAGCGATTATGGAGACACGAATTGCCAGCCCAAGGCATCGGAGGCGTTGCGGCAACCGATGAGTTTGTGGCCGTCTCTTCTCGTGATACCAGCGACAAGTCGGATCTTTTCGAAGTGCTGGATGCGGAATCCGGCGTCGTGCTTTTCAAGCTTGCTTACCTATCCGAATTGGAACTAGACTACGGCAATTCACCGCGAGTCACTCCTTGCATTTTCGATTCATGTGTGTATTTCTTGGGAGCACAGGGGCAATTGCATTGCCTCGATTTGGAAACAGGCAAAGTACTTTGGAGACAGCATCTAGTCGGAAACTTGGGCGGAAAGCTGCCGCAATGGGGCTATTCGGTCTCTCCCGTTTTGATGGATAACCAACTGATAGTTCAGCCGGGCGGTTTGGAGTCTGGTTGGGTAGGACTTCACCCAAAGACCGGTAAGGAGCTTTGGCGAACCAAGGGACGACCTGCGGCTTACGCCTCGCCCATTGCCGTTGAGTACCGAGGGCAGAAGCAGTTCATTGGCTATGATGCGGTCTCACTCGGTGGTTGGTCAGCCACGGATGGCAAACGACTTTGGGAAATGAAACCCGAAGTTCCGAAGGATTTTAACGTACCGACCCCGGTCCTCGTTCACAACAAGATCTTTGTGGTAACCGAGAACAACGGCGCGCGTGTCTACTCTATGTTGCCTGCCCACGGGGAATTGGGATATGCCCTGCAACTCGAAGCGAGTTCCGAGTTATTGAGTGGCGACTCGAATTCGCCTGTCCGCGTTGGAGATTGGATCGTAGGAGTCGATCGCGATTTAGTGGTTCTCGATCCGTTGGATCAACTCAAAGAAGTTGCTCGCTTTTCCGACGTGGCGTTGCAAAAGCATTGCTCGTTAATCGTAGAGGACAATCGCATCTGGGTTTGCACCGGCAATGGAACGCAAATCCTTTTGCGTATCGATTCGGGCAGTATATCGGAACTCGGAAGATTCCAGGCTTTAGAAGAGGCAGGGGAAATCTTCTCGCATCCTGCAATATGCAATGGAGTGCTCTATTTGCGTGGCCCAACGTGGCTGGATGCTTATTCCATTGGCGGGGAGAATGATCGATAATCGATTGTTCCTGTTCGATCACGAGCACGAGCACCACCCTATCGGGCAACGCTGTGAAGCATTTTCACCAGCAATTCGCTTAGGTTGAGTGGGAGCTTGCCTCCCCTCAACCTTGTTTTGGCGTACTACATAACAGCCCGCGAACCGCCGCGCTCCGCTCCCGCCTCGACCGCCGTAGGCGGTCGAGGCGGGAGCGGAGTGCGGTACTTTAAGGTCTGAGCTGCACTTTTTAGTACGCCAAAACGGCGTCCGTCGGAGGCAAGCTCCGATCGGACGAAAATGCTTCACAGCGTTGCCTATCGGGCTGAGAACGATTACGAAAACGCTACCATTTACTCGCAACCCTCAAGATTAAAAGACGAACGAAAAAAGGAGAGATTCATGTTTGGTCGCAAAGGAGTGAAGCGAGTGGTCGCAATCGAAACCGAAGAAACGGAGGCAGTCGAGAGCGAAGGCTTTTCCTTGGAGGAGCTAGGCTCCGCGTACGCCATGGCCATCGAACAAGCGTCGAGCGACGTCGCTTCCGTAAACGAATTCGATTTGAGCCCAGAGAGCGTTTCAGCGACCGACGCGCCTGTCGAGACCATGCTGGAAGAGATGCTGGAAGCCCCCAATGCTATCGAGACAGACGGCGTGCCTGTCACCCCAGAGACCATTTTAGAAGCGATGTTGTTTTTAGGTACAAGCAACAATCGGCCAATAGCGATCGAAAAACTACTGGAGCTCTTTCGTGGAATCACCATTGCCGAACTTGAGGAAGCGGTCGACTCGTTGAACACGGTATACCGCGAGCACGACCGAGTTATGACGATCGTTCGCGAGTCGGGAGGTTACCGTCTGCAGTTGATCTCGGAACTGCATTTGGTTCGAGATCGGTTCTATGGCAAGATCAAGCAGACGCAGCTTACCCAATCCGCGATCGACTGCTTATCTCTTGTTGCATACCAACCTGGTGCAACGCGAGAGCAACTCGAAATACAATGGAATCAGCCGGCCGCAAGTATGCTCAATTCGCTCGTTCGAAAAGGACTTCTCAGAATCGAGAAGCGACCCTCGGATGACGGTCGGGTTGAACACTCCCACTATTACACGACAGATCGGTTTCTCGAAATCATTGGCCTGGAATCGCTCGAGGATTTACCCTTGTCGGAAGATATTTGATTTGCGCAAATGGCCTAGAGTGCCATTCTGTTCTAGCACAGGTTATATTGATGATGTCTGCAACTCCATTTTGCTGACTGTCGTTTGCACTACGCACATTCGTTTTCCTCTCTTAAGAATGGACCCTCCATGCGTATTCGATTTGTAATCCTCGCGACATTCCTTTTTTACGCTCTAGCAGTAGGAAACAGTTTGACAACCCAGGCACAAACAGCCAAGCGAACGCTAGGCAAAATAGAACGGTTTGATAGCCAATTAGACAGCCTGCTGGCTGCCGATGCGAAGCTTGAAATACTGGCCGATGGTTTTACTTGGACGGAAGGGCCTGTTTGGATGGGGGACTCGGCAACCGGCCACCTGCTATTCTCTGACATACCTCGCAATACCACTTTCAAATGGACGGCCAAGGATGGGATTCAGCTGTTCATGAATCCGTCCGGATACACAGGTGTGACTTACTACGGATTGGAGCCCGGCAGCAATGGTCTGCTAAAGGACCTCGATGGGAATCTGGTTTCGTGCGAGCACGGCGATCGACGGGTCAGCGTCCTCACTCCAGGAGGAGGCAAACGTACCTTAGTCGATAACTATCAAGGCAAACGACTAAACAGCCCGAATGATGGCGTTCTTAAGAGCAACGGCGACATCTATTTTACCGATCCACCGTATGGTCTTCCGATGCGAGAAAACGACCCTCGCCGTGAGTTGGAACATTTCGGTGTCTATCGCATCGCCAAAAAAGATGGATCGCTAACATTGCTCACAACCGAATTGCAACGTCCCAACGGGATCGGATTTTCACCGGACGAAAAGACCCTATATGTTGCCCAAAGCGATCCCAAGAAAGCCATTTGGGTGAGCTTTGTCGTGGCAGCAGACGGAACGATCGGCAAGGGAACATTGTTTTACGACGCGACCGCCGAAGTTGGTAAAATGCCTGGTTTGCCGGATGGCTTGTCCGTGGACGCGCAAGGAAACCTATGGGCTAGTGGCCCAGGAGGTATTTGGATCTTTAACAAAGATGCCAAACTTCTGGGGAGAATCAATACGGGTGAGCGAACCAGCAATTGCGGTTTTGGCGAAGACGGCAGCACCCTATTTGTTACGGCTGATAGCTACCTTTGCAAAATCCAAACCAAAGTAAAAGGATTGCCATAGTAAAGCGTGCCAACACATTCCCGTGTGGCACGTCCCTGAGTTTACGAAGGGCGTGGTGAGTTGCCGGGGACATTTGCCATAATTCCCACGCCCATCGCTAGCGCTCTGGGACGTGCCACACACAGTTGAACGTGCCATAGTATGACGTGCCACAGTATGACGTGCCACAGTTTGACGTGCCGCAGTTTGACGTGCCGCTTAGCTGAACGAGGCCCTCGCTCAGGAATGGGTAGTCTCTGGCGAGAACTTCGTTGCAAGAACCGCATGAGCGAGGGCCTCGCTCATCCACAGCGGTTGAAATGTGGTTACTTCCTACAATGGTTGTGAACCCTACGATAGGGGTATCGCCTACCCGCACATACGCTAAAGCTTCCCATAGAAAAAAACAATTTGCTTGCGGTCGGCTAGTTTCGCGTTGTAGGATTAGACATATTCAGGCGATTCGGTTCGGTGCCTAACGTAACTCATTCCTTGTCTTGACTTTTCCGATTCATTAAGGAGTTCGATATCGTGATTCACTATTCGTGTGACAGATGCAAACGGGAAATCGATGGTTCAACGGACCTTCGGTATACAGTTACCATCGAAATCGAAGCAGCACTCGACGGTCCTGAACATGAGTTGGTAGATGATCCAGATCACCTCGACGACATCCAAGACATGCTGGATTCAGCCGACGACTTATGCAGTTCGGTTTTCGACGACGAAGTCTATCAAAGGAAGCAGTTCGATCTTTGCAAAGACTGCTTCCGACAGTACATCAAAAACCCATTGTCACGAGAGACAACCACGCCCATGGGCTTCAGCAAGAATTAGCAGTTGTCTAGCAATTCGACCGCTGCAAATTTTTCCCCTTCTAGCATCGAAAGGCTCGCTCCACCGCCGGTGCTAACGTGAGTCACGGAGTCGGCAAATCCGAGTTGTTCTATGGCAGCGGCACTATCGCCACCGCCGATAATACTGATCCCGTCGCATTTCGCGATGGCCTCTGCCACGGCAATGGTCCCATGGTCAAAGGGTGGCATCTCAAAGACACCCATAGGCCCATTCCACACAATTGTCTTGGCTTTTTCGACGATAGCTGCAAACTTCTTGGCTGTTTCAGGACCGATGTCCAGTCCCTCCCAGCCTTCTGGGATATTGCCCGCAGGCACGACTTGCTTGTTGCAATCGGCTTTGAAATCATCTCCACAATGCGTGTCCACCGGCAACACTAACTTGTCGCCGCCCATAGAAATCAACTTCTTAGCAAGCTCGACTTTGTCTTTTTCCACTAAGCTCTTTCCGGTTGTTCCGCCTTGCGCTAGAGAGAACGTATAAGCCATCGCTCCACCGATCAAAACTTGGTCACATATGCCGAGGAGGTTTTGGATGACATTGATCTTATCGCTTACTTTGGCACCGCCGAGGATCGCAACAAAGGGGCGTTCAGGATTGGCAATCGTGTCGCTTAGATATTGAATCTCTTTGGCAACCAAGAAGCCAACGACCTTAGGCTTGTTCCCCATGGCCATGGGGACGGCGACCATGGACGCTTCCAAACGATGGCAGGTACCAAAGGCATCGTTGCAATATATGTCGGCCCAGCTTGCAAGCTTGTTGGAATAGATCGGCTCACCATCCTTTTCGCCGGGATTGAATCGCACGTTTTCCAATACGAGCACTCCGCCGTTTTGCAGCGATTGGATCTTGGACTCAGCGTCCGGACCCACGGTATCGGACGCAAACTCGATTGGGATACCCAATAGTTCCGACAATCGTACGGCCGTTGGGCGAAGGGTAAATTCCGGTTCCGGCCCCTTACCCTTGGGTCGACCAAGGTGGCTCATCAAAACCAATTTGCCGCCGCGTTGGATAACCGACTCAATGGAGGGGATAGCCATTCGAATACGGCGGTCGTCGGTAATTGCGCCCGAGTCATCCTGCGGTACGTTAAAATCAACTCGCATGAGGACGACTTTGCCCAGACATTCTACATCCGCAATACTCTTCTTTGCCATTTCGCTCGTGCCTATTCCAATGGGTGGGAAATCGCGGCCTCGAAATATGCCCAAGGCTGCATCTAGGCGAGCGGCACAGTGGAGTATTCCAACCCGAAGCGTAAGCGAGGGACAATTCCGCAGGTCCCTCGCTTACATATCGGGTTATGATTGGTAGTTTTCACATCGCCGCTCGCCCTAAAACGCTTTTTTAACGGAAAAGCTGGTTCTGCGTAGCGCCAAATGGACCTGCAGAAAAGTGAAATGCCAACCGGACCCAATTGATTAGTTGGGACCAGGAGGCTATAGTGGTGGTCAGGTTGTGGAAAAATGACCCCTTAGCTGGTGTTTTCGGGATGGAACGGTTCCGATCGACACAGCTAGGCCCACCGGCGCTTCATGTTGGCTTTATGTAAAATACTCTTCTTCTCCTGAACGCGAGATTGCCTCAATTCTCGCGGAGCCAACCTGAAGCGCTATCATTAACCTCGGTGCAAAAACTTAAGCGGCGATTATCACTTAATATTTCACGTATTCTTTCACGGAGCTTCCTTGTATGACCCCTGCGGACAATCCAACGAGTCCCTTGCCTGCCGATACTCGGCGAGACTTCATCAAGTCCACTTCCGCTGTCCTTGCTGGCGGCGCATTGGTTGGCAGTTTGCCGATCGCACGGGCCGCGCACTCGTTCGATAGCGGCGAGATCAAAATTGGCCTGGTAGGCTGCGGCGGTCGCGGGACCGGAGCTGCAACCCAAGCCTTGGATACAAACAGCCCTGAGAATCGCGTCAAATTGACCGCGGTCGCTGATCCGTTCCAGTTCCGAATCGATGAAGCCCTCAAAGGGATTCGAGGCAAACACGCCGAGCGCGTCGATGTGACCGACCGAACGTTTGTTGGGGTCGATGCTTTCAAGCGATTGATTGACTCGGATATCGACATGGTGATTCTCACCTCCCCGCCCGGCTTTCGCCCGTTGCATTTCGAAACCGCAGTCAAAGCGGGTAAGCACGTCTTCATGGAAAAGCCCGTCGCCACCGATGCACCTGGCGTACGACGAGTTTTAGCCGCCAATAAGTTGGCTAAGGAAAAGAAGTTGGTCGTGGCCGTCGGCTTGCAACGACATCACGAATCCGGCTATCAAGCGACCATCGCCAAGCTTAAAGATGGCGCCATCGGTGACATCAACTTCACCAGATGCTATTGGAATAACGATGGCGTTTGGACCCGTCCGAGAAAGCCGGAACAAAGCGAGCTGGAGTACCAAATAAACAATTGGTACTACTTCAATTGGTTGAGTGGAGATCATATTTGCGAGCAGCATATTCACAACCTCGACGTCATCAATTGGCTGATGGATGGTCCACCGGAAACAGCTCAAGGCCAAGGTGGTCGCCAAGTCCGTATCGGGCCAGACAGCGGCCAGATATTCGATCACCACATGATCGAATACACCTACAAGAATGGAGTCAAGCTCCTGAGTCAATGCCGCCATATTCCAGGTTGCTGGTCTTCCCAAAGCGAGTACGCGCACGGCAGCAGCGGTTGGTGTGACATCGGTGCGGGTAAAATCTACGACCGCAACGACAAGCAGATTTGGAGTGCTCCGAAAAACGAAAACGGCCATGCCAAAGAGCATTTCGATCTGTTTGCGGAAATTCGCAAAGGTGTCATTCCTAACGAAGGGGACAACGGAGCCTACAGCACCATGACTTCCATCATGGGTCGCATGGCAACCTACACGGGTAAGGTGGTCAAATGGGACCAATGCCTCAATAGCAAGGTCTCCCTCGCCAACACCGACGCAATGAGTTCCTTTGCCAACGAGGCTCCGATCCAACCCGAAGGGGGCAAATACTGGGTGCCTACTCCAGGAATTGACCCTGAATTGGTGATTTAGGGCTACGTAGCGGCGTAACTCCGAGACGCTGATTCATCCGCCTCGGAGATGCGGACCTACGTGTAGCAGCGTATCTCCGAGACGCTGGACTGTCCGCCTCGGAGATGCGGACCTACGAGTAGCAGCGTATCTCCGAGACGCTGATTCATCCGCCTCGGAGATTTTTGTTTTTAGTAACCCGACGCATAGCGGCTTGGGGCTGGCAAATACTCCCTCGCTTACGCGTCGGATTAGAAAACTTCCCCCTGCGGCCCGTTTGGCAGCCTCTCTATCGCCACGATGGCGAACTGCCAAACGGGCCGTTTTTTTGGTGCGTCGGTAAGGTATAATGCACCTACGATGAATAATGCACCCGAATCTACGAACCCTCCGTCCAGCGTCACACCCTCTCAAGTAGGTTCGAAGCTCCTTTCCCGGTTCGTCGATATTGACGCGCTGTTTTCGAGACCGAATGCCGCTCCTGCGCCATCCAAGCAGATCCCAATTCCTCTTGAACGCTTTCAGCATCTCGAGCAGGAAATCCGAAACGCACCTGCCAACAGTCAGCCCTACATCGAATTGGGCCAGATCTATCTAAACCAGGAACGTTGGTCCGATGCGAAACGGGTTCTCGAGAACGGAGTTCAGTTGTGCCCAGAATCGGAACCGCTCGTTCTCATGCGAGAGGAATTGCTGCTTCATCAGGCCAATCAATTGCTGCAACAAGCCAAGACCGCGCTGGCGCAAGAGTTGTCCGACGAAAACAAGCACGGTCTTGAGCAAGCCGAGGTCAACTACGCGAACGAACGCATTCACGTGTGTCGAGATCGATTCACCAGGCATCCTGAGCAAAAGGAGATTCTGATCAATTGGGCAATCGGACTGCGGCAGTTGGGGAGATTCGATGAAGCCATTGAGTTGCTCGTCAAAGCAGCCGACGAACCCGATCTGCGAGCTCGAGCAAGTCTCCAATTGGGGATGTGTTATCAGACGCTAAATCGACCCTTGGATGCCCTTTCTGCCTTTCGCAAAGCCTCCCTGTTTCGTGCCCCGCCTCCGGAACCGAAAATTCGGCACCGTGCGCTCGAACTAGCCCTGGACTTAGCCGAAGAACTTTCGTTGATCGATTCGGCTAGGTTTTATGCTCAGCAGTTGCTGATCGACTGCGATCGGGCAAAACAATCGCAAATAAAAGAAAGACTTCGTCAACTGGAATCACGAGACCTGTGACCTCTTCCCCTTTCGCTTATGAGGCTTAACCTCCATAATCTTCTCAAGCGATTGGCAAAACTAGGTGTGGTTTCGAACGAGGGTGATGAGACATGAGTCGGCTTAATCAACGGACAATCCGATGCGCGATCATTTGCGTTGTCGCATTTTCCTCCACTTCTTTGATGGTAGCTTCCGGCAGCCTTCGGGCTGAAACCAGCGCGGAGTCCATTAAACTGTTGCGATCGCTAACTTCAGGTGATGAAAGTACCTTGGCTGCTGCCAAAGCGATCAAGCAACTCAGCCTAGCCAACGACATAACATTGATCCAATCCCTCACCGCCATGAAGGGTGCAACACCCGTTGGTCGCAACTGGCTCTCGGGACTCGCAAATTCGCTCTATCGCAGATCGGGCAAGTCGCAAACAGCAGAGCTAGGAAAATTCTTGGCCGACCAAAATCAAGACGGCGAAGCCCGCTATATCGTCTTTGAATGGTTGACGGCCAACAAGGAGGCGCTTCGCACCGAGTTGCTTGCCAGCATGAAGGGAGATTCAAGCCCCGAATTGCGATTCTTGGCCATCGAGGAAGCCACAAAGGACAAACTTGAGACGAAAGAGTTATCGTCCCTTCTAGAATCTGCCAGGCATCCAAGTCAAGTGGTGGACATCATCAAGAAACTAAAGGAGTTAGGCGAGACGGTGGATCAATCGAGACAATTTGGGTTCCTGCCCAATTGGCGATTGATAGGTCCTTTCGATCACGTGGGCAGCCTGAATTTCAACAAGGTGTTTCCGGTGGAATCCGATTGGGCAAACGGCGCTGTCAAGGATGAGTACCAAGGCAAAACCGGAACTGTCCAATGGAAAGAGGAAGTCTCCAAAGCCCCAGATGGAGCAATCGATCTCGCAGTCATCTACGCCAAAGAAAAAGGCTGCATCATTTATGCGACCACCGAATTCGAATCGGAGAAAGACCAGGACGCCGAAGTGCGATTGGGTTGCATCAACGGCAACAAAATTTGGGTCAATGGTAAGCTCGTCATGTCCAACGAAGTCTATCACACTGGTACCCAAATCGATCAATATGCAGAACCTATTCGACTCAAGGCCGGCAAGAACCAAATCCTGCTGAAGCTTTGTCAAAACGAACAAACAGATGACTGGGCTCAGGTATTTCAATTTCAATTAAGAATCTGCGACTCCACGGGCAAAGCCATTTTGACAAAGGGACGATAACCATGACATTCAACTACCATAGCCTTTATAAAACAACCCTCATGACTGTCGGTCTAGCCGCCGCAGCGTTTTCGCCCGCATCGGCTGCGCACGCCGATTGGCCAATGTTTCGCGGACCGAATGCAGGCAGCATCGCGATCGATGCCAAATTGCCAACGCAATTTGGGGGTGAAAAGAAAGAGAACATAGCCTGGCGCACCGAACTGCCGGGACGGAGCGTTGGTGGAGTCATCGTCGTTGGCGATTCCGCCATCACCACCAGCAGCAGCGGAATGGATCAACGACGTCTGCATTTGATTAGCGTGAATACCAAGGACGGCTCAATCCGCTGGCAACAGGAGTTCGTTGCTCGGGGCCGACCGTTTTGCCATCCAACCAGCGCCAATGCAGCGCCAACCCCCGCATCCGACGGCAAGCATATCTTTGCGTTCTATAGCTCCAACGATCTTGCTTGCGTTGACCTGGAAGGAAACTTGGTTTGGTACCGATCCCTTTCAACCGATTTCCCTAAAGCTGGCAACGATGTTGGCATGAGCAGCTCACCTGTAGTCGTCGACGGTGTCTGCGTCGTCCAGATCGAATGCCAAGGGGATTCGTTTGCCGCAGGTCTGAGTGCGGAGGACGGAAAGATCCTTTGGAAATTGGATCGACCCAGACAAGCGAACTGGTCTTCTCCCACCATCGTCACGATGCTTGATGGAGGTCAGGTCGTTGTGATGCAATCCAGCGAAGACTTGTTAGCTATTTCACCCAAGACAGGCAAGGTCCTCTGGGAAATGAAGTTGCGATGTTCATCCATTCCATCCTCGTTTGCTGCCGAAGGACGACTCTTTGTTCCCGCAGGCGGGCTAACGGCGTTTGACCTATCTAGCGTGGGTGCTAGCCCGAGCAAGCTGTGGGACAACAACAAACTCAGCTCAAACGCATCCTCTCCGCTGGTCGTTGGAAAATCTATCTACACGATTGGTCGAGCTGTCTTGTCGAGTGGTGATCTATTCTCTGGCGAATTCAAGTGGCAAACTCGATTGCCCGATGCCAATCGCATTTGGTCGTCGCCGGTCGTGGCCGGAAACAACTTGTATGTTTTCGGCGACGATGGTCGGTGTTTTGTGGTTGAGCTGGGCGACATCGCGGGCAAACTCGTGGCGACGAACGAATTGGGTGAAGCGGTTCTCGGATCGCCTGCAATTTCGGGAAACGCAATGTACGTCCGGAGCGTCTCAAGTCTTTGGAAGATCGCTGAAAAGTAAGCAATGCCCGACGTTGCTCCATACGCCGTCTCATTTCAACCAGCCAAAGAGCCTTTACGCGGTCGCATCCGAGTACCTGGATCTAAGAGCATTACCAACCGCGCCTTGATCTGCGCGGCGATGGCTCGCGGAACATCCCATTTAGTAGGAGTGCTCGACAGCGAAGACACGCGAGTGATGGTCGAGGCTTGGGTAGCCCTGGGACTTTCTGTCGATTGGAACAAGACCGCCAAGACGATCCACATCAAGGGTTGCAATGGCCAACCTCCGCAACCGTTCGGGAAATTGCATATCGCCAACAGCGGAACGTCCATACGATTCCTGACCGCAGCATTGGCCGCCACCCGAGGAGAATACGTTCTCGATGGCGTACCAAGGATGCGAGAACGTCCCATCGGAGATTTGATCGATGGATTGCGTGAACTGGGTGCAAACGTCGTAAGCCTCAACGACGAGCATCCAGACTGCCCACCGGTGCGTGTGGCTGCGAACGGCTTGCGAGGTGGAGTTGGTAACGTTGCAGGAGACGTATCGAGTCAGTTTTTGAGTGGCATGATGATGGCGTCACCGTACGCCGCCAAACCCGTCGTCATTCGAGTGATTGGGGATCTCGTTTCGAAACCCTACGTCGACATGACAACCGCCGTCATGAAATCCTTCGGCGTGGAGTTGCGAGTAACCCAGGGATCAAGAGGGCTTGAATACGCTGTGGATTCGCCACAGTCGTACAAAGGCTGTGACTACGCCATCGAACCGGATGCCTCTGCGGCCAGCTATTTCCTCGGGGCTGCTGCCATCACGGGTGGTTCGATGCGCATCGACGGGCTGAGTTTTGATGCGCTGCAAGGTGATGTTCAGTTTGCCAGAGTGCTGGAAAAGATGGGCTGCCGCGTTTCTAGCGGTGTTGATTTCATCGAGGTGGCCGGCCGTGCTTCGCAGGGAATCGATATCGATATGAACGCGATCAGCGACACTGTACAGACACTAGCGGCGGTTGCATTGTTCGCAGACGGCCCGACACGCGTGCGAGGTGTCGCACACAACCGGCATAAGGAAACAGATCGCATCGGAGATTTAGCTCGCGAACTCCGTCGCTTAGGGGCTGCCGTAGACGAATACGAAGATGGCTTAACGATTCATCCTAGACCTCTTGTTGGTGTCGACTTAAAGACCTACTGTGATCATCGGATGGCGATGAGTTTGTCCTTGGTGGGACTGGTGGTTCCTGAGGTTCGCATCTTGGATCCCAAATGCACCGACAAGACTTATCCGGAGTTCTTTGAGGACATGGGTGGTGTCTTAGGTCAAAAGCCCAACTACGAAGCAAATTAGTGTAGCACGGCACTCCTAGGTTGTGATTTTATTATTGTCGCCTTTCGCTCCGCGAAAGTTCGCCGCGTTAACACACTTTTGCGGAGCAAAAGGCGACAAACTTCTGCACCTTGCGAATAAACTCACAACCTATCCGTCCCGTCCGTGATGTCCTATGTCCGTGATATCCGTGATTCTCGACACGGAGTGTCGAGCTACACTAGGCGCATCCGTCTACAAACGCCAGCCATTCCTGTTCCTCGCCTGAAGCAGTATCGCTTACTTTCGGGACACGAAATGCATCGATATGATGCATGCATCGCGCATTCCAACCTTGGCCGGAACCTGACAAAATGGGTTTTTCATAGAGCGGCACTTCGGAATACCAGAGCCTGTTCATGCGAGTCACGCTCCAAGCTCGCAACTGATGTCCATAGCATTCCTTGCAATCTTGGGAGAAACGGACCAGTTTGTTGTCTTGAAGCAAGGGGCGACCGCCTGGCCGCGATGACGACTTGGAGTAACCGCGAATGCATGGTATCCAATGCGATTTCCAAGGCCCAAGAGGATGCGAAGCGTGAAACAACCGGAGTCCATACGAACGCCAACCTGCAAAGATCCAATAGCGACCCTGATGTTTCACCATCGAGCAATCCATCAATCGGCCTCGAAGGATCGTCTTTTCAAATACCCACCGATGCGGGAAATCGACCGCCCGAAATAGATCAACTCGTTTTACAGATTTCGATTCCGGCATCATGTAAACTTCGCCGTCGTGCTCAAACACGAACGGATAGGACAAATGGTGTGGCTGCTTTAGAACAATACCCATCGGCTCCCAGTCCTGCAGGTTCACACTGCGCGATGCGCCGATGACCGCGATGTTTGAGTTCTTTTGAAACAACTCAAAAAACAGATACCAAGCCCCATTGCGAAAGATGGCGAATGGGTCCGCTACCGCTCTGCCGTTCCATCCTTTAAAGTCCTTTGCCGTCACGATCGGGTTGGACGGCAACGTTGGTTTTAGACGGTCCAGACTGCATCCACGCCAAAGTCCAATCGCCCAACAGCCCTTTTCGTGTAGGACCTCAATACCCATCTCGTCGGCTTTGGCTTTGGAGAAAGTACTGAAAAAGGTAGTACGCCAGGGTCGCGACTGCTTGGAGTGTGGCGGCGACGTAGGTCATTGCGGCCGCGGTCAAGACGCTGCTAACTTGCGTGAGTTCTTGACCATTGACGATTCCGAGCGAAACCAGTTCGGTTTTAGCACGAGAACTGGCATCAAATTCAACAGGTAGGTTGATGAGTTGGAAGACAACGGTGGCCGAGAAACCTAGCACGAACAAAAGCATCGCGCCGGTAGCAAGTTTTCCCATGCCCATAGCACCCAAGCCAATGGCCGCCATCAAGAATATTTGGCTAATGTTACTGCCGAAACTGGCAACGGGTACAGCCAAATTTCTCACTACCAGAGGTGCGTAGTGCTTTGCATCTTGCATAGCATGCCCAACTTCGTGAGCGGCGATCCCAACCGAAGCTATCGAGTAGCCTTGGTACACATCGGGGCTCAAGCGAACGACTTTTCCGGACGGATCGTAATGATCCGAAAGATGTCCTTGGGCTTGTTCGATGGGAATGTTTTGCAGACCGTTTGCGTCGAGTATCCGTCTCGCAGCCATGGCTCCACTCATCCGCGCTGGAATCTGGCTGGTTCGCTGGTAAGCAGAACGAATCCACCACTGCGCGCCCAAAGCGAGCAGCATGGGTGGTACCATAAACAGCAAGTAAAGCAACATCGTCAAAATCCTCAACAAATTGAGACATGGCAGTTAATCAAAAGCCAAGTCACTACTTAGCATTTTGCGTGCCGAATCTCGACTTAGCGGCGTCGCTCCGCGACACCGCTGCTTCTCTGGCTGCCAGCTACTTCAGTTCGCCGCAATCTTTGATCTGGACGACGCCCTTGGTCTTACCGGAGTTGCTTCCAACACTTTCGATTTTGGTAACGATATCCATGCCTTCGATAACCTTACCGAAGATGACGTGCTTGCCGTCCAAATGGGGTGTCGGAACAGTCGTGATGAAGAATTGAGATCCATTGGTATTCGGGCCAGCATTAGCCATGCTCAAGATTCCAGGCATGTCATGACGGAACTTGAAGTTCTCGTCCTTGAACTTCTCTCCGTAAATGCTCTCCCCGCCCGTGCCGTTTCCGCGTGTAAAATCGCCACCTTGCAACATGAAACCAGGAATCACGCGATGAAAATTGCTTTCTTTGAAGTGCAACGGTTTGCCGGAAGGACCCTTGCCTTTTTCTCCGGTACATAGGCAACGGAAGTTTTCAACCGTTTTCGGCACATCATCGCCGAATAAGCCCATTACGATTCGACCGGCATCTTTGCCGTCAATCGTGACATCAAAAAAAACTTTATTGGTGACTTTGCCATCTTTTGGCGAATCTGCAGCAAGAACCATAGTGACCATCGAGAGTAAGCAGGGAAGGAAAAACAAACGGGACATTCTCAAACTCCAAAGCGAGTCAAATTGCAAACAAACGTCTGAGCGGATGGACAAAAGTCCTTGTCCATAACACGATTGGCTAAAGTATACCGAAAGTGCGGGACATTGGCAGGGTTACTTCACTCCCTGCTGAAATAGGGTTTTCGCGAGTGTAGCACGGCTCTCCTAGGTCGTGATTTTTTTATTGTCGCCTTTCGCTCCGCGAAAGTTCGCCGCGTTAACACACTTTTGCGGAGCAAAAGGCGACAAACTTCTGCACCTTGCGAATAAACTCACAGTCTCTCCGAGTCGTGACCCGTGCGGTTTCAACGAGTATAACCATTGATAGCAATCGTCCATCCATCTGCTCATGCACAGGGTTTTACTATGGAAAATCGAATGACTAGCCGCCGTCACTTCTTGACAACGACAGGTCTGGGTTGCGTCGGACTGTCGGCTTCGGAACAACGGTTCCCAGTGTCCTTATCTGCGGCGGAGCTTTGGAATTCACCCGCTGCCGCAGAGCTTTTGCCTCTCCATCGCTTCCCTCGCATGGTGCAAGAATGGACGGTTGCCCAGGTTCGCGAGGCCGAAAACCGTGGCAACGCCATGCGACAGTCTTTGCACACCCGTGACGATGCGCTGGGATACGTGCAGTCTTGTCAGTCGCGAATTCGACAATGCTTCGGTCCGGTACCAGACAAGACACCACTCAATGCTCGCACCACCCGCGTTATCGATCGCGATGCGTACCGGATCGAAAACGTGATTTTCGAAAGCCGCCCAGGGTATTTTGTCACTGCGAATCTGTACATTCCCAAGGATCGCAAATTACCGATGCCCGGTGTGGTCGGCACCTGCGGCCATTCGCTCAACGGCAAAGCAAACGAAGCCTACCAGTCCTTTGCTCAAGGGCTGGCAAGAATGGGCTACATCGTTCTGATTTTCGATCCCGTGGGACAAGGGGAACGATTTCAGTATTTGACGCCAGAATTGAAGTCTCGATACCAAGGGGGTGTTGGCGAACATATCCAGATGGGCAACCAGCAGGTGCTCATAGGCGAGTTCTTAGGGGCTTGGTTCGCTTGGGACGGAGTCCGAGCCCTCGACTATCTACTCACGCGCGAGGAGGTGGACCCGACTCACGTTGGGGTCACCGGCAATTCAGGCGGTGGTACGCAAACAACTTGGCTGTGTGGGGTCGAGCAGCGCTGGACGATGGCCGCACCAGCATGTTTTGTAACTACCTTTCGTCGCAATGCAGAAAACGAACTGCCAGCAGACACCGAACAATGCCCGCCGCGCGCGTTATCGTTGGGGCTCGATCATTCGGACTTTTTGGCGGCGCTGGCGCCTAAGCCCATCGTCATTCTTGCGAAAGAACGGGACTATTTTGACGTACGTGGGGCCAACGAAGCCTTCCATCGACTCAAAAAACTCTATACGCTTCTTGGCAAGTCGGAGAACATCGAGCTTTATGTCGGGCCAACCTATCACGGCTATTCACAAGAAAATCGTGAAGCCATGTACCAGTTCTTCAATAAACAGACCGGCATCTCGAACGCTCGCGAGGAGCCACCGCTTGTCATTGAAAAGGACGAAACACTCTGGTGTACGCCGCGTGGAACCATCCGTGACTTAGGCCCGAAAACGATTTTCTCGATGACTCGCGATGCATCGAAAGCCCTTGGAAACGAACGCGTGAAACTCAGTGTCGACGCGTTGCAACGTGCTGCAAGAAATTTGCTCAAGATGCCCGCCGACGATCGGTCCGTCCCCGAATACCGAATCCTACGCGGACTAGGCGCTAGAAAGTATCCAACCACTGGCTACTGCACGTATGCCGTCGAAACCGAGCCGGGCATACAAGCCTTGGTGACCCGATTGTTTGGTGAGCAACTCATGTCCCGTCCGCCACGTGGTCAACATCGGGCTATACTCTATGTTTCGCATCGATCCACCGATTCGGAATTGCGAGAGGAACCTCTCATTGAACAACTCCGAAAACAGGAACCGGATGTATCTTTCTACGCGTGCGATGTCCGCGGCATCGGAGACTCGCAACCAGACATATGCGGAGCCAATACGTTTCTAACCCCCTATGGGAGCGACTATTTTTTAGCCGCACATAGCCTGATGTTGGACAAACCTTATTTAGGGCAACGCACCTATGATGTACTGAGAGTCATCACTTGGCTAGTCGATCAGGGTCACGAAGAGATACATCTTGCAGGCAAGGGATGGGGTGCGCTACCGGCGACGTTCGCAGGCTTTTTAAGCGATCGTGTGAAACAAGTGACGCTTAAGAACGCGCAGAAATCGTTTGCGGATCTGGCTGAAACGGAAGACTACCATTGGCCGTTTGCGTTGCTGCTACCAGAGGTCCTGACGCAGCTGGACCTGCCAGACCTGTATCGTGAACTGCAATCAAAACAGCTCAGTAGCGTCGACCCATGGGGACCAGCTGACGGCGTTGCGTAGTGCCGAAGTCATTAACGAAAGTTCAATGTAAGTAACCCTCCCTCGGCAACGCTGTGAAGCATTTTCGTCCGATCGGAGCTTGCCTCCGACGGACGCCGTTTTGGCGTACTAAAAGTGCAGCTCAGACCTTAACGTACCGCACTCCGCTCCCGCCTCGACCGCCTACGGCGGTCGAGGCGGGAGCGGAGTGCGGTGGTTCGCGGGCTGTTGCGTAGTACGCCAAAACAAGGTTGAGGGGAGGCAAGCTCCCACTCAACCTAAGCGAATTGCTGGTGAAAATGCTTCACAGCGTTGCTCCCGCTGGGAGGGTCGAGCGAAGCGAGGGGAGCCATAAAATTCACCTTAGTGCTCGGCGGTATCGCGTATGTTGCGATTGCATTGATTTCAATCACCGCCCGTTGGATCGGCGCCTGGCTGCGATAAGCAGCAGGGGCAGCCTTCCTCCTGAAGTAATTGGTAGGCATCGCTTCCAACCCACCCTACTTAAACCGCCGAATTAGCCAGACGATCCTTTGCACTGCCCGTTAGGAAAACTTGGGGTACCATATGGCTAACGCCCCCCTTGCTCGAAACGGCCAAGCCCGTCAACCATGCCTGGCCTGAGCGTACAAGCGAGATACAATGAAAGCAATCGAAGTAGCAAGTACCAAACCATGATAGTTCAATACCTAAGCGAATACATAACGGCGGTGACTGGCGACGCGCAGAAGATCGCGGAATTTGAAGAGCGGTACGGCTACACGCCAAAGCCTTACCTGCGCGATGGGCTTAGTGATTCACGATACTACAAGTTATCAAATTACTATGCAGACGAGCATAGCCGCTACACTGCTGCAGTCAGGCTTCTTGCCGTCGTTGTTCATGAATCCAAAGTAGCTCCTCCTCGAGGCAAACAGCGTGAAGTGATCAGGCAATGGCTGCTGTGGCTAAGCGGTCGCCAAGATTTCTCGGGCGTCGAAGAATTGCAAGACTTGTGCAGAAAGGAAACCGGTATCGATAGTGCTGAGACCATCAACAGTATTATCAACCAGACATCCGAACTTAGCGATTGGCGAAACAGACGTTCTGTGGTAGCCGAAACGCACAGCCACCTCGATTCTATCTCGACACCAGTTGCCGAAAAAACATCAAAAATGACCGACGCTGAACTTCTGGAAAAACTCAAGTATGACGAATCGTTCCGTGCCGCCAATTCCAAAGACCGAAGGGCCATGAAAAAGGCATTTGCAAAAATGACGTACGAGGAAAGAGTTTTGTATTTTGCTTTGGATTAGCGCGCAGGATTGTTGATGCTCTTTCAATTTGGGAATCGTGGCGCTGTTACGAGCGGGTGCAAACCCCAATATCCGCGACTCCTCTAAAGAAGCAGACGATCCCATCAACTGATCGTCTTTGAGCCTGATACAGGACCGGATGAGCGGCGTGCGAATTCTCTCTCGCTGTTCGACAAACGAGACAAGGACCGGGACCGCCAATGGAGATGGTACAGTCTCTTTTTGGAACACGACCAAGCATCTGCTCGATCCTTGACTCGGTAATAACGCTTCCGAGTCAATTGAGTGAGTGGAAACCACTATTCCTCTGAGCCATCCCGTCGTCCACGCGGCCTTCCCTATGTCAATGCTGGCTGAAATCCTGTGGAGCTTACGATACAGTCGATTTGGGCTTCGTATGTGTTGAGTCCTTGGTGGGTTACTCCTGGCAACAGATCACCGAACGCGTTTGCTTCTAAGATAGTTGGTTTGCGAAATCCAGGTTGCAACAGAATATCCAAACCAACACAAATCGAGTTGGGAAATTCTCTCGCGGCCCGACCGGCTGTATCCAGCATGGATTGCCATTTTGGTTGTCCCATGTCTTGCTCTAATTGGTCCACATCTCCACGTCGATTACCTAAATGTAGATTGGTAACCGGGCTGTGACTTGTTCGGACAACTACATGACGCGGTTCACCCTCGATCGCCACGATGCGAAGATCAAAATTGCGACCCAATTGATGCGCCTTGGGCAGCCATTGTTCAACGTGCGCTGACTCACGGCACAGGAATTCGATTGCGGTTCGAATTTCCTTCTCTCGATGGTACACCCGAAGCTTTAGGTTGTTGTAAAACCGCGACCTTGCTCCACTGGCAACGGTCTCCATCGACGTGACCGCTCGCATGGTCTTGCCATGCATATATAGGGCAATCACCCCCGAGGCTGAAGAGCCGCTGGCTAATTTTACAAAGACACGCTTCCATCGCAGAACCCGCATCCGCTCTCGCAAATCGTCGAACGACTCGACATCGAAAAGTGCGTTAGGCAACGTGACGTTGGCAGATTCCAATCGCCGATAGCAAGTCGGCTTATGAAACATCACAAGAATATCCTCGAAACTGTTGTATTGTTTCATGTCGGGGAATCGACTCTTCGTCGCAGATACTTCGGAAAGCAGGCTTGAGTAGCCAGCCAACCACTGCGTAGGAAAAGCAATTCTGCCGTGGTCCTGCCGCAACCGAAGGGCTGCATGCCTAGAAATTGCAGCTGGCTTGGACCTGGAGTTGATCAAACCATCCCCACGGGCAATCAGCTGCCGCTCGACGTCAAAATCTTCGCCAGGAGATTCGATTCGAAGGAACACACCACTTCCCGCATTCCCATTGCACTTGTTGTTCGTTAGCAACTCGATCGTCTTATCCAGAGAACAATTCCCCTTCAATAAATCTATATAGGGGACGACCGTTGCTGGCTCTAATCCAAACCGGCTTAGCGCCATCTGGAAAAACTGCACGCGGCGATTGGTCGGGTTACCGATGACGATATGACGAATGAATTGTTTCTGCGTAAGTACCATCACAGAGACGCTATTCGCTGACCGCCACGAAACGCCCTCCTTCATCTTCATCTGCCGTTTCTTGCTCGGCAACGTTCAAACTGAAGGGTAGTGACTTGAGTTGCTTGATCATTGCTGTGCTAAGAAAGTGGCGATGCAAGTCCAGCCTTTTGAGCTTGGCGTCCTGAGGGAGTTTCATCAGGGCTTTCGCTCCCTCGTCCGATAGCGTCCCGAGTGAGAGGTCAAGGGTCTCAAGTTGCCGAACAATGGGTGAGTTGATGACGACTCCAGCAATGTCGTCGGTAATCTCAGAATTGCGTAACCCCAAATACTTCAGTTTTGGAAACGCAGTTCCCTTCATAATAGGCGTCAAGTCGCTGACCTGCGTCGTACCGCCATAGGCATCTGTTCCCAGCCAAAGTTCCAAGTACTCCAAGTTGGGGAAATCTGCTTTGCAAATTTGTGCAACCACCTCCCGAGCGAGTCCACCTGACTCAACTCCGAGTGCCCGCAACGTTTTGTGCTTTGCTTTGATGAACGCAAGGTCCGTAGCTCCGCGAACTCGGAATAACTCGAGCTTTGGGAAGGCTGCCAAAAGCGGCGTCATATCGCAGTTCTCGATCCAAGAGATTTCGTTTTCCTCTTGTCCTATTTCCCCAAAAAATAGAGCCGCCAGCGAAGGCAATCGATCTCTTTTCGAAATCAACGTTTCTACGATTGGCTTGGAACTTTCCGGACCATCCAACGACCAATTTCCGATCACCAATCCTTGTGCCGCCAATGCCGCGTCGGAATCGAGATAGCCGATGAGTCGTTTGATGAAGTCCCCTCCGTCTTCAACCTCTTCGTCCTCGTCTTCGTAGCTGACGCTGATCTTGTAGACGTAACTCCCTTTCTTGATCGACTTCTTGGATTTGTAGTCTGCGATCCTCTGCCCGATAAACGTCTTTAGGTTGCCGATGTCGGAAACATTCTGGGTCGTCGAAAAGTAGAGTTCGCTTAGCCCTGAGAACGATGCTAAGTTAACGGCTTTCTCGGCCTTTCCGGTCGATGGAGCCCCGACTCCTTTGCTGGTCGCTTCGCCACCTATTTCAACGTAGCCCTTGGAAGTCTTTTCCAACACCAGTTTGTCGTACGCTTTTTTGGCGGTCGCCGCATCGCCAAACGATTTGGTTTGAGTCGTCCCTTGAGTTCCGATCTTTCCATACGTGACATCAAATGAGTCGCCGTTTGCTTCAATCGCCCAAAACTTACTCGAAGCCCCTGATATAAAGTGAAACTCGCGTCGGCTCATGTTTTCTCCATCGACTTGGATTGACAAAGGGTGTGTATCAACTGTTTGCGAACGCGATTACGTTTCGATGACCGGTTTGTACTTCTTCGGGTCGTCAAAACCCGCCATCCAAGCTGCCGCTTGATGGCATGTTTCCATCGTAGGGGGCACTCGTAGCAAGTAATGTCGCGAAGTCGACGGGCAATTGCAAGATAGGCAAACGAAGTCTTCGTCATTCTCTAAAGGCAATCGGAGCAATTCTCGCGGACCACCTGCATCGCGATCGCGGTCAATCACTTTGGCTTTCGCTTGGCTGACGAAACGTTCGTTGCCCATTCGCTCAATGAGGACGCGTCTCAATTCCGTGTTCTTCTGCTTCAATACTTCAGCCGAAGTGATGGTTTCTGGTTGAAAGGCTACCCGGCGATCGATTACCACGCTTCGCCATCGAACCCCAACCTCGTGATTCGGTGCAGCCAGTTCCGTAATGCCGCTACCGCCTACATCGATCCACAATCCAACCTCAAGCCTAGGTGGGAGTGCATCAATGTGCGGGCAATCGCTGATATCCAGTGTGGAAAGTTTTGTGAGATACATCGGCAACCCTCTCAGGTTGCGGCATCCACCGACGAGCAGTGCCCCATTGCGGATGCTTGCTTTTTCCGGAAACTGGCTAAGCGACACGCACCCTCGCAAGTTCAGAAACCAAACATCGAGTCCTTCAGGCAGTTGCTTCAATGCACTGCATCCTTGCAAATCCAACAGCTCAACGGCAAGTCCCTCAGGCAACCGCTTGAGGTTTTCGCAGTTGCGAAGAATCAAGTTCGATTCGATTTGAATGTCGTCCGGCAACTCGGCGATCGGACAGCCCGTCAAGTTGAGTTCAAAGCAGGAAAGGCCCTTGGGAAGCTTGATGACCTCAGCTTGATTCGAAAGGTCCAGCGCGCCGTCAACGCGAAACGGTGCTCGGGCTTTTCCAGCCAGTATCAATTGCCTAGCTTCTTTTGGGGTATATGACTTGAGATCAACCATGCTGTGCGTCATCCTAGTCGCGGACGGTAACAATTCGTTGTGGTGTGTATTCGCGCTGCTGCCAGACCCGATAGACTCCTTTGGGCAACTGGATAGTCGCATGCTCTTCATGAACGAGGCTGGCAACCTTGGCGGTAACATCAAGGAACAAAACACCTCGATCCTTGTACATTACCGCAGCCCCCTTCTCCTCGATTCTGTGGCTATGACCAGTCAACTCACCTTCGGCCAATGTAACGTGCTGCTGCTTTTTGGCTTCCTCCGGAAGTGCCTTTACCTTCTCGATCATCACGTCTCCATGACGGTATTGCATAGCGGATTTCCAATATTCGTTAGAGTGGGTGATTTATAGATACAGAGCAACGTATTATAGTGGTCCCGTAATGGAAATTTCAATGGAACAGGTGCCACCCGCAATGAAACACTTCATTGGCTCAAACGATATTGTGCTAATCACGTTGGATACACTGCGTTTCGATGTGGCGCAGCGGGCATTTCAACAGGGACTAACGACGACTTTTGCACAGTGGCTGCCAGAAACCGGATGGGAACGTCGTCACTCGCCTGGGAATTTCACTTACGCATCCCATCACGCATTCTTCGCTGGCTACCTGCCAACACCCTACGGGATCGGCCCCCACCCTCGCCTAATGGCTGCGAAGTTTCCCGGCAGCGAATCCATCGGCAACGACACATTTGAATTTGACGAAGCCAACGTGGTGGCGGCTTTGGCCAATCGAGGCTATCGAACCGTTTGTATCGGAGGCGTAGGTTTCTTTAACAAGCAAACGGCGCTGGGACAGATTTTGCCGAACCTGTTCGACGAAAGCCATTGGTCGCCAGAGCTAGGTGTTGCATGCCGCGAATCAACACAAAACCAAGTCGCATTGGCAATCCAAATTTTGGAAAACATGGATCGTGAGCAACGCGTATTCCTTTTCCTTAACGTGTCTGCCATGCACCAACCGAATTACTTTTACTTAGACGGGGCAAGCGAGGATTCGGCTGACAGCCAACTGGCTGCCTTGGCTTATGCGGATCGTGTATTGAGGCCGCTTTTTGACACGTTGCAATCTCGCGGATCTGCATTCTGTATCGTTTGCAGCGATCATGGGACCGCGTATGGTGAATCAGGCTATCATGGCCATCGACTAAACCATCAAGTCGTCGGCGACGTACCCTATGCGGAGTTTTTCCTTCCACCAACTTCGATTGGCGGTCGATGATCCCTCAGCAATGCCGATCCCTCGAGGAGTTTGTCCGACTCGGGCCATACGTTGGATACTGTTATTCCTATCCGCACAAGACGACCTATCGACGACTTGCGCAACCCAGGTCGCTTGAATCGGTTTGGGAGAGTGAACCTAAGGACTCGCTGTTCCTCTACGTTCATATCCCCTTTTGTGAAGTTCGTTGCGGATTCTGCAATCTGTTCACGTTTTCTCAACCCGACGCAGACCTGCCGACGCTTTATCTCAAAACGCTCCGACGCCACGCGGAATCGATTCGCCAGCAATTGCCAGCGGCCAGATTCAGTCAACTAGCGATCGGCGGCGGAACCCCATCGTTCCTCGATGCCGATCAGCTTTCCGAGCTCTTTAGCATCTTGAACGATTGCTTGGGCGTGGATGGGACGCGTGTTCCTATCTCATTTGAAGTCTCTCCGGGAACGATCGACGCCGAGAAACTTCTGAAGATGCGAGACTTCGGCGTCGATCGAGTCAGTATGGGCGTCCAGAGCTTAAACGCCCGCGACGTTTCTTCGTTGGGCCGTCCGCAAAAGCAAGATCAAGTTGTCAGTGCCATCGAATTAGTCCGTGAAGCTTCTTTTGAAACTCTAAATCTAGATTTGATCTATGGTGCCGAGCAGCAGACGTTGGTTTCTTGGATGGAATCCGTTGCCGAGATCGTTCGCATTCGCCCCGAGGAGGTCTACCTTTACCCTCTGTATGTGCGGCCACTGACCGGACTCGCTAAGTTGAAACGGCCAGCGAGTGATAAACGACCGGAACTTTACCGAGCGGCTCGCGATTTGCTCCTGGATTCCGGTTACGAGCAAGTATCGATGCGGATGTTTCAAGTGCCTCGCAACTCTGCCAAATCGGCACAGGACTACAGTTGCCAACGCGATGGCATGATCAGCTTTGGGTGTGGAGCAAGGTCGTATACTTCTGAACTCCACTACGGTTCGTCCTATGCGGTCAAACAGACTTCGATTCTACGATTGATACACGACTATATTTCGCAAACAACGCCGCAAATGAAGCTTGCGAACCATGGCAACGAACTCAACAGTGAAGAGCAAAAAAGACGACACTTGATCCTGTCTTTGCTACTCGTAGAGGGCCTGGACTGCCATGGCTACACGGAGCGATTCACCAATGCACCGATGGCGGACTTTCCGGAACTCCAAGAGCTTTGCGAACTGGGGATGGCCACGCTGTCTGGCGACCGATTTACGTTGACAGAAAAAGGGATCGCATGGTCCGACACGATTGGTCCATGGCTTTATTCGGAAGAAGTTCGATCAAGGATGGCGGAGTTTCCATGGACCGATTGAACATCCTATATCGCGGCCCATTGTCGAGTTGCAACTACGATTGCAATTACTGCCCGTTCGCAAAACGTCGCGAATCAGCCAGTGAACTTGCCAACGATCGTGAACAGTTGCAACGGTTTGTCGATTGGCTCAAATCGAGAACCCACAGGTCACATGGGTTGCTCTTTACGCCGTGGGGTGAAGCTCTAACACGGCGATGGTACCGCGATGCGATTGTGGAGTTGAGTCACTGCGATCACATAGAACGCGTCGCAATCCAAACAAATCTATCGGCTTCTCTGGAATGGTTGTCCGCTTCGATGGTGGATCGAGTCGCACTCTGGTGCACGTATCATCCTGACGAAGTCGTGCGATCTAAATTCCTGGCTCAGTGTGCAAGCCTTGAGGGCCTTGGTGTTCGATACAGCGTCGGTGTCGTGGGTATCAAAGAACACCTTAAGGAAATCGAAAGCTTGCGAGCCGAGTTGCCAAAGCAAGTTTATTTGTGGGTCAACGCGTACAAGTCTTCCGCTAAAGCGTACGACCAGGAGCAGTTGGAATTCCTTACCAAGATCGACCCTTTGTTTCCGTTCAACAACGTCTATCACGCCAGCGCAGGGAAGCCATGCGATACTGGCTTGACAACAATTTCAATCGATGGGGCCGGCGATGTTCGGCGATGCCATTTCGTGCCAGAGGTCTTAGGGAACATCTATGAATCGGAACTGGAGTCGATGCTAAGTCCGAGGCTTTGCAGCAAATCGTCCTGCGGTTGCCATATCGGGTACGTCCATATGCCAAGCATCAAGCTAAAAGGTGTTTTCGGTGCGAACATCCTTGAGCGTATTCCAGTTCGATCTCAAAGATCGACACTAGGCTAAATTTTAGTGTTCGCACTGTCTTGTGTCTCATGCCGCCGAGACATCAGCTGGATTCGAGCGTCGCCCTATTAGGCGAACGGCAGATTTGGGGAGTTGGAGCGAGCTCTAACTCTGCTCCGCGTAAACGCCACCCGACTTCCCAATTCGAAGTTTTCAGGTCTGCGTCTGAGCGACATATTCGCAGACCATGGTCTTTTATTCTTCTTTTGCACCGCTACGATCCAATCGTTGAGATTGGACAGTGATCCAAGTGTCCTTGTCCTTCATGATCGCTTGAGGAGGCAAGTTCTCACTAAGTGTCGTTAATCCGGGTATTTTTCGAACGGCTGTTCCAATCGCCATGAACTCCAGGAGTCCGCCGTGCTCATGAATGTGAGTTCGAATTCCAACAACATCGTCCGCTTGCACGGACGCTGCTTCGTCTCGAATCATGCCGATGGCGTGCGCTCTAGCGTCGTAGACCAGGCTCGTTAGATCGGGAATTTCACCGCGTGTAAACGACTTGAGCATGGCCTTGATCCCACCGACTACGCCCAGCGAGTAGACTGCTGTTCCGAGCACTAGCTTTATAGGCATATAGCCGAGATTAACAAGGTTCCACATTTCTTCGTTGGTGAGATCACTGGTAACGACTTGCTGAGGGGAAGCGGGCTTACCTAGCAACGGATGGTTGGAGGCAGTTCCAAGCATGAGCATTTCGTGTGCTCCAGACCACGGCATTGCTCGAGTCTCAATACCAACTACGCAATTGGCGCCAGCGTTGTATGCCTCGTTCGCAATCCGAATTAGAGCGAGATGGCGAGTCTTATTAAAAATGTCGCTGTACTCCTTGATCTCACCTCGAGCGAGCGACTTAAATGCCCCAGCAATTCCTCCGCCTGCTCCGATGGAAAAGGCGACGTTCCCAAAGACGAACCGAACGGGCGTAAAACCAGCATCCAATTGGCAATAAAGTTCCTGTCCATCGGCGCTTGTCGAAAAGGAGAAGTTTTCTCGCGTGGCGTTGCTAGTATGCAGCGTGGAGGCGACCGACAAGAACTCGCTTTGTCCATGAAACGTAGTTAGTTCGCTCGTGGCACCAGTGATTCCGACGCCGCCTCGCTCCTTGGCTTCATTGATCATTCGATCGAGGGCTTGAAGTCGACCATCGTGGATCACTTGGGTGATCTCCTCGACTTCTCCGCCGACGATGTTCGCTCCGATCGCCGAGAGTGACCCAAGGAACCCCATCGAGAAGACGGAATTACCAATCACCAGGTCGCCAGGAGAAAGTCCCTTTTTAGCAAGGCAATAAATCTCGTTACCCGATAAGCCTGTCATCACGGCCATTTTGTTACCTGGATTCAAAAAGACTTTGCTTCTAAGTGTCGAACCGAATATACAGAAGCAAACGCCCGATGCAATAACCAGCGAAACAACCGAACCGACATTCCGAAAAGTGGGTAGAGATTTCTGCCGAATATGAAATAACCCAGCGTGTCAAACCGGTGCCTGTTAACGGGAGAGAATAGATCGCATCGACTTGACTAACCTCCAGCAGCTGGAAAGCTATAAAGCAACTTCGGTGTGCGATTCGTTGTAGCAATCCAGACTTTCAAGTAGAATCGGTCTCTGGTCAGGGGTGGTTTCCGTCCAGTTTTCTCGAAACGTGGGACATAAACATCCCTCTAGTTTAAGGGGAAGAGATGCGAACAAACGCTAGTATTCTAGCCTTGTCGGTGATCCTATCGTCGGTCATCTTGCAAGCTGCGGAAGATGTTGTTTTGTATAATAGGGACATTCGGCCACTTTTATCCGACCGGTGCTTTGCTTGTCACGGTCCAGATGATGCGAAGCGGGAGGCGGAGTTGCGGCTGGACATTGCCGATGGCGATCTCAGTCCGTTTCATGCCCGCGATGGTCACCAAGTGCTTAGGCCGGCCGATCCGGATTCCAGCGAACTTTGGAAGCGGTTGGCCACGGACGACCCCTCGCTGAAAATGCCGCCCCCTGACTCGGTCCAAAAGCCTCTTACCGATGCGCAGCGAGAACTGGTTCGATTGTGGATTCAGCAAGGGGCAGCGTACGAAGATTATTGGTCGTACGAGCCACTTCGTCCTCACGTATTGCCCTCGGTCGAAAATAGCGGTTGGCTCGCGAACCGGATGGACCAGTTTGTCCTCGCTTCTTTGGAAAAAAAAGGGATAAAGCCCCAGCTTTCGGCCGACAAGAGGACGCTGATTCGGCGCGTCACATTAGATCTGACCGGGTTACCTCCTACGCGAGAGGAGATTCACCAATTCGAACAAGATGATGCACCGGATGCATACCGGAGATTAGTCGAACGTCTGTTGTCAACTCCGCAATATGGCGAGCATATGGCTCGTTACTGGCTGGATCTGGTGCGATTTGCGGACACCAATGGAATGCATCACGACCATTATCGCGAGCTGTCGCAGTATCGCGACTGGGTGATTCGGGCTTTCAATGCGAACATGCCTTTTGACCAGTTTGCAACCTATCAGCTCGCAGGGGACTTGTTGGAAAATCCGACGCTCGACCAGCAGATTGCATCGGGCTACAATCGCCTGCATATGGTGATGGACAGGGGGACCAATCCTCCACTGGAAAGTTACACTCGCAATGTCGTGGACCAGGTGTCTGCCTTTGGAACGGTGTTTCTGGGGATGACGCTGGAGTGCGCCGTTTGTCATGACCATAAATACGATCCAGTGAAGCAGAAAGATTTCTACCAACTCTTTGCTTTTTTTAACAATATCGACGGCGATCCCGAGACGCCGGGCCGCGATCAGCAACCTCCAATCTTGCGACTGCCGACGCCGGAGCAGGCGATCCGCTTGAGTGAGTTCGAGTCACAACTCTCGGCGGTCAAGCAAGAGGTTGACACTTTGAAACAATCGCTCAAGGAGCTTCCTGCCGAGGGCAAGTCGGACAAGGCCGGCGACGCGGCAACCGAACAGACCAGCCCGATAGCCGAGCAAGTAAAGCAAAAGGAAGAGGTGTTGCGTCGTCTAAAGACTGGGCGAGACGAACTCGAACGCAGCGTTCCTATCGCTCTGGTGATGAAGGAACGAAAGGATGTGCGGCCGGCCTACATTCTCAAGCGCGGTGCCTACGATCAGCCGGGCGAAGAGGTGTCCAGGAACACGCCAGCATTTCTGCCTCCACTAAAGTCGAGTGGCAATCTGAAGACACGCCTCGACCTAGCGCGGTGGGTGACCGACAAGCGTCACCCGTTGACGGCGCGCGTGACGGTGAATCGGTTCTGGCAGCAGTTTTTTGGAGTGGGGCTCGTTAAGACCTCCGAAGATTTCGGGTCGCAGGGCGAGTTTCCCAGTCATCCAGAATTATTGGACGACTTGACCAATGCATTTATTGACTCCAACTGGGACGTCAAGTCGCTCGTCCAATCGATTGTGATGTCGCAGACGTACCGGCAAACTTCTCGCGTTTCACGTGCTGAATATCTAGCCGATTCGGAAAACCGGCTGCTAGCCCGCGGATCGCGCATTCGATTGGATTCTGAGGTCATTCGCGATCAGGTCCTCGCTATCAGCGGTCGTCTGAACAACGCGATGTACGGGAAAAGCGTGAAGCCTCCCCAGCCCGCTGACCTATGGAAAACCGTTTCCATGGTCTCGTCCTCCACCTACTCCTTTAAGGAGGATACAGGCGACAAGATCTACCGGCGAAGCTTTTACACTTTTTGGAAACGTGCCATGCCGCCGCCACAGATGACCATCTTCGACGCGCCCTCCCGTGAAAGCTGTACTTCTCGACGAGAACGGACCAATACGCCGGTACAAGCACTGCTGTTGATGAACGAGAGCCAATATTTCGAAGCTGCTCGGCATCTCGCGCAGCAAGTGCTAGGAACGCCAGAATCGAGCGAGGCTGAGCGCCTTGGCATCGCATTCGAGTCGATCACCTCTCACTTACCGGATGCGGAAGAACAAGCGGATTTGCAAGTTGGCCTGGAAGGCTTTCGTTCAGTCTATCGGGAGGACGTGGACGCAGCACGGGCGATGACCTCTGATTTGAGTCTGTCAAGCGATGCGCAACGTATCGAACTGGCTGCGTTTACAATGGTGGTCAATTCCTTATTCAATCTCGATGCAGCCAAGACACGCGAGTAATGAACCATGTATAATATTCCCCTCGATGCCTATAATTGGTTGGAATCTCGGCGCCGGTTCTTGAACCACACCAGTATGGGGTTGGGTGCTGCCGTGCTTGGTTCTTTGCTCGCCAAGCAAGCTTCTGCGGCGGTTCCAGGTCTGCCGCATTTTCCACCTCGCGCCAAGCGAGTCATCTTTTTGTTCATGGGTGGCGCTCCCAGCCAAATCGAATTGTATGACTACAAACCGGGACTCGAGGCGAAAGACAAGCAGCCTCTGCCCGATGAGATCCGCGACGGCCAACGCGTAACAGCCATGACAGAAGGCAAAGAGAAGTTGATCCAGCCGTCCATCTTCAAATTTTCACAACACGGTAGTTGCGGCAGGTACCTAAGCGAGCTGCTGCCGCACTTGTCCACTGTGGTGGATGAACTGTGCTTTATTAAGTCGATGCGAACGGAGGCGATCAATCACGATGAAGGCAAGACCCAGTTGTGTACGGGATCACAAATCCAAGGCAAACCGAGTTTGGGCGCCTGGTTGAGCTACGGGCTGGGATCGCTCAATAGCAATCTGCCAGACTTTATCGTGCTCAATTCTGCGTTTTGGTCCGGCGACCAGCAGAACGTTCAGGCCCTTTACAGCCGCCTATGGGGCACGGGTTTTTTGCCTTCCAAGTATCAGGGAGTGGCCTTCCAATCTGGCGGCGATCCGGTGCTTTTTCTCTCGAACCCTGCCGGCGTTACCCGTACCAGCCGCCATAAGATGCTTGATCTGGTGACTCACCTAAATCACAAACACGCGGCCGACATCGGAGATCCAGAGATTCAGACCACGATTGCCCAACAGGAGATGGCATTCCGCATGCAAGCCTCGGTACCGGAACTGACCGATCTTCGAGACGAACCCGACTCGGTCAAGAAGTTGTACGGTCCCGAAGTCGAAAAGCCAGGCTCTTTTGCACGAAACTGCTTGCTCGCCAGACGGATGGCAGAACGGGGCGTACGCTTCGTGCAAGTCTTCCATCGCGGCTGGGATCATCACAGCACACTTCCTGCGAAAATGCGTGGCCAATGCAAGGATGTCGATCAACCCTGGGCTGCTCTGATTCAGGATCTCAAGATGCGTGGGATGCTTGAAGATACGCTGGTAGTCTGCTCCGGAGAGTTTGGACGCACCGTCTACTGCCAGGGCAAGCAGGACGCCACCGCTTACGGACGCGATCACCATCCTCGATGCTTTACCGCTTGGCTCTCTGGCGGAGGAATCAAGGGAGGCATCGAGCACGGCAGAACGGACGAATACAGCTACAACATTGTCGATCAAGACGGCCAACGAACGACACGATTTGAGGACGACGCGGTCCATATCAACGACCTGAATGCCACCATCCTGAACCAACTCGGAATCGATCACCGCCGCCTGACGTTTCGATCCCAAGGTCTCGACCAGCGTTTGACAGGCGTCGAGGAAGCACACGTCGTGGAGAAGATTATCAATTGAACCGGACAGCGGTCCCGGTCTAGCCCAAAGACCCTCGCGCTCAAGCATGCGTTCAGCTCGTATACCTTGGACGTCGCGGCCAATTCAGATATTCGGTTTAAGCTGGATCGATTTGACTGGGGCTTATTGCAGGGGCAGTTAGAAACCGGTCGCTAGTTGTTGGGGAAGTTGGGCTAGCGCCGTCGGCTCGAAACGCTGCTTTAAAAGCATCAGCCAGTCGGTCTATGAATTCCTGTGAGAAGTCTACTGTTTTTGATTCAGCAAATAGGCGAGTAGTTCAAATATCTCGTCTTGCGTGTATTGATCCATCAGTCCATTGGGCATGATCGAAAGAGACGATTTGACAATGTTGGAAATCTCGTTGCGAGGGATAACTTTCGGTTCTTTTTGGTCCGCGCCGGAAAGGATGGAAATCGAATCTTTGCTTTCGTCGATTAAAATTCCAGAGTAGACGACTTCATCCTCCGTCAAAACAGAATACGACGCAAACTTCGGATCGATCTTGTGCGATGGCTCCAAAATCTCCCGGAGGATGCCTGCTTTGTCATTCTTCCATCTTGTAGCGACATCGGTTAGGGATGGCCCGATATTGCGACCATTTGTTCCGATGGGATGGCATTGAGCACAAGTTGCGTCCTTAAAAATACGGGCCCCGATTTCGTCCGAGCGCCCACGGGTACCAGACTCGATCTCGGACTCCAAATCATGCAGCTTCCAATTCTTGACAAAAGAACGATTGTTTCCAATCGGATCTTTAGGCACTTGTGGGTCCTTTAGCCAAGTGTCAAGATCCTTGACAACCACCATCACTCCATACATCCGCATCCAGTGGTTAGGGAACGTACAGACATACGGATACTCGCCTGGTTCGGAGGGAGCGGTGAATGTGAGACTTTCTTGCTTGTTCGCTGGTACCATGCCAGTTGCAAACAGAATGTCTTGATTCTTGGGAACATACTGCTTTCCATCTGGGGCATCGTCTGGCGCCATGTTTGCCGCCAGCAACGCGATCTCTTTGAGCTTGCCAGACATGGTTATGACCAAGTTGTGAGGCATGAGATCCTCATTCTTGAGAATCAGCTGCGCCGGTCGTCCAGCCTCGACTACAAAGTACTTCAAGTCATATCGCATTTCTTCGATAACCGTAGCCATTCGAATCACTCTGACGCTGACTGCGTCCAAGCGGTTTCGATACTCTTTCGCGATTCCTGGCTCTAATTGCGGTAGAAATCCTTCGACCAATTGGATGGCATCGAAGAAGCTGTCCTCCGTTCGCTTTGCGGCAGGCGTAGCCTCAGCCATCGTGACAAGTTCCTTGGCAAGCGAAGCGCTCAGTTGCGGATCCCGTTCCGACGCCGGGATTTTGAGCAAAGCATAGATGACGGTTTGCCTCAGTGCTTCCATCGGAAACAGGGTCGCTAGTTTCGCGAACGAATCCCTTGCCTCCGCGTCCATCGTCGCTAACGACTTGATCGCAGCAATTTGGACATCGACCGATTTGCCTTCCGTCATCAAACGAACTACCTGTGAACGAAGCGAGTTGCGTTTGTCTTGTGCCCCTATCCATGGAATCGCGAATAAAAAGTCTAACTTCCGTTGTTCGCTTTTATTGACCCATTCGAACCAAGTGGCCTCGGATTCAGCCAACAATATCGATGCCCAAGCCGCTCGGCGAGCATATCCGGACTTGCCATCGATGGCTTGAACCAGCCTTTCGGACTGAGACAAAAGTTGCTCTTTCGATTGCGAACCCAAGATTTGAACGAGATCGCGTGCAATGCGTTGGTTCTCACTGGACTCCTCCAGCTTGTCCAGGATTTTCATGGATTCCGCAACTGGTGATGTCTTTTGAAGAATCGCTAACGAGTCGATCGCATTTTTGCGTTCAGCCAACGAAATCCCGATTCTCGCAACAATCGCGGAGTATACGGGAATGCACTTGGGATCGTCGCTGTTCCGTTCCACCAACAACAGTTGTTCGTTGGTGAGTCGCTTCAATTGATACTCAACGACCTTCGGACTCTTGTCCAAAAAGATTTTGGGAGGTTCCACTTTGCTGGAATTGTGTCCGTCATGATTGTGCTGGGCCATCAGGGAGACACTTGTCCATGTCACAGCGATCACAAGGCAAGTAGCCTGCTTCAAAAACCAATGCATATCATCAATAGCTCAAAAAAGGAGAGGCAGGGATTTTCAATGAAAGTAACCCTCCCTCGGGGAGGATGTACCGCTCATGGCTGACTTTCGAACAACCGTACCGTCTCATCTAAAGTGTATTGCAACTCGTCGTCCATCTCGTAATTCAAGACATCTAAGACCGCTTCCTGCATGTCCGCAGCTTTCAGATAACTGCATGCTCGTACCGCTTCGATGCGAACACGTCCATGCTTGTCATTGAGTTGCGCTTTCATAAGGGAGTTGACCTCGGGAACTTGATCTCGCCAGTAGCAGAGTACCCGAGTCGCTGCGGCTCGGGCTCTCGGATCGGAACAAGTAAGCAATTCACGCAGCAGGGTCTCTTCTACAACATTGTGCGTCTGATAAAGCCATAACCCTTCCAAACGCAAATGAATGGCGTCGGAATCAGTCGCCGGTATCTTAGATAGCCAAGTTTTGAGACCGGCAATGACGTCGACGGTCGGGCGAGCCGCCAATTCCCTTCGCACGCGATAGCGAGTTCTGTCTTCTGGTTCTTTCATGAGTTCCAACAGCGAAGCGATCGAAGCCTTATCGATCTGCGGTGCCTTCACGAAAGGGCGATCCTTGGCAGCAACTCGCCAGATGCGTCCGTGCGAATGATCCCGATTTGGCTCGCGAAGGTTGTGTTGCAAGTGACCGATGAGGGCGTTGTGCCAATCGATAATGTAAAGTGCTCCGTCGGGGCCAAATTGCAGATCGACAGGCCGAAAGTTTCCGTCTTCACAATAAACCAATGGAGTGACTTCTTTTCCTTCGAACCCCGAGTCCTTGTCGGCCATCGTATGCTGAAGAACACTTCGATCACCGATTACATTGTTGATTAAAAAGTTTCCTTGGTCTTTTTCGAAGAATTGACGGCTCGAAACTATTTCGCATCCGGACGATGGACGGGTTCGCTTTTCGATAAAGTGCCGAGGTTCTTTTTCTATCCTGGAGCCAGGATTGTCGTGTCCCTTGGCTTGGGCTCCCCCCGGATGTTTGTCTGGATAGATGGATTTTCCGGAAATGGGTGTTGCCCAATAGTTGTAGCCAGGGGACGCGTCCGCGATGAAGTTTTGACCCCATTTGTCAAAAACGTGGCCCCATGGATTGGCAAAAGAAAGCGACGAATGCACTTCCATTCGTTCAGTTCTGGGATCGTAACGCCAAACACCCGCTTCCGAGAGTCGTTGCAAACCGTAGGGGGATTCCACTTGCGATTGCTTAAACGTGCCTTCATTGAAGTAGAGGGCTCCGTCCGGCCCCCATTCAAAAGCAGCCAAACCATGATGCGAATCTGCCGTGTCAAATCCGAAGAGTTTGCGAACGCGGGTGTCCGCTTTATCATCGCCGTCGGTGTCTTTCAAGAACAGAATGTCCGGCTGTTCAGCGACGTAGGCGCCTCCATGCCCTAGTTCAAAACCAGTCGGCTGGTGAAGTCCGTCGGCAAAGACTTTGCATCGGTCCGCGCGACCGTCTCCATTGTCGTCTTCCAGGATCAAGAGCTTGTCGTCAAGTTTCGTCTTGGGTTTCCACTGTGGGTAGCTGGGCATCGTCGAGACCCACATCCTCCCCTTCGAATCGAAGTTCATTGCTACAGGCTTGGCGAGATCCGGAAACATCTCTTCCGAAGCAACCAACGTAATCTCGTAGCCTGGAGCCATCTTGAACTTCGATTGCTGCTCTTCTGCTGTCAGGTAGTCTAGCGAGCCCAACTTGCCAGCCTTTCGATTCGGATCCTTATCATTTACCCCTACATTCGACTTGGGTTCGATAAATGGAAGGGTGTTCGAGTCGTCGATACTATCGGGGACGGGCTGTCCTTGAGCAATCTTGGAAATGCGAGCATCGCGATTGGCACACATCTGGTCGAGGATCTCTCGCTCACGCTCCATGACTTCGCGATTGCGATAGGTTCCGTCGGAACCCGCTTCGCCACGCTTGCCGTAAATCGAGTATCCGTTGACCGCCCGATAGCGATGCCACCAATGAAAGTTCTTGTCATCAATGGCGGCGAGCAGCGTTGGATTCTCGTTCACTTTTTTGGCTGTAGGACCAAACAATCGATCATTGAGAATCGTAGCTAAAGCCGCGTATCCATCCTGGTTCAAATGAGAACCGTTGCTCGTCAGGCGATTTTCTGTTTGAGCGAAAAGCTTCAATGTGGGTTCGAAGAGATCGACATAGCCAACTTTGGCCTCGTTGCAGACGTCGCGTAGCGCAGCGGCATAGATTGCAATGTTGGAGTTGTGTTGTTCGCCCTTGGGAAGGTTTTTGTCGCCAGTATTTTCAAAAGCGATGGGCGAAACAAACACGATGCGAGGCTGGCCCTTGCCTGAATAGTTTTGTTGCTTCGTATGCGCGATCAATTCGCGAACCTCTGTCTTAAACGGGGCTAATCCATTAGGACCTGCGAACGATTCATTGAATCCGAAGAAAAAGAGAATTACCGAGGCCTTGGAGTGTGCAAGATGCACATCAGGTTCGCCAAAGTTCATCGATCGAATCCGTGTCACCGGCTCATCGCCCGGGAAACACAAATTGCGAATCGATAGTTCGAGGTCTGGAAAACGCTGGTAGAGGTCGCGTTCCCAATGATTGTAATGCTGAAGCCGTTCGCCAAGCGCATTCCCGACGAGACAGATACTATCGCCTTTCTTGAGCTCCAATTCTGCCGAAAAACAAATTGATGCAAATAGCAATCCAACTGGAACCATGAAGCAAGCCAGCCAATCAGAAAAACGAAGGTAAATCATTTTTTGAATACACCGTAGGGAGAGGACTGTTACGCGAGATGCTCTAGCATAAACACCAACGGCGACTTGCGAAAGGTTGTTGTTAATGGGTTGGCCAAAAATGAGCGGATCAGCTAGCCCTATCTGCAACGACCCTCAAAGCTGCAAAATGGTTCGTACGATACGTCGTTAGCCAAGCGATTAAGTTTCCCGATAAGTTTTGACGATCGGATTCAATTTCAGCAAACAGTACTCTAGTTGAGCTGAGGCTCTGTGAGAATGAAAAAGTTTGTCTGTAGACGAGCGAATTCGATTCTTTAGCTCACGCCCGAATGACTGATCGCTGGCGATTCGAACTGCCAATTCGACGTATTCTTTCAAGCTGCCTACGACTAAATCCGACATCTCCATTTCTCCATAAATCGCCGAAGTGATACGACTCCTAAGCAAATCCCCAGCCAGCGTTACAACGGGAGTTCCCATTGCGATGGCCTCGAAGGAACTGTTGCCGCCACCAAAGTGAATCGGATCCAAAACGACATCCACCTTTGCAAGCAACGATAGAAAATCCTCGCGAGGCAACGCAGGCAAAAACCTAACTCTCTTCCCACCTTCGGGCAGCGTTCGACGAAATCGACGCTTCAAACGATGCGTCCATTCCGAGAGCCTTCCCTCGATCAAAACCAACTCGCCATTTGGGTCCGACTCAAGGATATCCGACAAAACACCATCGAATCCCGGATGGAACTTGAATAGTGTTTGCGGACAAGCATAAAGGTGGTGATCGGTGGGCAGTCCAAGCTGCTCACGTGTCTTGGCAATGGCTTTCAGTGCTGGCCGCTCGTAATCGATGCAGAGTGACGGAAGCTTGATCAATTGTTCGGTATAGTGGCTCTGAGCGTCTGCGGTCTCGAGACTCTCGCTGGACAAATAGAAGTCGATCATCGCGCTGCCACTAGTATCTGGATGCCCCCACGTCGCGATTTGAATGGGTGCAAACCTCGAATAAGCCAACGTTTGCGTTAGCGAATCCATGCCGACATCTGCATGAATCAATAGGTCCAATTCGAGTGAAGTCATCAACTTGATGGCTGACGACAAATCACGTGGCAAGCTCAAGTACCTGTCCGCGGTCCTGGAGAAACGCTCCGACATTTCATCCTGTGTTTGCCCCGCATACACCACGGTCAATTCAATTTTCTCTCGGCTTAGATTCTCAAGTCGACCGATATTCAATCGACCGATCGTATGGTCCCGAAAATAAGCAGAGAGAAACCCAACTCGCAAACGATCCTCTCGCCGCCGTGCGCCCCGTATTTTAGAAAAATCCTTACCCGCGATAGCTTGCCCACGCATCGCCATCAAATCACGATCGCAAAGGCCTTGATAGGCAGCGAAAAAGCACGTTGGAACAAGCGTCTGGGTTGCATCGACCGTTTCACGGCTCGCCTGCAACTCACGCAGGATTCCCATTTGCCGTTCTCGCCAGAAGTCCATGTCCGATTGACTATCGTACACAACTGGTAGCACCGAACCTGCCAGAAGCCGATGGAGTGGAGTCGGCATCTGTTCAAGCAATCGTTGGTAAATATCATGAGATCTTTCCGGTTCACCCATGTTAAACAGCAAATAACCAAGATTCTGGAGCGCCGCGATGCAATTCGGTTCTACCTCTAGTGCCCGTTGATAGCATAGGGACGCGGACGCTTGTTTACCCTGGTCCTGACGTTGATTGCCCAAATCGACGAGTTCGGCAGCTGTTAGTTCCTTGGTAGTGCCTTGTTCGTCATCGTGACGTGTTTGCGGATTGCAATAAAGCGGCAACCGCGGTTGGACGCGGGGCCGTGGAACACTTTCGCTGGGCACAATCCAGACTTCACGTTCTTTTTGGTCGACCGACGAACCAGCAATGAGGGGATTGGTAAAGCCTTGCAACGTTTCGACTGCAAATATTTCGCTCACGCCCGAAAAAAACTGAAACACTGCGACCGTTTTACCTGTGACCAAGTCCACAACGCCGACCCCGCATCGCAATTCCTCTCGCCTTTCCGCAATTGGCACACCACCAAATACCGACGTCTCGCGAATCTTGGACAATCCGATGAACGCAAACTGGCCGCAAAAAGAAAGTCCACGTGTATAGCCTGGCAGATTCTCTACGGATTCGTACGTGCCCCTCGCTGGATCCACCCAACCGAACGAACCATGTCCAGAATTCAGTAACCACAAACGTCCTCCATGCAAGCGAGGTGAATGCGGCATAGAGAGACCTCGGCACACGACTTGCCCAGTCGTCACGTCCATCACAACCCCCGAAGTAGCTTTGTTCGGCCTCCACCCGGCGGCAGAGTCGGTTTCGCTCATTGCTGTAACGAACCTAGGCCTGCCATTTTCAAGAGCCATTCCGTTCAAATGGCAACGGTCCTGATCGATCAACTGCGATATAAAGGGAGGTCGCCATTGCGGGACAAAACTGTAGTCGTCGTGCAGTGTCGCAAGCGACGAGAACAGAGTGTTAACTATCCAAAGTCCATTGTCACCCCACCCCAGATCGTGTCCATGAATGTTGCCAGTATAAAAGCTGGTTCGAGGTACAAAGCAGCCATCGTAGAAATCTTGCCCCTGTTGGGTTTCATGTGCCGGGACGAGAAAGTGAATCTGCTTTCGCGTTCCAATCGCTATTCGATTGGAATGGACGGCCAACCCCATCGGCTGATCGTACGAAAGAAACGAAATCTGTAATTTTCCCCCATGTGCACCGAGAACAAGCAGCTTTCCCGCTTGGTACGTCGTGACCAGAACCGAAGCATTTAGATGAGACAAAATCTCAGGGAATTGCGGCGTATACTCGAACTTAACTTCGCAAAATGTTGGCTCGGTTATACTGTCGTCCGGATTCGATTGCATTTTGCTTCCAATTGGTTATGGCTTCGGCAAATCCTATTATGCAAAAGGGACAGATTTGCGATATCGCAAACCAAATTGACCGTAATCCTGAGAGTCGACGTCGCCGTCTTGATCGAAGTCAAAAGCGAAATTATAGGCAGAGGATGCCGACGTCTTTCGAAACGTCAATCCAAATCGACCATAATCTTGTGCATCGACGTCGCGATCACCATCCGAATCTCCAAACATCGCAAAAAATTTATCTGCTGCTTGAGCCCCTAATGCCAGGTCGCCACCCGCAATGCCGTTACTATCGCCGTCGAACTGCTGATTGTTGGATTGCGCTCGCACTTTCGACCCAACAATAGTGAGTTGATAGTTGCCATCCGCCAACGCACCAAATCCGGTGGTCAGTGCACCGCTAAAGGTCAACGTCACTTGCATTCCATTCGGCGCCAAGACCGCCTGAGTCGTGACGTCCTGGAAGACAATATCGCCTAAGACCAGCTTGCGTTGCTGTACCACAAAGGCACCGTTGTCGGCAACAATCGGAGCATCGAACGAGATGACCAGTTGCTTAACGATTGAGCGTTGAGCTGTCCCGTCGCCGATCTGGATCGGTTGACTGAGTTCAAGCATGTTCGTCAACGTCAGCGAATAAACGATAGTGCGATCTGGCGTAGCGCCAACCGTTGTGTCATCTACTTCTACCGTGATGCTATAAGACGCCTGCGATTCGAAGTTAAGAATCGTCCCTGGCCTCAAGAACAGTTGCGTACCGATGATTTGAAACGAGGCGACATCTGGGCCGGTGATGGCCAGTGTATTGGTCCCTAGTGCGTCATCGAAAACCACGATATCAGCAACCTTGATAGCCGGAGTGGTGCTCGTGTTTTCCGGTATCGTATTGACTGCATTTACTAGAACTATTGCACTAGCTGCCTCATTTACGTCTGCGATCTGAATCGTGAAGACCCGATCAAAGAAAAGCCCGCCCTCGTCCATCGTTCGAGCCCGAATACTATAGCTGTTCTTCGTCTCGAAGTCGAAGGACGCATTGGTCTTAAGTACATTGCCAACAATTGCGAAACTGCTGTTGTTCGTATCACCCGCACCAATAACCAGGGAATAGGTGAACGTGTTTCCTGGATTTGGGTCAACGCTCGAGAGAACGCCCACATTCGACCCCGACGGAAGATTCTCGCTAACGATCGTATTCGAAAGCAAGAGATCTGTGGGAGCAATATTGGTCTGAATGACGCTCACGACCAACGATTGAACACCATAGTTGATCGACCATTCAAGCCCACTGGAAAGCGGAGGAAGCTGCGTACTGGCAAATGTCCCACTGATACCACTAGTGGCGGTGAGGATCGTATAACTATTGCCAAGGACTGGTTGATAGCCATTGATAAGCTCCAAGTCGAGCTTGCCTCCGAGCAGCGCTTGACCGATGTGGTTAAGCTGATCGTGTTGTGTGCCCGGAACCGTTCCGCCGAGTTCAACAACGGTGACTGCAGAGGCCGCGTAGCTGACGCTTCCCAGAGTCACGGCCGCCGGACTGAAGCCAGGACTATAGGTGCCGGTGATAGACACATTGTTCAGCGAGCCGACCCCTTTTACGTAACCAGCCAGAGTAACGGGCTTAGCCAACGATGATCCCTCGACACTACCATTGATAATGGTTGGCTTCGCTGAGAGGTTCGGCGTACTCAGCGAGCCGTAGCCGATCAGATTGTTGCCGAAGTCGATGAGGGCACCGTTGGCAGCACTCAGATTTCCCACGGTCGTTGCGTTTCCGAGAGACGTTAGCGATCCCAAAACGGCTTGATTGACATCCAGCAGTGTCACTGTAAACGTGCCCGCATCCAATTCACCACGGGTCAAAAAGCCTGCCACAGAACTAGCATTCCCCAACGTCATGTTTCCGGTAGCAAGGATTGTGGAGCCAGCTTCACCCGCAAAGCGGCCAGCAATAGTCCCAGAGCCATTGACTAGTTCGCCGGAGCCTAATGCTACAGTTCCGCTAGAGCTAAGGGAACCGCCGGCAAGTGTTGTGACGCCTCCCAAGTCCAATGCTGACTGATTTGAAACTGAGATTGGAGAGTCAATGTTCAAGTTGCCAAGGACAGAGACTCGCCGCATTGTCGTTATCGAAACCGACTCGACATTTCGATACTTGAGCGTCACTCCGGCGGCCCCCAGACCAGATGTGATAGTTACGTCAGGTGAGGTCTGAGAAATGATCGCATCCATGCCAGACGCTCCAAGGATGGAAACGGTATCCGATCCACGGTCACCTCCGTCAAACTCAAATCCCTTGGGAAGATTCACGACTCCCCCGAAAGAATGATCAATCGTAATGTTCTCGGAAAACGCTGACGACCCGATAACTCGAAATCCTTGAACGCCGCTGATAGGTAAATCCGATTTCGCCCCGAGAATTTCAGTGTTCGTGAGAATGTCAGTGATAACTAGTTGACCTTCACTCAACCTCACACTAAGCGAACTATCGGCAGCGGAGCCGGAAAGATCAATCGTAACAACCCCGTTTGCCAGGGTGAAAGGTGGAGAAGCCTGGCTACTCGCCCAAAGTTCAGCTCCATTGCCCGGACTGACCGCTCTGAAGAACAGGTTCGCCCCGGCCAGAACAATTTGACTGGAATTGTTAACGACGCTGCCTCCAGACCCGCTAAACACGTCGGCCAGTAATCTCGTACCCTGTGTAGTACCATCGCTGATCCACACTTCTTCACCAAGGACACCATCATTGGCAACAAAAACTACCCATCCATTCAGAGCGGTCACAAGCCTTGGATTGGAATCGCCGGTACCGGATAGAATGTCCTTTACGAGCGCGGTTCCAACTGCAGTCCCATCACTCCTCCAGAGTTCACTACCGTTCGTACTATCTGTCGCTTTGAAGTACAGGGTTCCGTTCACGTTCGTCAAGTAACGGGGGTTGGAACTATTGCTTCCGGAATTTATGTCCTTTACTAACACGGTCCCCGCGGCCGTCCCGTCGCTCTTCCAAAGTTCAATACCATTTGCATTATCCGTCGCACTAAAATAAAGGGTCCCGTTCACGTTCGTTAGGTTGGAGGGAATGGAACCGATGGCTCCGGGCAGAATGTCCCTTAACATCACGGTTCCGGCGGCCGTCCCGTCGCTCGCGAAGAGTTCATCGCCGTTAACGTTATCATTCGCGCGGAAAAACAACCTCCCGTTTACGTTCGTTAGGTTGGTGGGACTGGAACTATTCGCGCCGTTCGCAATATCCACAAACAGGTTCGTTCCCGCGACTGTCCCGTCGCTCTTCCAGAGTTCGAAGCCATTCACACCATCTGTCGCATTGAAATACAACGCCCCGTTCACGTTTGTCAAGCTGTTGGGATTGGAACCGGCGCTCCCGGATCGAATGTCCGTTACGAGCACGGTTCCAGCAGCGGACCCGTCGCTTTTCCAGAGTTCAGTCCCATTCACACCATCCGTCGCGGTGAAGTACAGAGTCCCGTTCAGGTTTGTAAGGCTCGCGGGAAAGGAATCGAGGCTTCCGGACCGAATGTCCTTCACGAGTTCGGTTCCGGCCACTGTCCCATCGCTTTTCCAGAGTTCCCTCCCATTCACACCATCCGTCGCGGTGAAATACAACGTCCCATTGACGTTCGTCAGGTTGGCGGGATTGGAACCGACGCTTCCGGACAAAATGTCCTTCAAAAGCACGGTTCCCGCAGTTGTCCCGGCACTTTTCCAGATTTCATTGCCATTCGTGCCATCATTCGCACTGAAATACAGTGTCCCGTTCACGTTCGTTAAGTTGTCGGGAACGGAACTGCTGGTTCCAGCCTGAATGTCTTTCACCAGCACGGTTCCTGCGGACGTCCCGTTACTCTTCCAGAGCTCAGCGCCAGTCACACCAATTATCGAATTGAAATACAGAGTTCCGTTGACGTTCGTTAGGTACAGGGGGCTGGATGTGCCGCTTCCTGGCTCAATGTCCTTAACCAATACTGTTCCAGCTGAGGTGCCGTCGGTCTTCCAGAGCTCAACACCATTCACACCATCCGTCGCATTGAAATACAACGTCCCGTTCGCGTTCGTCAGGTTGCTGGGGATGGAACCGCTACTTCCGGACAGTATGTCCTTCACGAGCACGGTTCCTGCCGCCGTCCCATTACTCTTCCAGAGCTCAACGCCATTCACGCCGTCCGTTGCATTGAAATACAACGTCCCGTTCGCGTTCGTAAGGTTGCTGGGACCGCTAGTTCCGGACAGGGGCAGTATGTCCTTCACGAGCACGGTTCCTGCTGCCGTCCCATTACTCTTCCAGAGCTCAATGCCATTCACACCATCATTCGCGCGGAAATACAGCGTCCCGTTAACGTTTGTCAAGTTGTCGGGAATGGAACTGCTGGTTCCGGCTAGAATATCCTCCACTAACACGGTGCCTGCCGCCGTCCCGTCGCTCTTCCAAAGTTCATAGCCATTTGTACCTTCATTTGCATTAAAAAAGAGTATCCCGGTCACAGCCGTCAGGCGAGAGGGATTGGAACTGCTGGTTCCGGACCGAATGTCCTTTACAAGGACGGTTCCCGCAGCTGTTCCGTCGCTCTTCCAAAGTTCATTCCCACTGACACCATCATTCGCATTGAAACACAGCATCCCATTCACGTTGGTAAGGCTGGCGGGATTGGCCCCGATGCTTCCTGACGTTATGTCCTTCACGAGCACAGTTCCCGCAGCCGTCCCGTCGCTTTTCCAGAGTTCGTTCCCGTGCACGCCATCCACGGCATTAAAATACAACGTTCCGTTCACGTTCGTCAGCCCGTTGGGATTAGCCCCGATGCTTCCTGACTGAATGTCCTTCACGAGAACAGTTCCCGCTGCTGTACCGTCGCTTTTCCAGAGTTCAGCGCCATTCAATCCATCTGTCGCACTGAAATACAATGTCCCATTCACGTTCGTCAGCCCGGCGGGATTTGAACCAACGCTTCCGACGCGAATGTCCTTCACGAGCACGGTTCCCGCAGCTGTCCCGTCGCTTTTCCAGAGCTCAGTGCCATAACCGTCGACGGTTGCCGTGAAGAATGCAGTCACTCCTACCTCCACGATATTCGAGGGGTTTGAGCCGCCGGTGGTTACAATGCTGTTGATGTCCTTTACCAGATCTACCGCAAACATCGCTCGCTCTTCGAGCTTTTCTATGCGGAGCATTTTGATATCCCTACGAATGCTCTCTCGGATACATCGACGGCGCGATCGATGCCGACCACGCGTAGGATTGTTGACTAACATTTCAGATAACTTCTTAAAAAAATCGGACATGACGGTGGACCTTATGGATGACCCTACGTGGGGCGCTTTCTAGATGTGCCATAAGTCACTGCGTAAAAGCCGTCTTGGCGCTTCACGAAAATTGGAAAAAAAGAAATAAAGTGGCGAAGGAGTGGTATTTCCAGTCGCAATCGTCGTGGCCGACGCTGCTAGCGTCGGCTCGGATGCTGGCAGCATCCGCCACGGTAGAAGTGTTGATAGGCAATTGCAGGTCCACTGGAATCCGATTCGTTCCGTGGTTGCGGATGCAATGGTCTGCTCTCACATCCCAATGCACTTAGCATCGCAAGGGCAACTAGAATCCGGATTGAATTTGACACCGTTGATGTCAACCAGGTGGAAAAGTAGTTCTAGCAAATTTGCCCGAGGCCAAAGACGTGCCGTTTGCTGTATCGCTGCAAGTTGAGCTGTTACTTTATGAAAAAACATCGCGGTCGAGCATTCGGTAGTTGATCGCTTCCTGGACATGGTGTGCTTGGATCGTTTCTACCGATTCCAAGTCCGCGATGGTACGAGCCACTCTTAGGATCTTGTCATGGGCTCGTGCCGACAGCCCCATGTCGGTCACCGCAATTCGCATCAGTTCGTGTTCGACCTTGCCCAAGATGCAATGCTTCCGCAACTCACGACTGCTCATCTGCGCGTTGGTATTGGTGGTGCTCTTTTCAAAACGCTTGGACTGAATGGCTCTCGCCCCTTCTACCTGAGCGCGGATCTCGGCACTGCTCGTACCAGGTGGGCCACCGGTTAGTTCATTGAATGGGACTGCTGGCACCTCGATGTGAATGTCGATTCGATCGAGCAACGGGCCACTGATGCGGCTCATGTAGCGTTCGATTTGTGGTGGTGTGCAATTGCATGACCGTCGTGGGTCGGTTCGGTAACCGCACGGGCAAGGGTTTAGTGCAGCGATTAGCATGAAGTTTGCAGGGAAGGTTGTGCTACGCATCGCTCGAGAAATAGTGACGACTCGATCTTCCAGAGGTTGCCGCATCACCTCGAGCGTCTTTCGATCAAACTCAGGCAGTTCATCTAAAAACAAGACACCATTGTTGGCAAGGGAAACTTCGCCTGGTGCGGGTGGGCTTCCGCCACCGACGAGTCCCGCGTCGGAAATCGTGTGATGTGGCGAACGAAACGGACGCTGCACCATGAGGGGTTGGCCCGGTTGTAAACGACCCAAGGCCGAATAGATTCGAGTTGTTTCGATCGATTCGGTCGCTGAGAGCGTCGGCAAAATGGATGGGAGTCGCTTCGCCAACATCGTTTTTCCGGAACCAGGCGGGCCCAGCATGATCAAGTTGTGCGCGCCGGCAGCCGCGATCGTCATCGCCCGTTTCGACATTTCTTGCCCCCGCACGTCGCTAAAATCGACGTCGTACTTAGAAAACGACTCGTAGATTTCGTTCAATCGCGATGGAACAGGCTCGATTTGAAGTTTGCCCGATAGGAATCCGACTGCTTCGTTGAGCGAACCGATCGGAATAATGTCTAGCCCCTCAACAACTGCGGCTTCTTGCGCGTTTACGGCCGGGACGAGGAGGCCACGAATGCCAGCTTGTTTGGCTGCCGCTATGGCGATAGAGAGAACACCTTTGACGTTTCTCATTTGGCCCTCTAGTGACAGTTCCCCAACGGCGGCATACTGCTCCAAGAAATCCGATTCCAACTGGCTTGCTCCGACGAGAATTCCAATTGCAATTGGCAAATCAAAACTGGTCGCTTGTTTGGGAAGATCGGCAGGGGCAAGATTGATCACAACGCGATCATGTGGACGCATGAAGCCTCCATTGACGAGGGCGCGCTCGATGCGATGGATACTTTCACGAACCGCCTGCTCGGGTAAACCAACGATGACGGTCTTGGGAAGTGGAGCCGGCGACAAATCCACTTCGACATCGACCGGCAGGGCATCAATACCAAGCAGTGAATAAGTCTTGAGCTTGGCAAGCATGGGGCGTGAATCCTTGGTTGAGTAAATCGCAATAAATGGCCCATTGTTATACCAAGCCCAAATCCGCTTTTGGCAGTGGGTGTCAAAAATCGGCACCACTGGACTGTATCGGCTCGAAAGACCGAAGCCAAAACATGTTACCCCCTAACTCTCTGTTTGAGATCGCACGAATTCAACCGCGGACTCACGCATTCGCGAAACAGACCGCAACTGCGTTTTGCCCTGGAACAAATTTGCGATTTCGTTGGGAAGCCGACTTTTTGAGGCTCTCTGGCGAGCCTGCAGCGCTTCCACGACCAAAGTATTTTTTGAAATTCCACACCAAGTCGCACCACATATGTGCCTCTATTCCAATCCTCGCAAGGATAGGAGCAAGATCTTTCGGAATGGTGGGCTTTTCTAGGCTGCCAACGCGCTGGCGACCCGTCCAATCCAGCAGAGTCAAGTAGTCTCCCAGTTTCATCGACAGGAAGCCTTTGTCGCTAGCACGCACGCCACTTTGGCTTGTTTGCGCCCCCGGTTTGCTACGCTCGTTGAGCGTTAGCGGTGACAACCAAGCGTCTCTGAGGATGGATGGGCCTCGTTTCTTTTTGGCCGCAGAGCGTTTCTTGCGAAGATCATCCAGTGAAGTGGTTCGGCGGATATTGCCAGCTTCCTCTGTCTCGATTGCAACCAAATCCACGGCAGCGGAGGGAATGGTATTACCTTCGAGGGCTTTGATGCGATCATAAGCGGACGTGTGAAGGGAATCTTCTGGCGTTGAAGCCATTGCAGCACGGATCGGATTTAGGTCGACATACATACTGCATGCCAAAAGCCCAGCTTCGTCGGTAATGGCTTGTGCTTTGAAGCGCCCTTCCCAAAAGTGGCCAGTTACTTTGTCTTGGAAATTGGCGAGACGAGCGATGGGTTCGCAGAGAGCTTTCATAAACCAGGACGGGTCGGACAAACGCAATCGAATCGCTTTGATTCGGTCCGCGTTGTTGGCCAAGGTATCGACCGCGTTTGTGGTAGGGTCAGCCATATGTTCATCCATCCTTTGTCCAGGAAAAATACGGAGCCATCGCAACGCGACATCCTGATCTGACCATTCACGAATAATATCGGGTCGAGTCCGAGCGACGATATGGAGATGATTTGAGAGAATCGCATAGGAAAGGACGTCGATACCAAAGACGGAAGCGAGTCGTTCCAGACGCGAGCGAATCCATTCCCTGCGATGGGAATAGTCTTTTCCGGTCGCTACATCGAATCCAGCCAGATACGTCCTTCGAACGCAACGTTGAATTAGATGGACAATGCCAACTTCGTTCGGGTCAAACTGCTCAGCACGCGGTGTACGAGGCATTTCAAATCTCCTTTGCAGCATTTGTACGGTCAACAAGTCGCCTTGTCAAGGTAGGTGCCTGGCACCTACTGAAGGGACTATCGTTCGACAATGCTAGTTCGACGAAAAGGGGCGTAAACGGAACGACAACGCCATGGCGGTACAGCCGCAGGTGGCCGCGATCAGGCCAGCTATAGCAAATCGCGTGAGCGGACCGCCAGCGAACTCCTCACCTACGATCGAGCCCGTGATAAGCGGACCAACCGCCGTCGCAAAGTGGGACACAGACGTATTCAAATTCATGAATGCACCACGCAATGCCGGATCCGACGCTCTCAATATCATGGCCTGTGCCGGAATGATTCGACCACTTGCAAGTATCATAAAAAGACTTGTTACAACGGTCGCACCGACTAGTGAGACGTTAGGCAAATTGGTAATCACCAACGTCATTAAGACCGCGCCTCCTGCACAGATTAGAAAGACCGGTTTGGCGCCAAAGCGATCCGTAGCCCATCCAATCAAGTTGAGTGTTATCAATGTGCATATGCCAGCTACCGCGTAGATCACCGGTAAGTCCCTTGATGTTCGACCGCAATTGGCTTGCACATAAGGTGCGATGTACGGAACGATGATGAAGGTTCCAAAGACGGTCGCAAGCATAAACGCAAATGCCCAAAGATGATTGGACTGCTGAACGACGGATGCGAATTGCGTCCATGGATTTCTGCGAACGCCAGTTCGGTGCCCTGTCATGGAAGGCAAGCAGATCACCGAAAGTACCCAAACGCAAACAGCCAACATACCAATGGCGAGAAAGGGGGCATTCCAATTTCCGAAGTAGATCGCCAACCACAATCCGATTGGAAGTCCAATGGTGGATGCTACTGCAAACGAAGAAGTAACCACCCCAATGGCTCTGCCACGTTGCCGATCGGCAAACACATCCCCAATAACTGCCATGACGCATGACGATGCCAACCCACCGAAGAGGCCGGCTAAGCAGCGGGCGATCAACAATTGCGCGAAGTTTGGAGCAACGCCACAATAGAACGTTGCGAGCGTAAAACCACCGAAGGAGCCCACCAAAATGGTTTTGCGATCATAAAGATCCACGACCGATGAACTGATGATGCCTGTAATCATGGCTGCGAGCCCGTAGGCGGATACAACCATCCCAAATTGCCGCGGATTGATTTGCAGCTGTTGCCGCAACGAGTCCCCCAGAGGCATGACTATTACGAAGTCTAGGATGTGGGTGAAATTGACAGAAGCAAGAAGCAGCAAAAGTCCCCACTGTTGGCGGCTAAAACCGCTAGAAGGCTCTTTGGCTCTTGGGCCAATCGCATCGAGACTGTCTGGCATCAATGACTTTACGTTCCTTGGTTGCGGAAATACGTGGCCACGGTACTCCGTGACGCGGCATTTTCAAGATCATTAACTCCAACGCTGGGCGTCGGTGTCACACGCTTTCGCGGATAGGCTGCGAATTTATTCGCTAGGTGCAGAACTTTGTCGCCTTTTGCTCCGCAAAAGTGTGTTAACGAGGCGCACTTTCGCGGAGCGAAAGGCGACAACAATAAATTCACAGCCTAGGAGCGAAAGGCGACTCTCGTATGAGCTTACCCCCAATCAAAAAGTTCACCAGGAGCGGTGATTTTATTATTGTCGTCGTTCGCTTCGCTAAAGGGCGCTTCGAAAGCGTAGCTGAGCGAGGCCCTCGCTCAGTTTTGGTTGTCTAACAACTGCGCTTTGGTTGCGTTTGGTCTCTTCCAAGAACCGAACAAGCGAAGGGCCTCGCTCGTCCACACAATAAATTCATTTCAGGGAACCTACATCCAACCACTCAAAACAACTAAAATGACGGAGCTGAAAGACTCTTGCATGATACTTAAATTGGAATCGATCGCATGTTGGAACGACCCCATGTCTCTTTGACCACCCTCATTCTTTGGATGTCACCAATCTGCAGCGCTTGGACCTTGGCTCAGTCCGACCTGCCTCTGGGGCTTTCCTTCGAGGCGTATCCAGATCGTCAAAGCCTGGCTCCTGGCCAAGAATTGGCCTTGCATACCTCAACCACGGCGACAGAATTTAGCATCGAAATTGCAAGGCTAGGCGCCGAACGAAAAGTTGTCTTTCAGAAGACTAAGATTCCGGGAGGCGGCTTCCATCCGATTCCCGAGAATTCCAGCTCGCACGGTTGCAATTGGCCAATCAGTTTTCGGATGCCAGTTCCCGCCGATTGGCCAACCGGATATTACCAAGTCCAATTCCGTGTGGCCGACAACGGCGGGAAGTACATCGTGCGGAATCGGAGGACGGCAGAAGCGGAGACATTTTTCGTTGTTCGATCGGCTGAACCAGGAAAAGACAACAAGATCCTTTTGCAACTTGCAACGAACACCTATAACGCTTACACCAATTGGGGTGGGGGCAGCCTGTATGCTTACCACGGTCGGGCCAACCTGCAGGGCAATCGCGTCTCGTTTCAGCGTCCGCAATTTAGCCAGTATTCCAGTTGGGAATACCCCATGGTTCAGTGGGCAGAGAAGAGCGGCTTCCAACTCGATTTCGCCACCAACCTCGATCTGGAACAGCATCCCGAATTGCTGAACAAATACAAGTTGATACTCAGTGTCGGACATGATGAATACTGGTCTGCCGGAATGCGCAATCAACTCGAGAAGTTTATTGGCCAAGGAGGCAACGTCGCGTTTTTTAGCGGTAACACTTGTTGTTGGCAGGTACGTCCCGAGGATAACGGTCAATCCCTGACCTGTTGGAAGCAAGCGTTCAACTCCGACCCTGTTTTCAGAACCGAAGATCACAGTACGCTTAGCACGCTTTGGAGCCACCATCTCGTCAGACGGCCTGAGAACCAGTTGACCGGCGTAGGCTTCTTGTTCGGAGGCTACCATCTCAGTCATGGCCAATTCATGGATGGCAAAGGGGCGTTCACCGTCCATCGACCCGATCATTGGATCTTTGAAGGCACGGACATGAAGCTGGAGGCAGAGTTCGGTGCCAAGCACACGATCGTTGGTTACGAGTGCGATGGCTGCGAACTGGAATGGAAAGGTGGCCTGCCTTACCCGACACATCGCGATGGCACTCCCGAGAGCTTTGAGGTGCTAGCAACGTGCCCAACTCGCTGGGCAGCTGACGATTGCGAGTGGTACGATCGCTGGCAACGCGGCCGCACCGGGGCTGCCTGCTTGGGACTATATAGCCGAGGTGGTACGGTCTTTACCTGTGGTTCTACCGACTGGGCTCATGGACTGCGAGGCGGAGATCCAGTCACGGAACGGATTACGAAAAATATCTTTGAGAGACTTTCTCGGTAGCCATTTTCTCGGTAGCCATGAAGTCGGATTTGCGGCTCATCATTTATCCTTCTGTGCCGCTTCTCGTACCATTTCATTGAGTACGAGTACGAAGGAAGTCAAAACGATATGGGTAAAGATGAGCCTACGGCTTTGAGGTAAACGATTTGCTTACTTCGGAGACCGCCGTTCCGCCTTAATCCATGCCGGGAATCCATAGCTTGCTGCCACCGCCGGATCCGCTTTCTGCGCTGGATTGAGGTTGATCGGATTGACCTGGTGTCCAGAGTCCGGAGGAGGGTGCAGCGCTCGATGCAATGGCTGCTTCGGGGCGCCCGCCACGAGCTCGCTGTGCTTGCTGTTGTCGCATCATGGCCATTTGGACGAATTGGAGCAGGACCGGATCGTTCGGATTATCCCGTAACGATTGCTCCAAGAATTGCCGCGATTCCCCGGCTCGACCGAGCATGTTTAAAACTTCGACGCGTTCCAAAACTGCGTTTCCGATGGGCACACCCAATTCTTTGCCGATTTCCACGATTCGTCGCAGCAACGATTCCGCTTCGACTGGGTCGCTGGTCGTTCGGGTCTTTAAATTCAGCTGTGTGTACTCGGCCGATAGCTTGAACTCGTCGGGCCATTGCATTTGCTCGCTGCGCTGGACCAGGTTTTCGTAGACCGAGGTGACCCCGCGCTGCAGGGCGGACTGCATCAGTTGGATCAGGCTGTTCGGATCGATATCGCTCAGGTCGGTCCAGAAATAGCTTGCACCGCCGACCAAGTCGAAAACGTCTTCCGAGGCGGAGATCTTTGGGACTCGCAACTGCAGTTGCTGATGGAGGTCCTTGAATTGGATGTCGGTCATGGAAGACGTACCGGAACCTTGCCAATGCAGCAGCAAAGCAGCCAGCTTGATTTTCAACGCGTCGTTGCCGGCGGCTTCACGCGGTGTTTTGCCCCCCAAGCATTCTTGCGCGTAGTCTAGGAAACCGTCGAGCACCAACTGGCGTGTGGCATCGTTGAGGGCCAACCTTCGTTCTGGGGCCACTTGCTTGCGTAGCATGATGGAAGCGGTGACTTGGGATAGATACGACGATGGCAGCTTTTCAATCAGTTCGCGATTGAGCGAACCGATACCAAGGTCTCTTTTGACGTTTTCAAG
>JANMHA010000423.1:0-8447 GCA_031374925.1 Pirellula sp. | reverse complement strand
AAATAGGGCTGTTCCGGACCAAACTTGGCAAGAATGGCTCCAATCCTCGTCAACTAGGATTTGTGGGCATTCTTGGAAAGGGTTACAATCCCGCTGGATCTACCATTCCAACTTCCGTCCAAACGGATAGGTTTTGTAGTTCATTTCAACTTCTCATACTCCTTGTGGAGATCCTCCGTGCAAGTCAACGTTTCAGCTCGCCATGGCCACTTAAAGCCCGAAGACCAAGCAATCATCATTGAAAAGGCTGGGAAAGTACGGCGATTATTCGATCGGATCAATGCGATCGAAGTGACTGTGGATCTTGAGCATTTGGACAAGCCGACGGTCGAAATCAACGTTTCCGCAGAGCATTCACCCGATTTCGTGGCCACCGCCCAAGCCGCGTCAATCCTGGCAGCGTTGGACTTGACGATTGGCAAAGTTGAGCAGCAAATTCGAAAACACAAAGAAAAAGTAACCGATCACAAGGCTACTCCTGTAAAACACACCGGCAACAACGAAGTCTAGGCTTTGCTGATTTCCGTTTTTTGTCTTTTATTATTTCCATTCCACGATTCGATTTCAAAACGCGGTTCCATCGAATCGCAGCTGAAATCGCTGGTTAGTTGTAAGGGTCCTCAAGTAATGAAGTTCTCCGTATTCATATCCCGGAAAGCAATTTGCGCAGAACTGACTGCGACTACGAAAGAAGGCGTAATTACTGAATTGGTTCAGTCGCTAGTCAACGCGGGTGACATCAAGGCAGCGGACCAAGCCGACATCATCAAAGCCATTATGAAACGCGAGGAACTTGGTAGCACAGGCATCGGCCGTGGAGTTGCGGTCCCTCATACCAAGCACGCCAGCGTGGAAAAACTGATTGGTACTGTCGGCGTGAGCCCGACTGGTTTGGATTTCGAATCGCTCGACGGCCAAGTGGCTTCACTTTTCTTTTTGTTAGTGTCTCCTCCTGACCGCCCTGGTGATCATTTGAGGGCGCTGGAAAACATCTCGAGACAACTGAGAGATGACATGTTTTGCCGTCTATTGCGACAATCCAAAACCATAGAAGACATATCCCAATTGCTCGACGAAGCTGATGGAAATCAGTTCGGCAGCTAACTTACCAAGCGTTCGCTTCGAAACCGTATGTCATCGGCTATTCAACATTGCACTGTCACAGTCAGCAATCCAGAGGGGTTGCACATGCGCCCTGCAGACAAACTCGTTCGCGCTGCGGCTGGCTTTCAATGCCTGATTGAGCTCGAGCGCGCCGGACAAATAGCCGACTGCCGTAGCATTTTGAGCCTTTTGACTCTCGGCGCGACCCAAGGATCTGAGTTAGTGCTTCGAGCACAAGGACCGGACGCGGATGAAGCCATACGTGTCATACGTTTGATGTTCGATCAACAATTCGATGACCTCAACGTCGAACAATCGACCTAAGTGCTCAAAAATCTCGTGGATTTCTGAGCTTATTGATTTGCACACTCGGTTGCATTAGGCAATCAACAAACCAGATAGATCATTTCAGCATGCTGGAATTGCAAGGCATCGCGGTTTCCCCCGGTGTCGCGATTGGACGAGCTCTCGTGTTTGATCGCGAGGGTTACCGCATAACACGTTGCTTGGTCGCCGTCGGTGAAGACGAACGCGAATGGGAGCGGCTTGTCGATGCTGTAAAGCAAGCCTACGACAAATTAGAGAATAGCCGACAATCTACGACAGCCCAACTCGGTGAACGACTCGGCAATATTTTCTCAGCACAACAGCAAATCCTGCATGACCCTCACTTGCAGTCAGAACTGGAAAGCCTGATCCGAACCAAGACGTATTCGGCCGAATACGCTGTGAGCGAGGTTTTCACCAAGTATGCTTCGGCCTTTCGCAAAGCCACCAGCACGTTTCTCTCGGAACGGGCCGCCGATATTCGCGACGTGGAGAGGCTTCTTCTGGAGGGGCTGACCGGTCAACCTACAGCGACCCTCAAGCTATTGCCGCACGAAGCCATTGTCGTGAGTCACGACTTGACCCCTGGCGAGACGGCCGCTTTCGATCGCGAGAAAGTCCTCGGCATTTGCACGGAGGCTGGCGGACCCGGCGGACACACGGCAATCGTCGCACGCGGCATGGAGATCCCAGCCGTCGTTGGCGTCGGCAATTTCCTACATAACATTCGAAGCGGCGATGAAGTAATCGTAGACGGCCATTTGGGCCGCATCATCGTTTCGCCTGATGAAGCAACTCGCGATCACTACATGCAGCGTCGGCGATTTCGACAATCGATCGCTACGCAGTTGGAAGAGATTCGCGACTTACCCGCGTGCACCAGCGATGGTGTCCGCATCGAGTTGATGGCAAACGTCGAGTTTCCGAACGAAGCACTATCGTGCGTCGCCCGCGGTGCAGATGGCGTTGGCCTCTACCGAACAGAGTTTCTCTATCTGGGGCACGACCAAGAGCCAACAGAAGAGGAGCACTATCAAGCATACGCGCAAGTTGTGCGCGATATGCAGAACCGTCCCGTTGTCATTCGCACGCTCGACCTCGGTGCGGACAAAATGGGAATGACGATGCCGGCAGAACCCGAAAACAATCCGTTTCTCGGCCTGCGTAGCATCCGTTTGAGCCTTCGAAACCCAGCGCTCTTTCGCATTCAAGTTCGCGCAATCCTGCGCGCCGCTTGCTTGGGGGATGTTCGCATTATGTTTCCAATGATCACCACACTTGATGAACTGCGAAGCGCTCGCTTCCTGCTCCGCTCAGTGTCGGAGGATCTAGCGTCGGAAGGCAAACACATTCAATGTGCAGTTCAAGTCGGAATGATGGTCGAAGTTCCTGCTGCAGTTCTTATGCTCGATCGGTTTATCGACGAAATCGATTTTGTGAGCATCGGAACCAATGACTTGACGCAATACACGCTTGCCGTAGATCGCAGCAATGACTCAGTTGCGGATCTCTATCAAGCGTGCGATCCGGCCGTCCTCCGGTTGATCCAGAGGACTCAACAGATCGCATCGGAAAAAAAGAAGTCGACCAGCGTTTGTGGTGAGATGAGCAATAATCCCGCTTACGCACTCATGCTGGTCGGAATGGGGATTCGAACTTTGAGCCTAGCCCCAGCCGCAATCCCAATTCTTAAGAAAGCAATTCGTTCGGTCACTATCGGCCAATGCGAAGCCATGGCTTGGCGAGCGCTCCGTCTTTCGACGGCTCGCGAAGTCGACGCTTTTTTAATGAATCAACTAGCAGGGCTCGTGCCCGAAATAGTACTACAAGCATAAAGAAAACCATCGCTATCCAAACCGGTGCGCGTTCGCTGAGTCCGAACGAAGTCCACCCGGACAAAATGGCGACAATCGAAAGGAACAAACAAGTCCGATGAAGAAGGAAATGCTCATCAATGTCTCCCAATCCGAGGAATGCAGAATTGCATTGCTGGAAGACGGAGTTCTCGAAGAACTCTACACGGAAAGGACCAGCCAAAACAATTGGGTTGGGAATATCTACAAAGGCAAGATCGTCAATATCGAAGCCAGTATCCAAGCCGCCTTCGTTGACTTTGGAGTGGGGCGTAACGGCTTTCTTCATATTAGCGACGTCGAAGCGCAATATTTTCGCCAAGCTGGATACGACCCCGATGAAATCATGGACGGTCACTACCCCGGTGTAGATGACGAGCAAGGGGCTGACCAAGACTACGATGAATCCGACGATTCTGAAGAGGTGGAAGAAGACGAAGACGATTCCGACGAAGATGGAAGCGGTCCACGCGGCAGCAGTCGCGGCCGACCACGACGCAGCAACAAACTGCGCAGTGGACGACCACGCTTCAAGCCCCCCATCCAAGAAATCTTCCGTCGCGGCGACGAAGTTCTGGTCCAAGTTATCAAAGAAGGCATCGGTACCAAGGGTCCTACGCTTTCGACCTACATCAGCATACCCGGTCGTTACCTAGTCCTCATGCCTGCCTTGGGACGAGTGGGTGTGAGCCGAAAGATCGAAGACGAAGACGAACGACGAAAGCTTCGATCGATGATGTTGGATATGAAGTTGCCTAAAGGCGTTGGCTTCATCGTCCGAACCGCCGGCTGTGAACGTTCCCGGAAAGAACTTTCTCGTGACGTAGCGTACTTGCTGCGACTTTGGAAAGTAATCGTCAAACGCGTTCAAACTACGCCTGCACCGTGCGACGTTTACGAAGAGAGCGATATTCTCATTCGAACGATACGCGATACGTTCACCGAAGACATCGATTCGGTCATCATCGATCATCCCGAAGCGTTTATCCGAGCCAAGGAGTTCGTGGAGTTGGTTATGCCACGTGTCGCTGACCGACTGCACATGTATGAAGGTCGAGAACCACTCTTCTACAAATACAAACTCGAGCAGGAAATCGGTCGAATCCATCAGCGCGTGGTTCCACTCAAAGGAGGCGGATCGATTGTCATCGATCAGACCGAAGCCTTGGTCGCTATCGACGTTAACAGCGGTAATTTCCGTGGTGGGGACAAGAACGCGGAAGACAACGCTTTTCATCTCAATATGAACGCAGCCAAAGAAATCGCGAGACAATTGCGGCTGAGAGACTTGGGTGGGGTCATCGTCAATGACTTCATCGATATGCGAAAAGATTCTCATCGCCGCAAGGTGGAGAAGACACTTCGCGATGCCATGAGCCGCGACCGTGCTCGGACCAAGATCCTGCGGACGAGCCCATTCGGATTGGTCGAAATGACTCGCCAACGCATTCGCCCGAGCTTCAAACGCAGCGTCTATGAGGATTGCCCATGCTGCCGCGGCCGCAGCTTGGTCAAGACAGCCGAAAGCATGTCGATTGAAGTGGAACGATTGCTGATGATGGCTTGCCAGATGCCAAACGCGGCCAAAGTCGTGGTGCGGGTCAACGAAAATGTTGCAGGCTACTTGAACAACCGCAAACGCCGAGAGATGATCCAATTGGAGGAGTCGGCCGGGGTCAGTGTCCAGATTCTGGGGAGCGATACACTTTTCCCAGAACACTTGGAAATGGACTGCCGCGACAAGGATGGAACCCTCATACCTCTCCATTTCCTGAGTGAACGCGGATAGACTGTAGCAGGCACATTCCATGTGCCGTTGCTGGCTTGAGCAGGCACCGAAATGTGCCTGCTCAAGCCAGGGATGGTGAAGGCGCCAAACGATCAGACATAACAATACGCAATTGGACACCTATTGGAATCGAGTTGAATGAACGTCGCGCTTCTTGTTCTCGTCATTATCTACTTGCTCGGTACATTAGCGATCGGTGCATGGGCCGGTTCCAAGATCAAGAATACATCCGACTTTGCGGTGGCTGGCCACCGGCTGCCACTGATCATGGTTATCACAACCAGTTTTGCGACTTGGTTCGGTGCTGAGACCGTTTTGGGGATCCCTGCGAAATTCGTGAACGGCGGTCTCAAAGAAGTTGTGGAAGACCCATTCGGCGCATCGATGTGTTTGGTTTTTGTGGGGCTCTTCTTTGCACAGAAGCTATACAGGATGAATCTACTATCGATCGGAGATTACTTTCGCAATCGGTATGGAATCGTGATCGAGGTTCTTTGTTCCACTTTGATCATCCTCAGCTATTTGGGTTGGGTTGCGGCGCAGATCACTGCCCTGGGCTTGGTGTTCTCGATTCTGTCGGGGGGCGAGATCAGTGCTCCTGTAGGAATGGTGATTGGAACAGTGCTAGTCCTTATATACGTAATCATGGGTGGAATGCTGGCCGTGGTTTATACTGACTTCATTCAGATGATTGTCTTGGTGATTGGATTGTCGTACATCGCTTGGGTATCGGCGGGGCAAGCGGGTGGCGCGAATAAGGTATTCGCTTTGGCCAGCCAGCGAGATTTGTTCACGATCCTGCCCGAACCCACGATCAAGAATTGGTTGTTGTTTGTCGCGTCGGCGATCACGATGATGATCGGATCCATTCCTCAACAAGACGTTTTTCAGCGAGTTATGTCGGCCAAGGATGCGAACACGGCACGAAATGGGGCTATCATCGGCGGATTGTCTTATTTGGTTTTCGCCTTTGTGCCGATGTTTGTTGTTGCCTCTTCGTTGATCATCATGCCTGATACCGCAACGGAACTTTTGAAAGGCGATAATCCGCAAAGAGTCTTGCCCACCTTGATTCTGAATCATATGCCTTTTTTTGCCCAAGTACTGTTCTTTGGTGCCCTGGTCTCAGCGATCAAGTCGACCTCATCTGCCACACTCCTTGCACCTTCGACAAGTTTTGTGGAGAACATTCTTCGGCATTTGTGGCCTAGTTTGGACGACCGCCATTTATTGCGAGCCATGCGGGTCAGCATCTTTGTGTTCGCAGCCACTGTTTTGTCGTATGCAATCGCGGTGGACGGCAAGCCGATCTACGACATGGTTTCCTCAGCGTATCAGGTCACCTTGGTTGGCGCCTTTGTGCCGTTGGCATTTGGTCTCTATTGGCGAGGCGCCACATCGCAGGGGGCATTAGCGAGTATCGTATTGGGAGTTAGCGTGTGGCTGACTTTGACTTTAGTCCCAGATTGGGGTGTGGACTTGACCTTTCTCCCGGATTGGGTGATCGAGTTTCCGAGCCAGTTAGCAGGGCTGGCGGCAAGTGTTTTCGGAATGCTCGTTGGGTCACTGTTGCCTCAAGTCATTGCAAATACGAAGGCTAGCGAGGACGCGACTTACAGTGTGCACCCAACAGCAACCTCCTAGGAAGTCAATCAAATCATCGGACCGGAGACTTGTAAGCCATGACTACACCCTCGACCCCATCTCGACCCCATCTCCCCGAAGCGGCAATGCTGTGAAACATTTTCGTCCGAACGGAGCTTGCCTCCGACGGACGCCGTTTTGGCGTACTAAAAGTGCGGATCAGAACCCTTAAGGCGAGCTGCAGCATTGTTTATACCGGGAGAGCGAGGCTCCTGCCGAACCAAAGCCAAGCTCCTCAGGAGCCTCGCTCTCCCATTGGAACCCTTGGCAGGTAGCTTTCAGCCTGCCGGTCGCCTAAGTACCGCACGCTTCGACCGCCTAAGGCGGTCGAACCGGGAGCGGAGTGCGGCGATTAGTAGCGGGCATACATAGGACGCCAAAACAAGGTTGAGGGGAGGCAAGCTCCCGCTCAACCTAAGTGAATTGTTGGAGAAAATGCTTCACAGCGTTGCCGAAGCGGGGTGAGGGGGAGTGAAGTACCTAGTGTTCGTTCAAATTCAATAGAATTCGATTCAGGGCGGTTTGAAAAGTGAGATGATGAGGCAATAAGGCCGATAGCTTGTCAATACCCCCGAGTTGACTTGTGGGGCTTATCCAGGGCTTATCCAGCCGTAGAGCTTAGTTATCTCCCAATGTTTCTTGGCCCGTCGTTTCTCGGTCCTTCGTTTCTTGGCCCGTCGTTTCTCGGTCCGTCATTTCTCGGTCCGTCATTTCTCGGTCCGTCGTTTCTTGGCCCGTCGTTTCTTGGCCCGTCGTTTCTTGGCCCGTCGTTTCTCGGCCCATCGTTTCTCGGTCCATCGTTTCTCGGTCCATCGTTTCTCGGGGCGAAATTACTTGGGCCACGATTTTCCTGATTTCGCGGTTGTGGACCTTGGTTGATCGTTGGGGGCCCCATATTCATTCGGGGGCCAAGCGGTTGGTTGAGCATTTGAGGTCCAAACAAGTGTGGCATTCGATTCATGGATTGGAGGGCCTGCTCGGGTCGCTTTCGGTCTTGCTCCATGTCCTCGCGCATCATGGCTTCCATGGACTTAAGAGTACGGTTTATATTTCGGAGCAATTCAAGGGCTTCGGGATGCATGGGTGCCAAATTGGGTTGCTCGTGATGTTCAGGTGGCGATCTCCTCGAACGTTGGCTTTTCTTGTCCGGTTTTGATCGACGGTGATCACGCGACTTTTCACGGCGATCTTCTTTTTCGTTATCCATTCGGACGCTAACCAATTTGCCAGATTTTTCTGGTTCGTTTTGATTTTTCCCATCGACGTTTCCTGGAGTCAGCAGCGTAGGTAGTCCGGCGTGCTCGCGACAGTTTGAGCAAAGCAAAATGCCAGCTGCAGAATTGCATCTTTCGGATGGCAGGTGCGGAATCAGCAATTCTTGCGATGGCAAATTGGCGGGACAGAGGCTTGCCAGCATTATTGCGGCGGAGCCAAGCGAGAAGATTCGATTCGTTACGGGCATAGAAAACTCCTTGAGAGAATAGGGGGATTTCGGCTAATCTGCCCATGGTAGTGCATTGGCTTGCGGATTTGTACACCGAAACCTTGCCGTATCACTTGACAGTACTTGCCAGTCTCGGTTACACTCGTGACCCCAACTGAACAGCAGTTTGCGGCCGAGGTGTACTTGCAAGAGTGCGTGGAGGTTGCGAAACGTTGGTAGGTGGAACTGATCTTTGACAATCTGGTGGATGAGTTTTTAAATTGATGTTTATAGCAAACGTCGATTA
>JANMHA010000421.1:0-15143 GCA_031374925.1 Pirellula sp. | reverse complement strand
GTTCGGCAAGCATCATTGCAAGGTGATCTTCGGTGACCACCGAGGTCTTGCTGACAATCCTGAAACAAACCTTCTCGTTCAAATGCAAGGCGTGATCGCGGAGTACGAGCGAGAGAAGATATTGGAACGAACTCGTCGCGGTCGTCGTCACGCTGCGGTAAGTGGCAACGTGAGTGTTTTCGACAGAGCGCCCTACGGATATCTGCACATCAAAAAGACTACCGCTGGAGGCAAAGCCGTTTGGGAAATCGATCCTGTCCGAAGCAAGCATGTCCAGCTAATGTTTAAGCTCGTTGGCGAGCAAGGACACTCACTTGCTAAAGTATGCAGGGAGCTTCAAAGTCGGGGGATCAAGACGGCCAAAGGGAATTCAAAATGGAATACAACGTCGGTACATGACATTCTGAGCAACTCCGCCTATCATGGCCAAGCACGCTATGGAAAACAACGAATGGTGCCTAGAAAACAAGGGAAACGTGCTAATCGGGGTGCTCCGTCCATCCCTCGAAAAGCAAAGGTGACCGAAAATACTTTGCCCGAGGAACAAATCGTTATATCCGTACCTGCGATCATTAGCGTATCCTTGTTTGAGCAAGTAAGAACGACGATGCAAGAGAATCAAAAACGACAACGTGAACGACGAATAGGGGCAAAACATTTGCTAAGTGGTCTAACAATTTGCGGTCGGTGCGGATCAGCGTACTGCGGTCATCACCATCGTGGACAAAACGAATATTTTTACTATCGCTGCATTGGCGCGGACAAGTATCGAAGAGAAGATCATGCCATCTGTGACAACGGTGCGGTAAATGTAAATCGACTCGAAGAATATGTTTGGCAAGATGTGTGCAAACTGCTCCAAGATCCAAAACGACTACGAACAGAACTTGAACGCCGGCGAAACCAAAACATGAGTAGCGAGTCGAACCTGAACGAACTCGTTCGGCGTGTTGGTCAGGTCCGTTCTCGCATCGATCGCTTAATTGATGCATACGAAAGCGGACTGCTTGAAAAAGCAGAGTTTGAAAGTCGGATCGTAACGTTAAGAAGCGAACATGATCGCGAATCGTTTGCGCTTTCAAGCCTTCGCGGGACACTCAACGAGAGTGATGATACGGCAACGGCTGAATCGGTTCTGGAGCAATTGCGTACACAGGTAGGTGCAGGACTTGAGACAGCCTCGGAAGAGCTAAAACGAGATGTCATCAAGCTACTGATCAAGAGAATTGAAATCCACCGAGAAGAAATCCGGCTTGTCTACAAGGTACCCCAAAACCCTTTTGACCGACGCCCCGAAATCCGGGGCTTTTTACCACATTGTCTGGAGCGTGCTGTAATCGCTTCGCGATAAATGCCTGGCGTTGATTGGTGGGCTTAATCTTCGCGAAAGCGATAGCCGACACCTCGCACGGTTTCGATTGCGTCGGCTTTTTCGCCGATCTTTTTGCGCAACGCGCGGATGTGGACATCGATCGTACGCTCTAAGACAAGCGTGTCCTCACCGAGCGCCGAGTCGATTAATTCCGATCGATCAAAAGCTCGGCCCGGTTGACGGATCAAGGTGTCGAGCAACTTGAACTCGCTCTTGGTCAAATCGATGTTCTGCTCGTTGACGGTGACTCGGTAGCGGCGGCGGTCGAGCATAATCCCAAATCGTGTAACTGTTTCGGAGTCCTCTTCCAACGGTTTTGATTTGCGGCGATTCAAGGCTTTGATCCGTTCGAGAAGCACGCGAACGCTGAACGGCTTGGTCACATAGTCATCCGCCCCCACCGAAAATCCGATCAATTGATCAGCTTCCTCGGATTTGGCCGTAAGCATGATGATCGTTGCAGATGCAGTCTCTGGCGTTGCTCGGAGACGACGGCAGACTTCGACGCCATCGAGAACCGGCAGCATCACGTCCAGCAAAATGATTTCAGGCAATCGCAATTGGGCCTGATTCAAGCCGTCGCGGCCATCCATGGATTTCAGAACTTCGTATCCGGCCTTCTCCAAGTTGTACACCAATATCTCGGAAAGAGCTCGGTCGTCTTCAACGACTAGAATTTTGCTTTTTGACATCCAAGGATTTGCTTACGAGTAAAGTGCAATGAATCTAAGTAGCGTTGGAACGGTTAAGGATTTGCCGGTGGCGAACAATCACACCATCAACCATGTAAATGAGGTCTTCCGCAATGCTGACCGCATGGTCTGCGATCTGTTCTAAATGACGAGAAGCCGAAAAACAGTGCATGGCAGCCGTGATTTGTGTGTTGTCTCGCAACATAAGTGAAGTGAGTGTTTCGATGACTTCGACGTTTTTTGCATCTACGCGATCGTCTTCTTCGATCACTTGGTGTGCTTGTTCGGTGTTGCGTTGAACGAATGAGTCCAAGCTTCGCCGAACCATCGATGTGGTCATCAACGCCATTTCATTGATTCCCGGTGGGATAGGAAACTCGGGATAGGGAACTAGGCTATCCGCCCGTTGGGCTATATTGCAAGCTAGGTCTGCGATGCGTTCTAAGTCGTCATTGATCTTCATCATGGTGGTGATTCGGCGCAGGTCGGCCGCGACAGGTTGGTGAAGGGCGAGCATTTTGAGGCAATCCTCCTCAATTCGCACTTCGCTACGATCGATCTGACTGTCTCGCTCGATCACTTCAGCTGCCAACGCCCCGCGCCTTTCCACCAAAGAACGCACCGCGGACGCAATCATGTCCTCAACGCTACCTGACAGTTTGAGCAGGGAATTGTGTGCTTCGGTTAGGTCTTGGCTCAAATGCAGTGACATTGGGTATTCTTTCCTCGCAAAAGGTTATTCGCCATGTGTTAAGATGGGATGAATATAGCGTTAAGAAAAGGTGCAGGTCATGCTGAATTTCGAAGAAGCGAAAGGTTAAGACGTGGCCGACACGGCTCCAAATCAATACACAGGATACAAGTACGATGAGGCGGTAATAGCGGCTGGTGCAATCGCCGTGCTGATCCAGGCTTGCTTAGCGGTCGTAATCGCTTGTCTTTTTGCCACGATACAGGCGGGTAATTTCGGACAAGGAATAAGGTTTTTGATCGGTGCGTCCATTTTGACGGAATTCGGAATCGCCATATTACTTTGCCATTGTATCTTTCTATTCCCTAAATCGTCTCCAGGAAAAAACATTATTGCATTTGGAAGTCTCTTAATTGCGAGTGTCCAACTCGTTCCAGCATCCAATGGATATGCAATTGGACCATTGTTTGCTTATGTTGTTGCCATTTCAATCACAGGTTGGTTCATGCACCGAGTTTTCGGGGCGAGTCTCTCCATGGGAGGCGAGGACGTCTACCACGATGCCTTAAGCACGAAAGTACTTCTGTTGCTTGCTCCGTTGCTGTTGGTGATGGGGTTGGTACCGACACTGGCATATATGATCATGTCAGGAAGTAGAAGCCAACCCGAATTTGCCTCTACGGTTGTTTATGCTGGGCTGTCCCTGTTGGGGTTGAGCATAACACCAATCCTCTCTATTTACGCTTGTATTTGTTTCCTTCGCCTTCGGAATGGCGGCAAACTGATTGCGGCCATGTTTGCTTCCGCAATCGTGGCAACAATCGTCGTATTCGAATGGATCACGAACAGTCGGCAGCTCTATAGTCTTTGGGTTATTGGTTTCCTATCAGCCTACATTCTCGGTCTAGCCTTGGCTTACTTGCCCTTCAATTGGTACGGATTCCGGCCTGTCTGGGCGAAACGCACGCCTTCCAAACGCGTAGAAGCATCGATCTCATTTGATGACATAAGCTAGAGAATGGCGAGTGGCACACGTTTCGTTTTGTAGCTGAGCGAGGCCTTCTTTGCATTAGACGAGCGGCGATGTGAATCGACCAACCAAACCCGATACTTAGGTGAGGGACTGGCGAAATTGCCCCTCGCTTACGCTTTGGGTTGGGATACTCCAACATGCAGATCGCCGTAGTTGTCATTTAGAACCGATCGAGCGAAGGGCCTGGATCGTTTACAATTTCCGCCACCGACAAATTGATCTGGTTTTCCGCTTAGCCAAATGCTAACGTCCGCCAACTCGTTCTAAACACTAGGGATTTGCAAGGGAGTGCGCGGTCATGAGCAACGGATTAGGATTTTTTAGTTGGATTCGAGACGGCGTCAAGCAATCGGTCCTGCTCGGAGTTAGCGATGCCATCGACACCATCGGATCGCCCGAAGAGAATCGCTCGCTTAATCCCGCTTTGCTGTCCTTCGCCAAGCAACCGTTGGGCATGCAGGCAAACGCTCGAATCGACGAACCTGCACAACGAAAAACCCCAAGCGCCAGCGGTCGCAAACGATTGGGCCGATCGCTCCGCGATATTGACCCGAAACCAGCAACTTAATCCAAATCCATGCTAACACTATTGGCATGCATCATGTTGGTCCGATGGCTCCGAGAGAAACCGGCATGGAAATTGGCTCGCGTGGCCATCGCAACCATCCTTTTCCTTTTCGCTGGTTGCGGTCAATTGGGGACGTTTCCGCAAACGACCCTTTCACTTCCCTCGATCCCACTAGGCCCACAGACGCAATTAGCCAACCCGATCAACGTCAATACGCAGGATTCCGAGTTCTTGTGGAATCAAATCGTTAACACCATCGATGACTATTTTCGGATCAAGAGTGAGAAGCGACCGACCCGCGATGAAATGCAGTGGTACCCTGGGTTGATGGAAACGTACCCCGAGGTAGGTGCTACGTATCTAGAACCCTGGCGCAAGGACGCCTTGGAAGGATACCAGCGGTGGCAAAGCACACTGCAAACCATGCGCAGAACGGCGACCATTCGGGTCGACCCCACCAACGAAGGCTTCTCCATCGCCGTCGAGGTCATTAAGGAGATCGAAGACGTGGATCGTTCTCAGTATTCTTCGGAAGGCTCCGCCGTTGCCCGACACGATGGCTCTATTGTGCGCGCCGACCGAACTTTGGGTGGACAACCCATTACGCTTGGTTGGATCCGCCAAGAGAACGATACCGACCTAGAACAACGAATTCTCAGGGAAATCCTCGGTCGAGTTTCAAACGTAAGCCCCCCACGCAAGACGTTCCTAGGCAGGTAGGCCGTGCGACTCAGGCTTGAGGAGTTCCACCGCAGGCTGCTGCTGCGTAGCGCAGTGAAATGCTCCCAAGCCCCATATGAAGTCGGAAGCATCGATGCATACCACACGTCGTTCCGGCATGAGATCTTGCAGGATTCCCGCGGCTAAGTCATCGGTCTCACGAAAGCCGAACGTAGGCATGATGACGATTTCATTTGCGATGTAAAAATTGCAATAGCTTTCGGGTACTCGCTTGCCCTGGATGAGTCGTGGCGGCGGTGTCATCAGAGGGATCACGTCGAGGGGGCGTTCAGCTGCATCCGTCATTTCGATGAGATGTTCTCGTTGCAGTCTTAACTTATCGGCATTGCTATCATTGTTGGAATAGGAGACGGCAGCAACCACCAAGCCGGGGCGAATGAACCTAGCCAATTGATCAATGTGGCTATCGGTATCGTCTCCAGCTAACGCACCTCCGTCGACCCAAAGTACTTTACGGATTCCAAGCTTCCTCTTCAGTTCGGCTTCGATCAATTCACGTGTCCAGTTGAAGTTGCGAGTCGAAGCGAGCAAGCAACTGCTCGTGGTCATGAGTGTTCCTTGTCCATCGGTTTCAAGGCCACCCCCTTCGCCAACTAAGCTCGAACCAAAAGTCCTCATCGCAGGCTCTTCTACTTTTCGCAACTTGCCTTGAGAACTTAGCAAATTGCAAATCGCTGCAGATGCAACGGCATCCTTTTCATGGGGATACTTGTTACCCCAGGCGTTGAATCGCCATCGCGTTGCCCCAAGTTTTTTGCGATCATCGCTCAGCAAAAAAGTTGGACCGAAATCTCGAATCCAACAATCATTGGTGGCCGTGTCATGGATGGTGACGTTTTCTGCGTCACTCAGCGACTGCCTAGCTTGCGCCGTCGCCTCTGGCGTACCACCGAGTACATGCACATGCTCTACTTCCGCCAAAGTACGAATCACGCGTTCCGTCACATGTGCAATAGTGGTGAATTTCCCAGGCCAAGTCTTCTCATTGTGAGGCCAAGCGATCCATGTTGCTTCGTGTTTCTCCCATTCCGCAACCCAACGGTAACCAGCATCTACAGCCGATCCAGCAGTCGCTCCATCTATGTCAAACATAAGTTCATCGATCGCATTTTTCAGGAGGTCCAATTTAGGGAGCCACGACTTCGCCGCCGCTTTTGGTTGCAAAGGCGCGTAAAGTTTGGGGCGGGGTACTGTTCGAAAAGAACCGGACCGAACCATCAGCGAAAGTGCAGTTTGCTCCTCCCGTATGGCTGTGGCGATGTGTACTGGCAAACGCAGCTACGAATGCTTCAATATCCCCATCGCGTGGCTCCATCCAGTGGACGCTTGTGGCAGGATCCGATTCATAAACCATGACCGTATTTGCCGTACCGTCTGTAATTTGACTAAACGTAGTTTGGGTTTCGCCTGGGAAAACACTTTGAGGATCTGCGATGGCGAGATAAAGCGTATGGCCTTTTGGGAGACTGGAACTTGGGCAAGTATACGTTGGGATTTGCATTTCCAAAGCAAATGCATTATCGGGATGGTCCCAGGGCTTGCTAAAGTCGATTCTCGAATACATGGCGTTCTGCTCAAGAAAGGGGAGGATCAGTGTTCTCCAGCTATGTAATTTGTTACCATCACTGTCGACAGTATACGCCGGTGGTAAGGATCGGTATGTGTCCGCATAGTTATGAATCGCTAAAGCAATTTGCTTCATGTTATTGCTGCACTGCATGCGTCTGGCTGCTTCGCGTGCGGCTTGAACTGCCGGGAGCAAGAGGCCAGCAAGAATGCCTGCACAAACAAGAAACCCTAACGCGCATGCAGCCAGGACTGCAATTACGATAGCGACAGTGCTTCCACCACCTTTGTTCTGAGAACCTTCTGCGTACGACATGGCCTAAATCCTTTGATTGAGAATGAGATTCGGTACGGTATTCTATAACAAGTAATAGCGGCTTTGGTTACCACTGCAAATATTCTTCGAGCGAATCACGAATCAAGTCGATGGCCGGCATGACTCCAGTCCAGAAGTAGAAATCGGCAGCCGCTTGATGCGCCATCAGTTCAACTATCTCGACGTGAGTGATGTTGTGGATTTTCACGGAATCTCTCCACTGACGTTGCAGTTTTTCCGAAGCACCGGAGAGAACCAAGCAACTTGCTGAATTGCTCCAAGACAAGGCCGAGATTTGGCGCAAAAGGGTTGCTCCAGGAACATTTGTCAGTACTAAACAATCAACACTGAAACCATTTTCTACAAATTCCTCAATCGAAGCCAATTCGCACGCGTCTTTGACAACAGGGGGATCGCTTTCCTCGGAGACTTGCTTTGCCTTGGCATCCAGCCCTTCAGGAACCACAACAATACGTTTGGCTAACTCAGGACTTGCAAGTCGCATCGCCTTTGCAATTCTGCGGTCGCCGATGACTAAAACGACAGGTGGCCGATCGCCTTTCGATTCCAAGCATGTATTGACGTAGGATTCAATGCACTTGATGATTCCAGTGCCGAGTGTATTGTCTCCTAACCACGAATTGCCATCGAGCCGCGCAACGTTGACTTGCCCCAGGCACATGGCTGATTCCGTTACGCTATCAAGCAAAGGCAGAGCCATGCTTTGAAAGGGATCAAATAGGGCCATGCCGCTGAGCCCTAAGGCTTGTACACCATGGAAGGCGGTCTCAAATTGGTCCACCTCTACCTGTGACGTAAAAAAACGCCAATCCACTCCGCATGCACGGGCAGCCCTGTACATCACAAATTGCGTTGGATTGCCGGCGACGGGATTGCCTAGACAGCAAACGTACGGTTGGAGTACACGGCTTAAGTTCATAATCACCCTTCGACCTATATTCGATCGCCTCAGAAGGTCAGCGACAGCGAACCGATACGTCGAAGTGTTTCCGCCATCAAAGCGTCTTCAGCCGATTCATTGTCGGCTTCGTAGGTGACTGAGAATCGCAAGAAACTTCCCGCATCGTCCCATGGAACTGTCACCATCGAATGTTCGGTGATGAGATATTGAGACGCTTCTTCTGCGTTTGCGAACTGCAATCCACCTTGTATGCCTTTTGGGGCCTTGGTGTACAAAAAGTAACTTCCTCCAGGCACGTCGCATGTGAATCCACAACTGCGAAGGCATGCCACCAACTTTCCGAGTCGACGACGGTACTTTGTATTGATGCGATGCGGGATTTCAGGCGAATCGAGTCCCATGATGGCGGCGCGCTGCACGGCCCCAAATTGACCACTATCGCAGTTGTCTTTCACATCTGAGAACGCTTGAACGATTCTTGCGTTTCCGCAGACCCAGCCGATGCGCCAGCCGATCATGTCGAACCCCTTGCTCATCGAGTGAACTTCCACACCTACATCCATCGCGCCTGGAGTCTGCAAGAAACTCAGAGGCTTGCCTCGGAATGTCAATAATATGTGCGCAGCATCTTGTACGACAATGAACTTATGTTTGTGAGCCAGTTCCACCATCTCTGCGTAAAACCGTTGCGTGGCAACCTGGCCTGTCGGGCTATTGGGATAATTGACCACCACCATTTTGGTTCGGCCCCAAGTCTCGTCCGTAACTTGGCTAAAGTCAGGATAAAAATTATTTTCTGCCAGAAGGGGCAATCGATAGACCGTGCCACCGTAGTACTTGGTATGAGTACCAGCCACGGGATAGCCTGGAACCGTCATCATTGTGATGTCGCCAGGATTGATGAAACACGCTGGCAACATGGAGAGCGCGGTTTTGCTACCGATACAGTGGTTGATTTGTGTTGCGGAATCCAAGTCGACTTGAAACTCCCTTTTCATGAATCGACTGACGGCTTGCTTGAATTCGACGGGACCATTGTCCATATAGCCGCGGTTCTCCGGACGATTGATTTCAATCGACATTTGCTGCCGGACTTTGAAGTCTGCCATCGAGTCGTTTTCGCCGATTCCAAAATCGAGCAATCCGCGATTGGGGTAGTCTGCCAACGCTTTGCGTTTGGCCCGTTTGATCTTTTCGAACTTGTAAATTTCGTTGCCTTTTCCGTAATTAATGCCGCCAATTCGCTCGGCAAAAAGCTCCTGGAAATACGGGTCTTGGGCGGCAACAACTGGCTTAGCAACGGCGGATAAGGTCGACATTGGCAATCAATGGATAAATAGGATTCGATACGGGTGAGGCTCAGACAGCTTTTCTATGATACGCAAAAAACTGACTTTCATCCATTGGCAAATTGCTTCCAACTTGCAATCAAAGCACAAGGTTTCCCGCTGTTTTGCGATTTCGACAAAGCCTACTTGTACTTAGAAATCTCACGGATGAGATCATTCCGATCAAGAAAAGGCATGCGATACTACTCGGCTCAGGAACAGCAGTAATGTTCCATGCCAAGCCGAAGCTGGTATTCAAGTCTGAGTAAACCGCAATCGTGTACAGCCCAGCACTTAGGTTTTTGAGATAAATATGCTCGACGTTGTCGACTTGGCTCAAGCTCGCTCCAACTTCAACCCCTAACACGCCGTTGCTGGAGTTAAACAGCTTGAGGTCCATATTGGCTAAGGAAAGATTGGAATCGAAATCGCCATTGGCGTTCTTGTACTGGGCGTTCCAGGTCAGCAAGATGGAGGCTTCGGAGATCGTCTGACCTTCCGATACATTGAAGTTCCAAAATTGAGGGGTTCCAGCAGTGACTGATCCGCCGAAGTCCCAACCTCGCAATCCACTGTTCGTTGCCGTACTGGTTATCGGAACGCTGATGACGCCATTCGTTTCACCTGCTTCCAAAATCCTAAAGCTGTTATACACATTAAGTTGTCCGGCGCCATAAACGCTGTCGAGCGGTCGGGCTGATGTGTTGGACCAGGTTGGAAAGGTGTCCTTCGTGGCGCCCGCCATGATAATTGCTTTCATCGCTTCGCTATTCCGGGCGCTGGACATTCCGAAATCATTCGCGGCTTGATGAAGCATGGAAGCTGCGGAACTGACGAGTGGTGTAGCGGCACTTGTAGACCCTTGGGGTGAAACAATATCTGGCTTAACTCTGCCGGGGACTCCGATGTTGGTAACACCCTGACTGTGGCCTCCATTGCTCAGCCCGACAACAATGGAGTTGTACGACTGACCATAGATTTGCGGCAATGCACCACCATTACCCAGCGCAACTACCGACGTGAAATGGTCGCGTGCAACGGTGTAGTCGAGCCTTGCGTTCGCATCCCGAGCTCTAGTCGGAGTAAAATCCGTCGCGATGTACGAATGGTTCATCACCGAAAACGAAGAGATAGGCATCGGGTTGACCCCCGCCTGCAAACTCTTTTGACTATTGAAAACAAAATCGTCTGCGAAGTAGACCTGAATATTCGAGACACCTGACGACATGCTGGACGAATTGCCAAAAAATAGTTGGCCGACGGTCGTCGCGTGTGAGGATTCGTTACGCGGGGAAACGCCGCTAACATCGACGAAGGTCTTTCCTGAAAATTCAGGATTCGCTGTGTTAGGATAATACGTGTTCGTACCCGCTCCACCTACATTTGCCTCAGCATAGATCGCGGTTACTCCAGCCCCATTTGCTAGCCCCGGACCAACTTCGTTTCTTAATCGGTTATACCCCACGTCCTCTTTATACGCTTGAGCAACGACATGGCCGGAAGTAACCAAAGCCCAAAGAACAAACGCAATAACCGGGAAGCTATGTAAAACCAAATAGCGTGTCATAGGCTATGAATCGTAAAAGTGCGAAGGAGATATCGGAGCTTAATTTTAGTCTCTGAATACTCCTTCGTCACACTTTTTACTAAAAAGCAAAACCCTATCAATCTTCGTCGTTGCTCTCATCTTCTTCCAATGCCTTGGCCACGGAATGCGAAAGCTCCATTTCGGAGTCCAAATCCCAGAACCCAAGTCCCTCTTCTAAGTCGGTTATTTGGGCTGTTGGCTTTCCATCCACCAGGGCGAATATCCCAAAGTCTTCAAAGGGACGCTCTGGCGACGTATACAAGTTGATTCCATCAAGGATTCGGCCCAAATCACCTGCAAATCGACGCTGCATGTAACGGGAAAAAATCGCCAGATCCTGAGGATCCGCACCGGCTGCCAGCATGCGTTTGATGTGCTCGCCGATTTCGTGATCGCCATCTTCGGCGGCATCCTCGACCCAGGTTGCGTCGTGAATTGGGTTGAACAAATCCTCAGCAATTTCGTGAAAACAAATTGTCTCTACGATCGGCTCACCCTCTTCGACGGCATCGTGAGCCATCTCGTCGGCATCTTGGAAACCGCGGGCGTTCAGAAACTTAGTGATTTCTTCAATGTCTTGTAGGGGCATGGTGTTTTTCTCCGGGTCAGAATGTAGTTTTTTTGATTTCAGTCGTTCGTTCGAGTGAGACAAGTTCTAACCAAACGATCATGGTTTTGGCAACAGTTGAACCAAGTTTTATTTGCACTGAACATTCATGTCGCCCTGAAGACGACCCCTGCGTAGCCAACCACTCGGTTGGAATCGCCACCTCTGCTTGCGCTGTTATCGTAACTGACTTCCTCGACCGTAAACGACTCGCCAAGATTAATCAGTGTTTGCATGACAATCGCCGCTGGGACTAGCCCGCACATACTGATGAGGTTGTCTTTGCAAACCTCAATCAATTGCTTTGGATCGCCTGTCAACATCGCGTCGATCGCCAATCGATCTCGACGTCGATTCTCCGCTTCGGGCGCGTAGTGATTCATGTCGCTCGAGATGACCAAAAGTGGTCGTTCCGGCAAATCCCTCAATACATCGGCCAGTTGTTCGGACGCGAGCATAATCTCTTCTAGCGACGCGCTCTTTAAAGCAATCGCGACAAGCTTGGGCCGATTTTCCAACGTCGAAAGCGCTTCGAGTATAGGAAGCTGTATTTCGACGCCATGCTCACGCGCATGCGCGGCAAAATCCAGTTCCATCCCTTCGACCCCATCCGCCAATTTGTGCATCAAGTCTTTATCTGCCTGCCATCGTTCTCCGCCCGGGAGTTCCCAAGCTTGCGAAGGGGATACCGCCCAATCACAACCTAAAGAAGTGTGTTTTGGACCGATAATCAAAAGCGTCGAAGGCAACTGCACGCTGCGCCAGACATCCATCGCAACTTGACCACTATAACGAAGTCCAGCATGGGGGGTCATGATCGCCAAGGCGCGCGTAGGTATCACGTCTGCCGGTACGTCAGCTTTCAATTCAGCCACAAGCTTGCGTCGAGCCTCTGGATCGGAAGGATAGAATCCTTCTGCAACGGCGGGATGGCGAACATCTTCGTGGCTATTGGCCATTGTCGTATTGCTTGCCAAGAGCGAGCTAGCGGTCGACATGCATCCCATCGAGTAGATGCCGATTGGATTCCGGCGCGTCTTTATTGAGCTCGCCGCTTCACAAAGCAACGCCTCTGGACTCTTCTCTGCATCGAAGGCAACTGCAGCGCGATCTCCGCAAACGGCAATAACCGCGCGGGATGCTGGCTTTAAGCCTTCCGTTTCGCAGTGGCTCAACTTCGACTTCAAGTGGTTTCCTTCCCAATCTTCGAATTGAACGGCACCGTGATGAACGGTGTCGAAAAGAACCGTGATCACTAGCTCGATGTCCAGCGCTTTTTGAAACCGGGCTTTGGCAAGGACTTCGGAGGCTGCTTTGCAAAGATCGAACAAGCTTGATTGAAGTGGCATATCGTTTCGTAAAGAAGTCTTGATCCAATGGGCCAACGGTTTTTTGGTCTCCGTATCTACGATCGTCAAAACGAGACCGTTGACATTCCCGTCCATTGCATCGAGTGCGTAGTAGGTCGGTGTGGCACCATGAGAAAACGCGATCAAGTTTTGTGTCGCGACCTGCTTCAGTTTCAAGAGACTGGAAATATCGCCTGGAGCGCTTCGGGTCGGCATTTCGGAAGGCAAATTCGAAACGTCAATTTTGCCTTTGATCACGACACCGTCAAACGTCTCAAGGAGCGTGTCCGCGTCCCGCCAAGAAGCTTCCGGGATTCCAGCTTTGCGACATACGCCTTCCAGAAACTGCTCCACGGTCCAATTCTGTTCCACGGGAACACTTGGCAAGAGAAGTCCAGCCTGCTGACCACGCGTGATTTTGAGGCCGTGCTTTCCAACTTGAACATGCTGATACCTATCTTCCGCTGGAACAGTGAGGACGATCGGCGACGCAAGCAAAGAAACGTCGAGATTCAGGTAAGCCAATTCTGCCGTGGAAACCGCAGGCATCCTCGCATCCTCTCTGGCAGTTCGTTGAGCTGACGAAAGGATCGCTTCGTGAAGTTTGGTAGGCCGACCGAGGAATCCGCAACAACCTCTCAACTGATGTCCACGGCTAAGCGTCGTAAAAACTCCCATCACATGCAAGTCAGCCAATGGGCCAAGAATATTGAGCCATTCATTGGTAAGCTTGCGGTTGCAGACCGTAGCAATGACCACAATCTGCGCCGCCTTTTGAATGAGACTTTTTTGCTCATCGCTCAGTTCATCCAGTTTGAGCATCGCAAGTTTGACTGGAGCAGATACGGACTGACTTGGCATAGTTTCCTCAATGGGAGAAAAGAACGAACGATTTAGCGAGGGCTCAGGCGACCCAAACGACGACTCTTTCTGGGCTCGCAATATCGGCAATGATACCCGATGGACTTCATCTTGTAGATTTGTTTGGCGGAAAGTATCCAAGTTCACTGGCTGTCGCTTGCGCCCCCAATCACCGGGCGAATCACCGAAACGTCCAGCCTGTTTTGCACCGCATGCCCCGCACAGATCACCTCGCAACCCATACTTGCCTAATTCGTACCAGTCACGTTCAATCAACAAGACTGAACATTTACTGCAAAAAGTGGAACCGTGAAGGACATCGTGAATATTACCAACGAACGGGAAGTGAAGCCCCGCTCGCTTTGCGATCGCATGCGCTTGAAGCAGTTTTTCGTGTGGAGTTCGAGGCCGATCGAGCATGCGAAAGTCGGGGTGAAACGCAGAAAAATGAACAGGCACGTCAGGCCCAAGTTCCTTGAGAATCCAATCACACATCCGAGTCAGTTCATCCTCGGAGTCATTCAAGTCTGGAATGATAAGGTTGGTGATCTCAAACCAGACGTCGGTTTCCTGTTTCAGGTAACGAAGCGTATCGAGGACAGGCTCAAGATGCGAGTATGTGATCTTGCGATAGAAGTCTTCGGTAAAGGCTTTGAGGTCAACGTTGGCAGCATCCATGTGTTGGTAGAAGTCGCGTCGAGCTTCAGGCGAAATGTATCCTGCGGTTACGGCTACGCTTTGGATGCCAATCGCTCGACAAGCTTTGGCGGTGTCGATGGCGTATTCCGCCCATATGACTGGATCGTTGTAGGTAAATGCGACGCTTTTGCATCCGAGTTCTTTGGCCGCCCGGGCAATCAACTCCGGTTCCGCCACCGAACTCAACTTGGCTACTTCTCGAGACTTGGAGATGTCCCAGTTTTGGCAAAACTGGCATCCCAGGTTGCATCCTGCCGTCCCAAACGACAGGACGCTTGTTCCGGGGTAGAAGTGATTAAGCGGCTTCTTTTCGATTGGGTCGATGCAAAAGCCTGTACTGCGGCCATAGGTATCGAGCACCATTTGATTGCCTTCGACTTTACGGACAAAACAAAAGCCTCGATCCCCCTCTTTCATATTGCATTGGCGCGGACACAGATCGCAAACGATTCGATCCGAATCCTCGTCCCGGTGCCACCAACTTCCTGGATGAATTTCATTCATTTTTGACGCGACCTGTTTTTTTGACATTCAAGCATTCCGCCGACTAAGAACAATTGACGCCGCAAACCCAGTTCCAGTGAAAACGGGGGCCTGGATTGGTACGTTGGTTAATTGTTACGACAAAAGCGCAAAAAAAAACCCGACTTAGTTTGCACTAAGCCGGGCTCTCTATTTTGAAATCTGGTGGTTGTCACGGGCGTTGTTGACCAACGCCAGCTAGATGAGTTTTTCCTGAAACAAGATTCATGCTCACTTATGTGCGAGGAACGACAAGCGTTCCAAGCTGTAATTATCCTTAGAAAGGAG
>JANMHA010000392.1:0-8476 GCA_031374925.1 Pirellula sp. | reverse complement strand
CACCTCCCCGGGCATCGCTGTGAAGCAGTTACTTAGGACGCCAAAACAAGGTTGAGAGGAGGCAAGCTCCCGCTCAACCCTAGCGAATTGTTGGAGTATTCAGTCGGTGCCTGGCACCAATCGTGGTCGCCTGGCACCAATCGTGTCGGGGTATTCAGTCGGTGCCTGGCACCAATCGTGTGCGTGTGGCAGCGTGGCTGCGTTGCAAAGCTGCTGCAGGCAACCAAGCAACAATCAACATTCTGAGTTTCTAAAAAGGCTCAAAAATGTCCACTGGGCACTGAACTGCCGGCACCTTCATGCGCTTTGAGCCGACGGTTCTGAACTTCCTACCAACTCTTTGCCTCTCCGGTGAAGCTGTTTCAGCCTCGTCGAAAGCATCTCGATCATTTCGGCATCCGACATGGGCAAATAAACTGACGAGGAGATCGGCTCGCCGAAAACGACCGCAATCGGCCTTCGCGTCGGTAGCTTGGTCCCCTTGGGCAAACAATCGTAAGCGCCAACAATCGCGATCGGCATCAAGGGCACTTGCGATCGACGTGCAACTGGGATAAACCCCGGCTTCAACGCGGCAATCTCGCCATCGGAAGTCCTTGTCCCCTCCGGAAACATCAAGACCAACTCCCCCCGCTGCAATCGCTTTAGCATTTCTCGAAGACCAGCCAAACCGCCCCGTTCGCGATCGATCTCGATGGCATCCAGCAGTCCGATGAGGAAGCCAAAAAACGAATTCTTAAACAACGTTTTTCGGGCCAGATAGTTGAGCCTACGATTCACAACCAGTCCCACAATCACCGGATCGAGCATGGACTGGTGCGTGGAAAGCAACATCCCCCCCCCCTCCATCTCCAAATAATGTTGGCCTTCCGTGCGGAGACCGAAAGTCACCGCGGCTACCATGCGGCAAAGTAGACGTACCCCTCGATAAAAAAGCTGCCGGCCTATGTACTGAATGCCGCGGACCGGCTTCTCGGGTATGGATTTGCTCATTGAGTTTTGGCGGCGATTCGCTCGGAGATCGCATGTTGCTTTTCTTGAACAATCTCAATCAGACTTTCCAATACTTGTTCCTCCGACATTCCGTCGGTCCATACCGTGATCGAATCCTGAGCTGCTTTCAGGCCTCCGGATTCACGTTGCGTATCGTGTTGGTCGCGCTGGTTTTGCATTTCAAGAATTTCCGAGTAGTCCGCATCGATCCCAAGCTCGATCAATTGCCCGACGCGTCGTCGCGCCCTTTCCTCGGGGGTTGCAGTCAGATAGATCTTGCAATCGGCATTTGGAAAAGCAATTGTGCCTTGATCCCGGCCCTCGGTCACCACATCGCGTCCCTCGGTCCATCGACGTTGGCTGGCAACCATGGCTTCGCGCACCGCTTTGTTATCGGCAACCGGGCGAATGGACTGAGTGATGGACGGTCTTCGGATCTCTTGCGAAACATCTTCGCCGTCCAAGAAAACGCGACTTCCTTTTAGCTCGATTTGAACCCGATGGGCGACGGTTGCTACCTCATCAACGTAAGTTAGGGGCAAATGCTGTCTAAGGCAAGCCAACGTCACGCAGCGATACATGGCTCCGGTATCCAGGAACTCAAACCCAATCTCCTTGGCCAATCGCTTTGCAACCGAACTCTTTCCAGCGCCCGCTGGCCCGTCAATAGTTACTATCACTCCTGCCCCCAACCCTTTTTTGAATTCGCCCCAAAGACTACCGCGATTTTACTCGAAACGAGAAAAAATGCTTCCCCGTTTCAAGCCGCAACCCGGTTGATTCTCAAGCTATACTGAAGTAGTCCTCGAATCCACCAACCGCCGTCGAGCAACCGGAGTTGCCATGTTCAAAATGTTTTTACGTAGAATCCTATTCAGTTCAGCCTCGCTCGCCGTTCTGACGGCCGCTTGTTTCATTAGCACAGCCTGGGGCCAACGCGAGGCGGTTCCCTCAACCGAACCACCCAAAACGGTTGTCGAGCCACCCCAATCTGTGCAGGCACCCACAGTTGAAACAGTAAAGCCCAGCGAGGTCTCGGAACCTTCGGAACCAAAGGAGCCCGTCGCAAAGAAAACCGAAAAGACCAGAAGCACCAAGGAAAAGTTGCCGGCCAAAAAGCAACTACGTCAAATTGCATTGAGCGGTTCTTACGATGATTTGATGCAGCCCGCCTCGATCGATCCCACCAGCCTTCTCCTTGGTCAGGCCCCGGCCAAAAGCAAATCGTTCTTTCGCCTTTGCGAGTACCTTCAGGAAATGGGGGACGAAGAGAACTTAACCCATGTTCTTTTTGACCTTTCGGATTCGGCCATTGGGCTAAACTCAGCTCAGTTGGATGAATTCACGCGTCGCATGGCAAGCTTGAAAGCCAAGGGCAAGAAGACGATCGCGTGGCTCGAGGACGCAAGCAACGTCCATTTGGCGATTGCTGTCTGCTGCGATGAAATCATCATGGCCGACTTCGGCGGTGTCGACATGCCCTCCTCGGCACTCGAAACCATGTTCTACCGTGATGCTATGGATCTGGTCGGTGTTAAAGCATCGGTGGTGAGAGCAGGCGATTTCAAAGGTGCCGTCGAGCCGTATACCAATCCAGTCATGAGCGAACACCTAAAGGGCCATTACCTGGCCATGCTCGAATCTATCAACGCTGCACAAGTCTCTCGGATCGCGAAAGGCCGGGGACTAACCACCGCCGCCGTACGTGAACTTCAAAAGAAACGAATGCTCCTGCCCGCTGACGCTCTGGCTGCCGGTCTTGTTACCAAACTGGCACCCTATGGCTCCATGAAAAGTACCGTTCAGGAATTCATCGGAAAGGATATCGAATGGACCAAACCCAAATCCAAACCGAAACGCGAAATGTCCATCTTCGAAATCATGAGCAAAGCGATGGCCGGCCCCAAAGAAAACTCCAAACTCAAAGACGATTCGATTGCCATTCTGCATTTGAGCGGAGCGATCGTCGATGGCAAAGAAGCTTCGCCTGGCTCCATCGTAGCCGGTCCGATGGTCAAGTCGATTGAAGAGCTGATTCAAGACGACCGCGTGAAAGGGGTCGTCGTCCGTGTCAATTCGCCCGGTGGAAGCGCCACCGCCAGTGAGGCCATCCGACAAGCTCTCGATGAACTCGCTCGCAAGAAACCCGTGGTTATCTCGATGGGCGAAATGGCAGCGTCCGGAGGATATTGGGTCAGCTGCATCGGCCAACCCATTTACGCAGAACACGGCACGATCACCGGGTCCATTGGTGTTTTCTCTCTAAAACTAAGTCTTGGATCATTGCTTCGACGTGTTGGAGTGCATGTCGAATCGGTGACGCTGGACGAATCGGCGAGTTCCAATGCCATCGATCGGGCTTGGTCGGATTTTGAGATTCACAATATGCAGCGATTCATCGATGAGGTTTACGACCGCTTCCTGAAACTAGCTAGCCAATCTCGCAACATCCCTATCGAGAAACTAAAGACACTAGCAGGCGGCCGAGTGTGGTCTGGTGATCAAGCCAAACAACACGGTTTGGTGGACGAGATAGGTGGAGTCGATGACTGCATCGCAATCGTGGCCAAGAAGGCCAACTTGGAAAAATTCAAGATGGTTCACCGCCCAGAGCCTTCGACGGGATTCGACTTGTTTCGAATGCTAGACGAATCGAGTAGCGGGGACATCGCGATCGAACAAGTTGGAGTATTGCAATCGCTAGAGCAAAAGTTGCTTGGGGTTTTTGCTCAACGCGGTTTTCGACTGGATACGACGCGAGTATTGCTTCGGTCCGGTTGGCAGAACACCTCGGGCAAGCCAGCGGTTTGGGCTTTGATGCCGCAAGAGATGCGAGTTCGCTAATGTAGCACGGCATTCCGCGCCGTGATTATTTCATTGTCGCCTTTCGCTCCGCGAAAGTGTGCAGACTAAACGCACTTTTGCAGAGCAAAAGGCGACAATGTGTCGAGCTACACTAAGGCAATGCATTGAAAACATCGCTTCGACTCCAGTTTTTGTTCCCCATGCTGCTGGCAGTTCTTGCTGCAGCGTTAGGAGTAACTGTCTGCTCAAAGTGGTTTGCAGATCGAGCCGCCAAGAGCGCCACGCTTGAACGACTCACCTCTACGGGCAATCTATGTGTCAACGCCCCGTACCCGCTGACCGAGAGCGTCTTGACGCAGATTCAAGAACTGTCCTCCCTCAAGTTAGCAATCGTCTCCGATGATTCGACTCGGCTGATTTCCAAGTCGAGTGCATTTCCAATCGATCGGGAGCAGCCTTGGATCGCTCGACTCACTTCGCAGGCAAGTATTTCGCCTCAAATACCGTTTTTCGAAACCATTGAAATTGGAGTTGGCGAACGAGCTAACGCCACGGCCTTTCCACTACCTCAAGATCTAAAAACCGACGCAAAGCCTCGTTACTTGGTACTAGTGGAGTCCCAGTCGAGCTCCAATCGCGGTTCGGTTCAGGCGTTTGTTTTACCATTGGTCACAGGACTTTTCTCATCGATCGCGATCGCCTTGGTCGCCGCGATCGTCGCAAACCGCATCGGTCATCGGATCGAAAGGCTTGGTGAGCACGTCCAAAAAATTGCTAACGGTTCCTTTGAAACGATTGCCCCAACCGGGCCAATCGACGCCATCCACACGCTCTACGAATCGGTAAACTCGATGAGCGTGCAACTGCAGCGTTCTTCATCGCAGATTGCGCAAAACGAACGTTCGAGAATGATCAACCTGATGGCCAGCGGATTGGCTCACGAGTTGCGAAATCACTTAACAGGCGCCAGGCTCGCAATCCAAACCTGCTTGCCCGACCCGAGTACGAAAGAAGCCCTGTCGATTTCGCTTAAGCAGATGAAACTCGCCGAGGAATCCATTCAAAGGCTATTGACGTTGCGGGTGGATGCGATCGATAAGATGTCTGCGCCGATGACCATCCAGCAGATCTACGAGGCTGTGCGGGAAATGGTGCAACCTATCGCTAGTCACCAGCGAGTGCTATTTCAAATGAATAACTGCTGCGGTCCTGATGGCGAAAAAATCGGGGGAGTCTGTTTGGAAACTTGGGTGGATGACGGCAGCTCGATTGTGGGGGCGATAGTCAACCTCCTCTTGAATGCACTGGAAGCCGCTGGACCAGGCGGAGTCGTTGAGGTTTCGGCAAAACTTCTCAACGATTCATGCAAAACCATGGAATGGGTCGTGCAGGACAATGGGAAAGGCCCTTCCGAGGAGATTGTGGCAACAATGTTTGAGCCTTTTGCAACGACAAAACGCGAAGGGGTGGGACTTGGTCTGGCCATGTGCAAGCGGATCGCACAACGCCATCACGGTGATGTACACTGGCATCGCGAGAACGGACTAACAATATTCACCATGCGAATCTGCACAGACCACATCGTTTAACCCCGAGCCGAACGCGACGTTGAGGACCGCCAGTCGTCGCCTGCTGCGAAGGGTCAAACAACGAACTACCCGATCAGGAACCGCTTGAATGCAAAAGTGTGTATGGATCATCGATGACGAACAAGCGATTTGTTGGGCCCTCAAGAGGGCTTTGGAACAGGCTGGTTACAATACCGCAACTTTTTCGAACGCAGAAGATGCCATTGCGAAACTCGCTGAAACCCCTCAACTCGATGCGATCCTACTCGATGTGCGTCTGCCAGGCATGGACGGTTTCGCGTGCACCGCCGCGATCAAGAAGCAGCGGCCCAAGGTGCCAATTATCATGATGACGGCGTTCGGCGACCTCGCGAGTGCCATGCAGGCTATGGATTTGGATGTCTTTGAGTATTTGACCAAACCCTTCGACCTGGCGGATGGACTGAAAGCGGTCACAAAAGCAATCTCATTCAATGCGCCCGCTCGCATGTTTAGCAACGCTTCAGCACAGATATTGAGAGGCTCGTCCGCGGCCAAGCAGCAAATCTTCAAGCAGGTTGCGATTGCAGCCCGCAGCGATGTATCCGTCCTCATAGTTGGCCCAAGCGGCGTCGAGAAAGAACCTGTAGCATCCGGGATCCATCTAAATAGCAACAGGCAAACCGAACCTTTCTTGGCTTTCGTACCGTTAGCAATTTCACCCATCGCGGTCGCTACCGAGCTTCTAGGGAGTGTTCAATCTAACCCACACAAGCGTGAAGGAATGTTCTTGCGGTCAGGTGCATTTGAACTGGCTGGTAACGGAACTTTGTATATCGATGAAGTGTCCGACTTGCCGCTCCCGATGCAAGCCCAATTGCTACGAGTCTTGGAGCACAAAAAATATAGCAGGTTAGGTGATTCAACGACGCGGCACTGTTCCGCCCGTATCATCGTTTCGACCAGTCGGAATCTGCGCTCGATGGTTGCTGAGGGGGAATTCCTGGAGGAATTGCGTCAACGATTGAGCGTTTTCACGATAGAGCTACTTCCGTTATCTCAAAGGCGTGAGGACATTCTACCGCTGGCCAATGCAATATTAAAAACACAAACGCGTGATCGCAAACTTACTTTCTCCGACGCGGCAGCAGAGTGGTTGGTCGCAAGATCATGGCCTGGCAACGATCGAGAGCTGCGACGAGTCATTGACCGCGCGGTCAGTGCCACTCGAAGCAGTTGCATTGATGTCGAGGACCTCGCGGCACCAGAACCATCCGTTTCGCAACTGACTCCTGAGGTTGCTAGCGATCTGGCCAAAGAGGTTCGAAGATGGACATTTGATCACTTAGATCGATTGAGCCAACTTGGGCAACGCATTCAAGGGTCGCATTCCGACGATAACTTTGGAACCATGTACGAAGATTTCTTGTCCGTCGTCGAGCGACCATTGCTGCAAGCCATGATGGATGCATCCAATCACAACCGAGCCTTGGTAGCCGCGCAACTAGGAATGCACCGCTCGACTCTCCGTCAAAAGATGCGCCGCTACGAAATCGAGTAGTCTCGCTTGCACCATTCCAACACATGCCTTACTGCTGGCAACGAGAGAGAGTTGCCTAGCAGGTGCCATTGCCGTTGGACCGATATTGTGTCCGGCAGCAGAAAGTCATCGCTGAAGCCGAGCAGTCGAGCCACTTCGCGCGGGGAGAATCGCCGATAACCTGATTCCGTTTCCAAGTACGACCCAGATCGCACAATCGCTTTGCCGTAGGAAGCTGCAAAGCAAGCGGTTATCGCCGATTCGGTGGCAACAGAAACTCGATCCATAGCGACCAAGTAGCGATCGACGGTTTCCTTTTCGAGCCAAAGTGCCGGATGCGATTCGGGCGTGATGCTGCGGTCCACGAACTGATTCAACGGCTTTGGCTTCAGGGTGGGCAATGCAATTTCAGGTCGACGCGTCAAGGATGCGATGCAATAGACACGTGGCCTGCGATTCGGCCAGCCGAGAGACGAAGGGCACAGAAAGCAAGTTTGAATAGAATAACCAACCTTGGTCCATCGCTCATGCAAAGTCTGAAACGCATTCGATGTTTCAAATCCAACCACATTTTCCAAACATACCAGCGGAGGCCGAAGTGCAGCCACGGCTTGGATTAAGTGTTTGAGCGCGTCGGAGCGAGGGTCGTCAAGATCTCGAAGCGCGCCTCTCTGAGCAAATGGAGTGCAAGGCGGGCTCATCCACCACATGTCCGCCCGAAGTTCCGCAAAGTACTCGGTGGGTAGGCTTGCGATCTCTTTGATAGAATAAGGATGTTGGAAATTGGATTGGTAAACGTCGCAAGCGGACTGATCGATATCGATCGCTTGTACGATTTCCGCGGCTGGAAAGGCTGCCGCAAATCCGCCAATGCCGGCGAACAGTTCTAGAACACGCAATGCGAACTTCTTTCGATTGGTCCATTGGATAAACGAGGGCAACGCTGTTTACGCGCGTCGAGTCGCTGTCTCCTGACTCTCCGCTTTTAGCACACGTTCGATATCGGATGCAGACATCCCCATTTCCAGCATTTTCATTTTGAGATCGGCATCCATTTCCGCTTTGCGGGTTTTATGCCAATAGTAAATGAGGGTCGGAACAATCGACATTATTACGATGGCTCCCCAAACAACAGTCACTGGGTTAGAAAGAAAAGCCATGAGATTTATCTCCGAAAGTAAAAGACACAAAGCCGACGATGTGAACCTGTTCGTTCAAGTTTTCTCCATCTTGGAAAGTCAGGTCCATAACTGCAAGGTTTCCTGCTTGAAGGCCTGACGGGTTGACGGGTTGAAGGGTTGAAGGGTTGAAGGGTTGCGGGGTTGAAGGGTTGCGGGGTTGCGGGTTGCGGGTTGCGGGTTGAAGGGTTGCGGCGGAGGTGATTTTGATCCTCCGCATTTAGAGACCGTCCGGGAATTTTCAGCCTAAGTCACCCTCCCTCAGCGACGCGGTGAAGCATTTTCGTCCGATCGGAGCTTTTCTAGGATAGTCAAGTTCATTATTTTTCCTTTTTTTATACCTTCCTCGCGTACCGCCAGACATCGTTTTTCAAACCGTTTTTGAAAACCGTCTGCGGCCAATGGGTTGTCGT